>JBDRMW010000091.1:0-44143 GCA_043811735.1 bacterium
CGGGGGGATAACAATAGAATCTCCGGCAGAAACAGTTTCTGATTCATTATCTATATGCATAATGCCGCTGCCTTCTATGATGTAATAAACTTCAGATGTTTTTAATCTATGCGCCAGGGTTTTGTTGCCCGGTTTAACGGATGCATGGGCTAAACTGTAAGGTATAGGAAGAGTTGTTTTAATTGGATTAAGGATTTCACGAAGAATTGACTTGTCTCCTGCTGTGAATTGACTGCAGGCTGAGAGTTTTTTAATTATCATCGTCAAGTATAGATGCAAATCTTAAAACAGGTTAATTTGTGGGGGATTTTCATGAGAGATATCCTCTAAAAAAATGCAGTTCACGTGCAGTCTATTGTTGATCCAGATTTTTTAAAAAATCTTCCTGTTGTTTGAACTTGTTATTGATTTGTTTTTGTAAGACAGACGCTTTATGGGCGGTATCCTGCCCTCTATCTATATGAGTTTTTACGCTGCTGCTTAATAAATTTGACTGGTACCAGAACAGCCCGGTTATAAAAGCAACTGAGGTTATAATGACTAACAAAATTAATACAGCGATGTAGGTTATTTTTGATTTTTTATTAAGATCTGGTTCCATTATTAATAAATGATACAATTTAGTCAGTATAAAATCAATTTAAATTGGCGATAAAAGAGGCTATCTCTGTTTTTACCTCATCTAATGAATCAAAAAATGCTGAGTTATGGCTTCCTTTTATAGTAAGGAGTTTTTTAGGGTCCTGGGCTTCTTTAAAAAGTTTTTCTCCTAATGCATAAGGCACTATATCATCATCTGTGCTGTGGATAATCAGTTTAGGATGGGTGATTTTTTGTACCTTTGCTAGTGAATCATAGCTGTTTGAAACAAGCATACCGGGTATTAACGGATAATAGATCCCGGCCATGTCTTTAACTGAGGAAAATGTCTCTTCAGTGATTAATGCGCGTATCTTATGGGTAACCGCTAAATCAATGGCCACTGCGCCGCCTAAGGATTCTCCATATAAAATAATTTTATCATCCGGAATCCCGCGTTTTTCGGTTAGATAGGCGTATGCTGCCTGTGCATCCAGGGAGAGTCCTTTTTCAGTCGGGAAACCCTGGCTTTCGCCGTATCCCCGGTAATCAAAAATAAATTGATTAAGATGCAGTGAATAAAAAACATATATCTTTTCCAATCGGTGGGAAATGTTTCCTGCATTGCCATGAAAAAAAAGAATGGTATATTCTGCCTGCCTGTGGGGGATAAACCAGCCCTGGATGTTATTCTTATCTATCGTGGCAAACTCTACATCTTCAAAAGGTAAGCCGAGCATATCAGGGGCAGCGTTGATATCCCGGGAAGGGTAATAGGTGCTGTACCGCTCAAGAAATTTAACGGATATAAATACGGAAATCAAAAATACGGATATATAGAGTACAAATCGCATATAATACACATGGTAGCAATTGAATAAATTAAAATCAACAAAAGGCGGGGTCAGGTCTGAACTATTGACATTTCAGGATTTGCTAATAGATTTCAAAAAAACATCCCAGCAGCATTTTTATTTTGTTAGATATGCATGTATTGCTTTAGCTGCTTGCTGTCCTTGATACACAGCGCGGACGACGAGGGATGCTCCGATGGCTGCATCGCCTGCGGCAAATACTCCTTTTATATTAGTTGCATAGTTTTCATCGGTATTAATATTTCCCTGCTGATTGTATTCTACACCGATATCTTTAAGCAATGGATTGTGTTCTACATGCATAAATCCCATCGCAAGCAGTACCAGGTCGATTTTAAGAGTAAAATCACTGTCCGGTATTTCAGTGATCTCCAGACAATTGTCTTTAACGGAGTTTTTCCATTCGATTTTTGAGCATACTGCTTCTTTAACCGCATTATTTTTGCCGATAAATTTTTTTACTAAGATTGACCAATCCCGGTCAACTCCTTCTTCATGTGAAGAAGTTGTTCTTAAAATAGTCGGCCATTCAGGCCAGCTCGGATTCCAGGTTTGCTGCCATTCCGGCGGGCTAGGCATAATTTCAAATTGATAAATCTTCTTTGCTCCCTGGCGGATAGCGGTGCCAATGCAGTCTGAGCCGGTGTCACCGCCGCCTATCACCAGCACCTGTTTGCCTTTAGCGGAAATGATATCTTCTTTTAAGTTATTTCCTGAAACATACGAATTAGATCTTGATAAGTAATCCATCGCAAAATATATTCCATCTAATTCTCTGCCGGGAACAGCTAAATCTCTGGGATAACCGGCACCGATACTTACCAGCGTTGATTTAAATGTTTTCTTTAAGTATCTATACGAAATATCCTTGCCTATGTTTACATCGGTTTCAAATTTAATGCCGGATTCTTTCATAAGTTTTATCCGGCGGTCTAAAACCCATTTTTCTAATTTAAAATCAGGGATACCGTAACGCAGTATCCCGCCAATCTTGTCTGATTTTTCAAAAACCGTTACATTATATCCTAAGCTTCGTAACGATTGTGCTGCAGCCAGGCTTGCAGGCCCTGAACCAATAACAGCTATTTTTTTGTGTATTTCTTTATGAGGTACGATCGGTTTAATCCATCCCTGATTAAATCCATGTTCAATAATAGCTAATTCAATCTGCTTTATCGTTACCGGGCCGTCATTTATCGATAATGTACAGGATGTTTCACATGGTGCAGGACATATGCGGCCGGTTATTTCAGGCAGAGTATTTGTTTTTTCTAATCTCTTAAGTGCTTCTTTCCATTTGCCTTTATATACCAGATCATTCCATTCAGGTATAAGGTTAAACACCGGGCAGCCGGTGCAGTGACAGTATGGAATACCGCAGTTCATGCATCGCGATGCCTGTACCGCTATTTCATCATCAGATAAATAGGTATTAACAGATTTATAATCTTTTACTCGTTCATTAACCGGCCGGTAAGGCGCAGTTTTTCGAGAATGTTCTATAAATCCATTTATTTTGCCCACGGTTAATATACCTCCGGTTAATAAACCTCTTCGGTTATGGTTAAGACTTCAGATTCTTTTGACTGTCCTATGTTAATTCTTTCAAGAGCTTTTTTATAATCAATGGGGAATACTTTTACAAATTTAGGCAGCATCTCATCCCAGTCTTTAAGTATTCTATCAGCATATTTGCTTCCAGTGTATTCAACATGCTTTTTTATCAGGTTATACAGAAAATCTTTATTTTCCTGAGTAATTACTGGTTCTAAATCAACCATCTCAAGATTACACCGGGTATCAAAAAGCTGGTTTTCATCCAGGACATATGCGATGCCTCCGCTCATGCCTGCGGCAAAATTAACGCCGGTGCGTCCAAGCACCACCACTCTTCCTCCGGTCATATACTCGCATCCGTGGTCTCCTACTCCTTCCACCACGGCAACAGCACCGCTGTTTCTTACGGCAAAACGTTCTCCTGCCATTCCGTGTATAAAGGCTTCTCCTTTGGTTGCACCGAAAAGATTAACATTGCCGGTGATAATATTATTTTCCGATCTGTAGGTAGAGCCTTTCTGCGGGTATACTATTATCCGTCCGCCAGATAAACCTTTCCCCAGATAATCATTAGCATCACCTTCAAGTTCAAAGCTTATCCCGGGTGCAAGAAAAGCACCAAAACTTTCTCCTGCAACACCGGTGAATTTGCAGTTGATGGTACCCTGCGGCAGACCTTCTGCTCCGTAGCGTTTCGATACTTCAGAGCTTAATTGCGCCCCGACGCTTCGGTTGCAGTTTCTTATCTGGGTGAATAAACTTATCTTATTTTGATTTTCAATGGCTTTTGATGCATTCTTAATAAGCTCAGTATCTATTGAATTTGAGAAATCATGCACCGGTGATTTAGTGCAGTAATATGACCCGGTGCCTTTAATCTCAGGTTTCATAAATAGTTTCGAAAAATCAAGGCCGCGTGCTTTCCAGTAAGTAAGCGCATCGTTTGTTTCAAGTCTATCAACCTGCCCGACCATTTCATTAAAGTTTTTAAATCCTAATTCAGCCATAATCTCTCTGACTTCCTGAGCAACAAATTTCATGAAATTAATAAGATATTCAGGTTTGCCTTTAAATTTTTTCCGTAAATTTTCATCCTGAGTTGCTACGCCGACCGGGCACGTGTTTAAGTGGCATTTTCTCATCAGTATGCATCCAAGAGTTACCAGAGAAATAGTTCCAAAACCAAACTCTTCTGCTCCGAGCAAAGCGCCGATGACCACATCTCTGCCGGTTCTCATTTGACCGTCAACCTGAACACGGATACGTTCCCGTAAATTATTAATGACCAGCGTCTGCTGGGTTTCGGATAATCCTATTTCCCAGGGGATCCCGGCATGTTTGATGGAAGAAAGAGGAGATGCACCGGTTCCGCCGTCGCCTCCGCTTATTAGAACCATATCTGCTTTTCCTTTTGCAACTCCTGCAGCGACTGTTCCGACACCAACAACAGAAACAAGTTTGACTGAGATTCGAGCCTCTGGATTGCCGTTTTTCAGGTCAAATATAAGCTGTGCAAGATCTTCAATTGAATATATATCATGATGCGGAGGGGGAGAAATAAGCATAACACCCGGCGTTGAATGCCTGACCTTGGCAATCATATTATCAACTTTATGGCCGGGCAGCTGCCCTCCCTCGCCGGGCTTGGCGCCCTGCGCCATTTTTATCTGAAGTTCTTTTGCATGAACAAGATAATTACTGGTTACCCCGAAACGGGCAGAAGCAATTTGTTTTACCTGGCTTAGTTTACTGTCCCCGTTCGGCATAGGGGTAAAACGTGCATCATCTTCACCGCCTTCACCAGAATTGCTTTGCGCTCCCAGACGGTTCATCGCGATTGCTATGGTTTCATGAGTTTCCTTGCTGATGCTGCCGAAACTCATAGCAGAAGAAACAAATCGTGTAATGATTGAATCAACTCCTTCAACCTCGTTAATATCAACAGGGTTTTTTTGTTTAAATTTAAATAAGCCCCGCAGCGTACAGAGATTTTTATTGTGATCATTAATTAGCTGAGAATATTTTTTATACAGGGAATAATTATTTTCTCTGGTTGCTTTCTGCAGGGTAACAATGGCTTCAGGTGTAAGCAGATGTTTCTCAGAGAAACGCCGGTAATGGTAATGTCCTCCTGAGTCAAGAATGTTATTATTGCCGGCGCTGCTGAATGCAAGGGTATGCCGTAATAATGTTTCCCGGGCAATGGTATCAATCCCTATCCCTTCGATACGCGAAGGCACATCAGGAAAATAGGTATTGATAAACTGAGAATTAAGGCCGACTGCTTCAAATAGCTGAGCACCTTTGTAGCTTCGGATCGTGGAAACGCCCATTTTTGACATTATTTTTAAGAGCCCTTTTTTTACCGCAGTAATATAATTATCAATGGCAGCCTCTAATTTTATGTTTTCAAAGGCGGTATTTTTTTGTTTTAAATCAGCAATAGTTTCAAATGCCAAATAGGGATTTATTGCGCTTGCGCCGAAACCGATTAATGCAGCAAAATCCATTACCTCTTTTGCTTCACCGGTCTGTACGACTAAGCCGATGAGATGCCTTTTGTTCTTTCGTATGAGATAATTATTTGCCGCAGATGTCGCCAAAAGAGCCGGAATAGCTGCGTGGTCTTTGTCAATTTTCTTATCGCTTATTACCACGATTGAATAACCTTCATCCACTTTTTTTTCAATACGGGAGCATAATTGATCCAAAGCTTTTTGTAATCCGTTTTCAGCATCTTTAACGTTGAAAAGCAGAGGTAAGACGCATATTTTAAAATCAGGAATACTGAAATTAATCAATTTTTCCATATCTTCATTGGCAAGTATAGGATGTGATAATTTTAACTGATGGCAATGAAGGGGGGTTTCATCAAGCAGGTTTTGTTCCCTGCCGATAAAACTCATCAGTGACATAACCAGATTTTCCCGATACGGATCAATAGGCGGATTGGTGACCTGAGCAAAAAGCTGTTTAAAATATTTATACAATAGCTGTGGCCGGTCTGATAAGACAGCCAATGCTTCATCATTTCCCATTGAACCGACCGGTTCCTGGGCGTTTTCAGCCATGGGTATAATGATCATATCCAGATCTTCAAGCGTATAAGCAAAAGCAGTCTGTTTGGTGATGAGATGTTTTTCTTCAGTTTTAATCGGCCCCGGAGGCTGCAGAAGACCTTTGAGTTCAATCCTGTTTTCCTCCAGCCAGCGCCGGTAGAGTTTCTGTCTTGAAATAGATGCTTTTATTTCATTGTCTTTTTTTATTCTTCCAATAGACGTATCAACAATGATCATTTTACCCGGTGCTAATCTGCCTTTTTCCAGGACATCTTCCGGCGGAATATCTAACACGCCCATTTCAGATGCAAGAACGAATTTGCCGCTTTTGGTAATAACATAACGCGCAGGCCGCAAGCCGTTCCGGTCAAGAACGCATCCGACTTTTATGCCGTCGGTAAAAGCCATTGCAGCCGGCCCGTCCCAGGGCTCCATAATAGATGCATGATATTCATAGAAAGCTCTTTTATCAGCACTGATATGAAATTTTTGTCCGAATGCCTCAGGAATCATCATCATCATGGTATGTTCAACAGATCGTCCTGCAGAAAAAAGAAGTTCAAATGTATTATCGAACATTGCTGAATCACTGCCGCCCTGCATGATAACAGGAAGTAATTTTTTTATATCATTACCGAATAATTTGGATGTTAATGTGCCGGTGCGGGCATTAATAGAATTAATATTTCCCCGCAGTGTATTAATCTCACCGTTATGAGCGGCATACCTGAACGGCTGTGCCAGCGGCCATGAAGGAAATGTGTTGGTGCTGTATCTTTGATGCACGAGCGCCAGCGGGCTTTGGAAATCATTGTCTTTAAGGTCAGGATAAAAATTTTCAAACTGCGGCGCGACAAACATTCCTTTATACACGATGGTTCTGCTTGAAAAACTTGGTATATAAAACTCTTCAGCGGATACGTTCATGCCCGCTGCTGATTGTTCAATGCATTTACGTACGATATACAGTTTCCGTTCAAGAGCATCACCGGAAACTTGAGAAAATTGGACAAAAACCTGGCGCATAAAAGGGAGCGTCTTCCGGGCTGTTTCTCCGAGATATTCCGGGAATACCGGTACATCGCGCCACCCGATAATGGTGCCCTGTTCATGTGAAATGATTGCAGAGATCTCTTTTTCCAGTTTGCGGCGGACAGATGCATCCTGCGGCATAAATAAAAATCCAACTCCGTATTCACCTGGTTCGCCGATATTATATTCAGATTCATCTGCTATCCGGGAAAAAAATAGATGAGGAATGCGAATGAGCATCCCTGCCCCGTCGCCGGTCATTAAATCGCCGCCCATTGCTCCCCGGTGTACCAGATTTTTTAAAATAGTAAGGCCGTCAAGAATGATCTGGTGCGAGGTTTTGCCGTTTACATTAACGACAAAACCAACACCGCAGCTGTCATGTTCGTATGATCGGTTATATAATCCGTAATTATCCATGGTAATCCTTATAACAGACTGCCCGCTGCTCAACAACATTTGCATTAAGATATAATGAATGTTTCCTGGTATCTTTTTTGGGATCGATCACCCGAATAACCTCGGACCATTTAGCAGCATGCGGGATCAACTGTTTTAATTGGTTTGGTGCAGAATTAAGAAACACTCTATTAATAAGATTATCTTTCCTGGTTGGATACACCGCAAGATACAGCATATCTAATTCAACCAGATCATTAAAAAAATGTGTTCCTAACGAAACATCAGGAATAAGGCCTTCATGCATCTCTGCCAGTTCACATAAAATAGAGACATTGTTTATTTCACTAAAATGAACCGGCACGCCTAATGACGGGGTAGTCGTTGCCCATCTGCCGGGCCCCAGAAGCATTATGGTTTTTTGGATATTACCTCTTTCCAAACCGGCAATTTCTCCAATGATCCTGGCAATTTGATAGCGTTGACCTTCAGGCATTTTGCCGTACACTGCCGGGACCACATAAATTAATCGGTCAATTTTGGTATGGATACTGCTTCCAATAATCGGGCCGGAGGTTTTTAATATAAGGTTATCTTGATCAATCTTTCCCGGTTCTTTAACAATGCCGATCCCTTTTTTTACTTGGAAAGGCCGGCATTGGAGCAGATTGATTTTATAAGTATGCTCATCTAAGAAATTAGCGGTGAACTCGATATCAACCGGATAATCATATGCTTTTTGCAGAATTTCAAGCATTGAATGCATATCGTGCACAAACTCAGAATCAGTAAAAAGACGGTCGAAAGTAATAATCCAGGAAAACACATCTTTCATGTTATGTTCCCGTGCTTTTTGTTCAAGCTCATCATCTCTGCTGGCAAACAGATCAAGCTGAAAATCAGGATTGTGCCCGACAATGTCACCGAAATAACCCGAGATATGCTTGTTTGCATTTAGATCAAGCACATCAATGTTTCGTTGAGAATATTTTCTTACTTCTTCAAAATTTGCTTCAGGTCTTTTTTTAGGAGCGTTTAATGCGACGATTCGGGTGTAATCATCATCATGACGATCAACCGCACGAGTGCCTAATCCAAAGACCAGGCGGAGTATCCCTTCTTTTGGATCAATATCTTTATCCCAGACATAGAGATTGTACGAAAAACCGACACCGGCAATCTGCGGATAAAAATAATTGTTATAAATAGAACCTGAAACACGCTGTACCAAAAGTGCCATCTGCTCATCACGATTTAACAGTCCCCGCTGAGAACGGTATAATAATGCTTCCTGATCCATCGTGCTTGCATATACTTTTTTCACGGCATGCATAAAACCTTCTAAACGTTCTTGAGGTGTGCCTTGATTAGCGCAGAACAGGCTTTCATATTTACCTGAGAACGAGTTGCCGTATGCATCTTCCAGAAGGCTGCTTGATCTGACAATGATCGGCGACTGGCCGAAATAGTTTAATAATTCTCTGAACTGGTCCTGTATATCTTCAGGAAACGTGCCTGATAAGAGCCGTTGACGTGCTTCTTCAGCGCCGTCTAAAATATTTTCTCCATGCCGCTGTTTCCACCGCACCCACCAGCAGCCGCTTTTAATAAGATATGTATAAAATATATCTGAACCGATAAAAAAACTATCATGAGGCTCCAATTTGTCATTAAGAGGCTCATTTTTCTTTTTTATGATGGCGCGTGCTAAAAGCATGCCAACGGTTTTACCGCCGATGAGACCGGTCCCGATCATATGTCTTCCAATATCTAACAGGTCAGAAAGACTGAAATATTCTTTTGCAAGTGTTAGAACCTGTTCATCCCTGGTTACGATCATGCGAAGCAGCCGCATAATATACTCTTCATATGCAGGAGGGCGTTTATTAGTGAGTTCGTATTTTTCCTGAATTTCACGAGCGTAAGCAAACGTACGGTGCCAGAAATCTTCCTGGCTGATAGAAAAATCAAGCCAGGGATGGGATACGTGCTGCAGAATATCAGATATTACCGCACTTTTCATTTCCGGATGAAATGTATGGTCTTTCCAGTGATGGAGTGTATACATGGTAGACGAATGCCGTTTGTCAACTTTTAAGGGCTGAATGTATAATTCATCTTTATTGCGGTACACATCAATAACTACCTGCGCGGTTGAGTGGATAGCATTAACGGTGTCTGAGGTATGGCGGTTTCTCAATAAACCGAAATAGGCAGCGGTATCATAATCATACAGATACGGACAAGTAAGCATGAAAAAATTTCCCAACATCCGGTCGCTGTACCAGTCAACAGTCAGTTCTGATAAACAGTCAAACACATAAAATGTTCCGGTGCCGTATTTTTCAATCACCGTGAATATTTCAGCGATAAATGTTTCAAAGCCGTTTTCAGGATGCAGTTCAAAAACTTCTGCTTTAACGTTTTCCGGTATTAACTGCGGGTGATCGGCAAATCTGAAATAAATGAGTTTATTTCCTTTTTTATATGCATCAATGCAAAAAGGATGGACAAAAGATATATAATCATCTAACAGGTCAACCTGCCAGACAATATTATCACCCGGCCGCACTCCCTGAATTACTTCATCCAGTTCCGGAAGCCCGGTGCTCATTAATGTATAGACTTTAACCATTGTTTATTCCCGCAATAACAGCATTATTATCTGAATAATTGTATAATAACTCAATCATAAAAGTAAATTCATTTCATGAGCGTTCCGGGTCATTCTGAGATAACATGTTTGATTATAAGTATCATTATAGTATTGATAAATATTTATCAAGTTCATACTGTGACACCTGGATGCGGTAATCATCCCATTCTTTTTTCTTCAGTGCAATGAACCGCGGGAATATATGCTCACCAAGAGTTTTCTTAACCAGGCCGCTTTTTTCAGTTAAAGAAATAGCAAAACCCAAACTGTCGGGCAGTGTTTCTATTCCTTTTTTCTTTCGTTCATCTTCAGATAAGTGGTAAAGATTTTTCTCCATTGCTTTCGGTGCCGAATACTTTTTTTCAATGCCGTCTAATCCGGCTTGAAGCATTGCCGCAAACGTCAAATATGGATTACACGCAGGATCAGCAGCTCTAAACTCGCACCTGGTTGCTTTTTCCATCCCCGGATGATACAGCGGTACACGGATAAGAGCACTTCTGTTTCTACGGCTCCAGGCGATATATACTGGTGCTTCGTAACCCGGTACCAGCCGTTTATAAGAGTTTGTTGTTTGTGCAAATATTGAACAGATCTCTTTTGAATGTTTTAGAAGCCCCGCAATATATTGATTGGCTGTTTCCGAAAGATTATCTTCAGATTTTGGATCAAAAAATGCATTTTTATCTCCTTTAAATAACGATTGATGCGTATGCATCCCGGAACCGTTTTGTCCAAATATGGGTTTTGGCATAAATGTTGCATACACCCCGAATTTATTGGCGATTTCTTTTACAACAACACGGTATGTTATGACATTGTCAGCCATTTTTAAGGCATCATCATATCGCATATCAACCTCATGCTGAGAAGGAGCAACTTCATGATGCGAATATTCAACTACGATACCCATTTGCTGCAGTGCAAGAACAGTTTCCCGGCGGAGATCACTGGCAACATCAAGTGATGTTAAATCAAAGTATCCGCCTTTATCAAGGATGCCGGTCCCTCCATCGTTCTTAAAATAAAAATATTCAAGTTCAGGTCCAAGATAAAAGTGGTCAAATCCCATATTTTTTGCACGTTCCAATGCCCGTTTCAATACATACCTGGGATCGCCTTCATAGGGGGTTCTGTCAGGGTTTAACACATCACAGATCATACGTGCAACCGGTTTTTCTTTCGGCCTCCAGGGAAGAAGCGTGAATGTATATGGATCTGGAAGAGCTATCATGTCTGACTCTTCGATATCCTGATATCCAGTGATTGAAGAACCATCAAAACCCATGCCGTTATTAAGAGCGTTTGCAAGTTCGCTGTCAGTTATAGCGAAACTTTTTACTTGACCAAGCAGATCAGTGAACCACAGACGGATAAATTTAACATCCTTTTCTTTAACAATTTTCAAAATTTCCTGTTTTTTGCTTCCTGTTTTTGATTTTACTTCCTTTTGTTCAAGTGTTTTTACCGGCATAAAATCCTCCTTATTTTTTTATGGTATACTGTTCAGCTTTGTCAACCGATTGCCTCATTCCCCCTTTCTCCTGTTCTGATACGAATACATTCAGGTAAATCTAGAATGAATATTTTTCCATCACCGATTTTACCCGTACGGGCTCCTTTAATAATCGCTTCAATGGTTGGTTCAACAAAATCTTCATTCACCGCAATCTCAAGGCGGATTTTTTTAAGTAAATTTACTTCATGTACAACACCGCGGTATGTTTCGGTAAATCCTTTCTGTTGTCCTGAGCCGACCGCGTTGGTAACCGTCATTTTATAAACCTCTGAATCAAATAAAGCCTGTTTAACATCAGGCAGTTTGTACGGCTGAATCATTGCAATAATTAATTTCATTATTGTATCCTCCTTTTATTTTGTTGTAAAGATCTGGAAGCCCGAGTATGATTCCATACCGTGCTGGCTTATATCAAGACCTTTCAGCTCATCTTCACGCGATACACGAAGACCGATCAATGCATCAATCGTCTTAAAAACGATATACATGATAATCATTACAAAAATAACTACCACGAATACACCGAGTGCCTGAATGCCTAATTGGGATAAACCACCGCCGTGAAGCAGCCCATCGCCGGCAAGCCCCAAAGCTTTCCGCCCGAAAATACCCACCGCAAGCGTACCCCAGATGCCGTTCATCAAGTGCACCGGCACTGCACCGACCGGATCATCAATATGCAGTTTATCTAACGCAACAGTTCCAAGCACCACAACTATACCGCCCAGGGCGCCAATCAGCATCGCTTCATACGGCATAACATACGCACACGGAGCTGTTATGGCGACTAATCCGGCAAGCGCTCCGTTTATGGTCATCGTAAGATCAGGTTTGCCGAATTTCCGCCACGCATAAAACATGCCGGTCAGTGCACCTGCCACTGCGGCAAGATTCGTGTTGATTGCAATATGAGCAATTAAGGATCCATCTCCCACGCTTAATGTTGAACCAGGATTAAAACCAAACCAGGCAAACCATAAGATTAATGTGCCCAGTGACGCAAGCGCCATGGAATGGCCTTCGATTGCATTGGCAGATCCATCCTTATTGTATTTGCCGATGCGCGGCCCTAATACCAATGTTCCTATAAGAGCAGCGCTTCCCCCGACTGTATGCACCACGGTTGATCCGGCAAAATCCGCAAAGTTCAGCTTTGAGAGCCATCCGCCGCCCCATATCCAGTGCCCTGCTATTGGATAAACCGTTGCTGATATGATGAATGAATAGATTAAATACGCCTTGAATTTCATCCGTTCAGCAACGCCGCCGGCAACAATCGTTGCGGCTGCACCGCAAAAAACAGCATGAAACATCCAGTTAGCGTATAATGGCAGATTATTGTGCACTTGTGCATCTACCAGAAACCATCCCTGGAATCCCATAAAATCATTGCCTGTTCCGAACATAATCGCAT
This sequence comes from bacterium, assembly GCA_043811735.1. Classification (GTDB taxonomy): domain Bacteria; phylum Elusimicrobiota; class JBDRMW01; order JBDRMW01; family JBDRMW01; genus JBDRMW01. The sequence goes on from JBDRMW010000091.1 coordinate 13,091, forward strand.
ATCCAAACATAAAAAAACCCATTGATGCCATACAAAAATCAATAAAATTATTCATAAGGATATTACAGGTATTTTTAGTTCGTATTAGTCCGGCTTCCAGCATGCCGAATCCCGCCTGCATAATGAATACCATAAACGCCGCAATCATTACCCACAATGTATCCACACCTGCACTTAATTGTCCTTCCATTGTATTACCTCCTTAAACCGTTATTATTAATCTGCCAGGGCATCTAATAAAAAAAAGACGCCGATACATAAGGTATACGCAACCTTAGGATGACGTCTTTGTCATTATGAATAATAAAAAAAGCGTTCTCTAAGTATACGCAGTACTTAAAAAAACGCCGTTGTTATAAAAAAAAAATTCCTGGTCAACTCATTGACTCAGGAACCTCTTTGTTCAATGTTCAGACTATTTGTACAACTATGTACATTCTTCTTTTTTTATTATAGCATAATAAAATAAAATGTCAAGTATTTTTTTGCTCTTTGCTACTCTATATCAGAAGCAAGAATTATTGCTTCTGCAATTTCCTTCATAGATTTGCGCAGATCCATGCTCTTTTTTTGCATTTTTTTAAATGCATCGTCTTCAGATGTGCTCAGATTTTTCATTAATATACCTTTTGCCCGCTCAATGAGTTTTCGTGTTTCAAGTTTTTCGCGTGCTTCAAATACTTCTTCATTGAGGCGTGTGTTTTCAATGGCAACTGCTGATTGGTTGGCAATAGCCTGAAACATATCAATTTCCTCTTTGGTGAATTCATGTTCTTTTTCGGTATAACTGTTAATCACGCCTATGACTTTGTCTTTGATCATCATAGGCAGAGAAAGCATGGATACAATATTTTCTTTAGCAGCAATTTCGGGAAACATATAATCCTTATCTTTAGTAACATCTTTTACCATAACAGGTTTTTTGTTCCTTACTGCTTTGCCGCTGATAGACTGCCCGACCTTTACCGGAGGTTTATTTTTGTAATTGTCGCTTAAGCTTTGGGTAGCAGCAATCACTAATTTTTGGTTTTTTTCATCAAGAAGCATAATTGAGCATATTTTTGAGTTCATAACCTGAGCGGTCAACGCGGCAATAAGATGAAGGATTTCATCCAAGTATGTATCAGAGGTAATAGTACTGCTTATTTTTGAGAGAATATCGAGCTGTTCATCCTTTTTTTGAACCATATCGTGCGAGAGTGCATTTTGAACAGCACTGCCGAGATATTTTGCTATAGTAAAAAGAAGATTTATTTGAGATGCCGAATATGTGTGTTTATTTTTATGCTGAATATTGATGACGCCGATCATCTCATCTTTAGATAATATAGGTATTGACAGAAAGGCTTCGAATTGGTCTTCGGGAAGTTCAGCAATAGATTTGAACCGGGGATCATTGTATGCACCAGATGAGATTGAGACCGGATTTTTATTCTGTGCGGCCCATCCGGTAAGGCCTTCTCCTATTTTTAGTTTTATACTTGTTATTATATTATGATGCGGATTTTTTGACGCTTTTAAAATTAAACTATGGGTTTTTTTGTTATGAATATATATAAAACAAGAATCCCCTTTTGTTAAATCAGTGAATATTTCGAGTATTTCCTTAAGGATATCGGAGATCTCTAAATTGCTGCTTATAATTCCCGCAATTTTGTGAAGAAGATTGTTTTCCTGGCGCAGGCTGGCGGGGGTTTCCTTATTTTTTTGTTTCATAATTATATTAATCTACAAAATAATTACTTCTTTATCAATCGCAATTTTTGGGATGATTTTACTTTACAAAGATTTTACATAAATTTAACATTGATTTTACATTTAATTAGTAAAATTTATATGTAAATTTAAGTTTTTTCCATTTATTATTACATGTTATGGATTAACAATGGATAAATTTAATTATATTACAACAATCCCAGCCAGCGAACCGATTGATGTATTAGAAAACCAAGGCACGGGCTTTCTAAAGATGTTGTAATCTTACTGAGATCTAACGATATTCATTGTATCGGAGATCTTGCGGTGTTGAGTAAAGATGAGCTTTCTGTACGTATTCAAGATAAAGTGATGTCCTGATTAGTTTATAAGGAAAAATCCATGTTTTTATTAAATCGTATGACGAGATATTATAAAAAAACAGGCGCATTGGTAGTTGCATGCTGTTTGATTATACACAGTTTTCCTGCATTTTGTTTTGCTCACCTTTTTCTTGCACCGCCGGCCGGAGAAAGTGCTCTTATTGGTTTAGCGGGAGTGCCGGTACAGCATTATCCGGTAGAGCTTAAAAAAAATGGAAAATCGAAAAGAGGAAAAAAGCAGGACAGTGAGTTTACGGTTAACGGCAGTCATGGTACTTTTCATATGAATCCCAATAACCCTGAATTAAAAAGCTTTGAAGATTTTAAAGGGGATACCCTTGATATTATTGCAGGCGGCGGCGGAGGAGATACAAAAAGCGCGATTCTGACAATACAGCAGATCCAGAAGATTTTTAAGAATCAGGGAAAAGATGTTAATATTCGTGTGTTTGTCCCTAACTTAAAGCGTGGAGAGGAAAATCCTGAGGGCGGTGTTTTCCCGGTAAAACGGATATTTGATGTGTGGAACAGAAAGATGGAGCCGGTCAGGAATCAGGCTCAGGAAAAACCGGCAGAACATTTTTTCTATATCCGCCGGGGCCTAAAAGCCCGTATTGAATTGCAGGATGAAAAACAAAAGCCTATTATGCGAAACGGTAAACAGGTCCTTATGGAAACTGATTTGAGTGAAGGTAAAATAATGGATGCGATGCTGGATATTGGCGTTGATCTTATTATGTTTGATGTTGCCCGTTCAGGCAATGAACTCGCTGAAGATTACTGCCGTATGAACGAAGGCAAGGATGTTATGAGCATTGTGCTTGATGTGGGCGGGGATATTCTTGCACAGTTTCCTAAACAGATCCGGCCGCAAGCCGACCCGGATAAGCTCAGAGAGAAATATCTTGAACATACGATTCAATCACCAAACACTGACGCGATTGCACTTGATTTTGCGGTCAGTTTAAAACATAAATCACCTCCGGGAAGGGTTTTTCTGGCGGTTTCTGCATTAGGCGGTGATGCTGAATTAACATATTGCCTGCCGGCGTATCTTAAGGAAGCGCTCGATGAAAATTATCTATTAGGAGTGCTTGATAACCATGCTTTTTTCAGAGATGGGGTTCTGCCATTGCGCGTTTTACATGAGGTTATGGCGCTTGATATTAAGACTGAATGTTCCCAGTGGCATCAAGATGAAATAGAGCATCTGGTCTCTCATGAAGCGCGGAGCTGGGTTGAACAATGCGGGCCGTTTAATAAAGCATTAGCCGGGTGGTACGATGAAATTTATGGACATCCAAAAATTCGAGGCGGCCGCCGGATTATGCATCGTCCACTGTATTACCCATCAACCGTGTTTTTTGATCCTGCAGCGATTCATCGCAAGATCAAACTTAAGCATTTACGGGATATGAATAAAGGCTGGATTGAAAAAGACCTTCAATTTAAAAGATTTGGGTATGTAACAGAAACAACTGATCCAGGGAATATCGGGTCATCAGCAATGGCATATGTTGAGCTTATAGGCAGAAGAATCCGTGCTGATTTGCGTCAGGGGAATGTTCTGGAAGCTGATTTGCTTGGTTATTTTAAAAAAGAAAAAAATAAGCAATATGCAGTAAATGCACAGGGACCGTATTCTGACAGTTATATGGTGCGTATTGCTGTTGCACGGGAATTAGGGGAAGAGTATGTGCAAAAAACAGGGCCTTTTCTGCATACGTTGATAAAACATACGCTGCAAGATGGTAAATGGAATTTTCACTGGAAAGATACGTTTGGAGAACCTAATGAGTTTCCTTTTGTGCTTGCACAGGCAGTTGAAATTATGGGTGAACTGCAGTACCGCGAATCACGCTTTGATATTGTGAATATTAATGAACATATTGATTCAATAATCGATCGTAAATCAGAGCATTATAATATGGGCCGAGAAATCTTATCAGATGCATGTAAGAAGGCGCTCAAGCAATTAGATCCGTTGCTTCCGTATAAGATAGTTGAAGGTAAAATTGCCCGGTTGTATAAACTCGAGGGAATGATTAAAAAATCCCGTGCGGCCACCAATGAGATAAATAAATTATATACACAGGTTACCAAGTTTATTCAGCTTGATTTACATAGACGAGCTGAATTATCTGCGGATTGGAAAGCAAAGATCGGGATGCTCCTTGATATTTTTGCTGTTTATAAAATCAGGGATGTGCAGGATATGCGTGAATTAAACGGTGCTTCACAGATATGGGATTATGCTATGACGGCTGAAATATTTACTCCTGAAGAAGATATTCCACAAGATATTCAGGATAATTTTGATTATAAATGGGCATCGGACAAGTATCTTCAAATGCGTATAGAAGAAATATATGGGATAGCTGTGTTTAAAAGAAACCTTGCAGATATGGTTAATGAGGGTAAAAACCAGGAAGAGAAAATTCATAAGGTTATTTTATGGGCATTGTGTTCAGCATGCAATCCGAAGGTGCGTGAGGTGAAGCTTGACCAGCCTCTTTTAGAACAAGCTGAACAAAAGCTGCAAAAACATATGGAAACCATTCCAGATGATCATATCAGGGAGTTATTAGCAGCGGCTCTTTCTGTTTTTTTTAACCGGAGAAGAGGAAACGATGAAGATAAAAGAAAAGCTGAAAAAATTTTAGAAAATGTATTAACGGAATTTTTCAGATTAGCCAAAAAAGCCGAGATCCATCACCATATAAGCGGATCCATTAGTCCTGAATTAGGTTTATTGTTATTTTTATTTGATAAAAAAGCACGGCAACAATGTGTATCAAAAATCAAAGGAACAAAGATTCATGTTGACCGGGTTGATTCAGAGTTTGCTAAGTACTGTGGTGTACCGGAACCGGTTTTTTCTCAGGTACTAAATGGCATAAAACATATGAAATATTCTGCATTGCGGAGTTCCGAAAATCGAGACAGGATTAAAGAGTTATTCAATACAGATGATACGGACAAAGGTCATTATTGGAATACGGCGGTTAATAATATCCGGAAATTGTTTGTTTATAATGAGGCTGATGTTCGTGCTCAGCGTGATTTTCATGAAGTTTTAAGCTACAGTGATATGCTCTTAAAACAAAAAGATACTATGCGTGAAGTCCTTCCCATTGTGGCAGAGGATATCTGCATGAACTCATATAAAAAAGATGGTATTGTAAAGCTTGAGCTTCGGACATTAGGGATACGGGAAGATGCTGAGGTTGGCATGCGGGATACATTACAAGCAATTGTCACGGGAATTCAACGTGCTGAAGAAAGAATTGAAAAGGAAAATGAATTTCAGCAGATACCAAAAAACACGGATGAAAAGCAGGAAGCAGGTGTTTCTAATAGAAATAGCTTTTCTGGTTCGGTTGTTGTTATTTTTCCTAAAGAGAGTAAACGAGTTCTTGCTGGTAAGGATAAAAAGTATTCTGAGTGTGCGAACAATGTTGAGCGTTTGCGTCAAAGCAGATTTTCTGATGATGATTTCTGCGCAATTGTCATGTCCAAATTTTTTAAGTTGATTAACAAAATTATTGAGGAGAGAAAAAATGACGAATTGCACGGTGAACGCTCAGTTATTCATGAAATGCATAAGTATAACCTCAAATTACAAAATATGATCAGATCAAAAAAAGGTGAAAAATTTAGAGATAATTTAATAGACAAAGCGCTGGAATACATTAATCTTATCAGAAATATCGAACAGCAGGAAACCGTGAAGTATCAGGTTGAAGAGCTGATCAGCATTGTTTCAAAAGATAAAATGCTGGCACATTATGTGCGCGGCATCGATACAGCAGGTATCGAACATGATTTTCAAGGAGGTCTTTACCGTGATACGTATGAACTTGCTTGTTCAGCAGGATTGTGTGTTACATCCCATATTGGAGAAGTATGGTACAAAAAAGGACCAGTGGGAGCATTAACGCGCATTTGGCATGAGATCACGGCAGGTGTTCAACGGCTCGGTATGGCATGTGCGGTTGGATTTGATTTGAACTATTATGCGCAGCATATTGCACATAAAAAGCGGACTCATCCGGAAATGATTGCACTTAAAGAAATTCAGCAGGATATTATGGATTATCTGCGGTTTCAAGGCCAGATTGTGGAATTCTGTCCAACATCGAATGTTATGCTGACGAAAGGTGATATTAAAGATTATGCCTCACTGCCGGGGCTTACTTCATTTAAAGCAGGGATTCGATCTGCGGTTGGAACTGACAATAAAGTTTTAGCCGGTGTGAAAGGCCAATCAGAAGAGTTTGCCCGCCTGGTACTCTATGGTGACCCTTCGTTGGCCATGAGTGATTGTATCCGTTTGATGGATACTGCTCATCAAGCAGTATTTCCTGAAAATAAAACCAGGTATAAAAGTACATTGAGAAGGATGCTCAATAAAGCTGCTCAGCTAGGTAAATATCCGCTTGAACAGATATTTCACCGGGTAAAATTAGCAATCTTTATGTTTATTAATAAAAATATCTATCCTTCCCATGCTGTTTTTGTAAGTTTGGATGGTGTGCTGCGCGAAAAATTCCAGGATATTCCCGAGTATTTCATTGATAAAATTGTAACCTTACTTCAGCAGGGAGTTCAAGTCGGGGTCGCGACAAGCCGGGGCGAAACAATTCAGCAGATACTGGTTGATAGATTATTAAAATGGGGAGCAACTAAAGAAAATCTTGAGAATCTGTATCTCTACACCTACACCGGTGCCCGCGGATATAATGCAGCGGAAGGCATTGAGGATCCGGATGGATATAGTATTCCGTTTAAACCTCCACACATTAAAGAATTAGAGACGCTTATTGAGGATAGTTTCCCGTCAGATAAACCGATTGATATCTTACAAATTAAATGGGGCTGGTGCATTTATCCAAAACCAGAAGTTGAATTATATGAATATGCATCAATAATTACTGAAAAATTAAAGCAGTATAATCGTACACCTGGGAGCAGGTTTATTGCCCGCCGTTCGGGGTACGGTATTGTTATTGTTGATCGCAGGAGCAATAAAGGCGAGGCTTTAAAACATTTCAGCAATATGACCGGAATTGCTAAGCGAAGGATAGTAAAAATTGTCGATAAAGCCCAGCGTCAAGGAAATGACTGCGAGATCAGTAAAGGATGGGGAAGTTTTACGGTGCGATACGCGCATCGTTTCAGATTCTTGCTTATGTCAATACCCAAAGCACTGGATCTTTCAGATACCCGGGCAACTGAATGGATTTTTGAAAACGTGAGGTTTAAATCCCCGCCTCGTTTAAAGAAAAAAATAAAACGGAATATTCAGGCTGATAAAATTAGAATGCAGCCAGCTCAGCCTGTGACTGATCTAACACTTGAAATCACTGAAATAGAAACAAGTGAATAAAAAAAGAGTCAGGATAAAGATCCCTGCTCTCAGCATCATGTAGAAATATTTTAAGGCATTAACATGAAATATAAGAGAGATATAAATAATAAAATAATTGTTTGGATAATTGCAGTATGCCTGGAAATAACCTGCTTTTCTGCACAGGGGATATCTTTGTCTTTTCTTGCTCCTCCTTCCTCAGTTCATAATGCGATCCTCCATCGGACAGAATCTTTTTCCCCTGATGCAGTCAATCTAGGGCAATCACTCATTAACAAAAATCTCTTTTACCAGGCACAATTAGTTCTTGAAAAATACTTGAATGAAAATTCAACTGATGAAAAAGCACGCACGCTTCATGCGTATGCTGTTGAGCAGCATCAAATAAACATACGCAAACTTACAGAACATGATCATTCTGTGCGTGATTCATACACGCTATGCTTAAGCATAATAGCTGATCTTATTATCGGGAAAGATGATGATGTTATTCAGCGGAAAGAATTGCTTGAACAAGCAGTTCAACATATATTACATGTTCGTTCTTCAGCTCCTGAAAATATCTTTTTAGTAATGGATACAATCGGTGAAGTGCTTGATTTTGATAATGATGAGGCAGGACAGATTTATTATAATTGTGCATGCTTAAAGCTCTTGGCTATATTAGCTAAAAAACCGATACACGGATATAAAGAAGGCGCTGATATACCGTTATTTATAATTCAAAGAGCATTGCATTATTTAAAATATCCTGATGATCAATTTCAGCCTATCGTGCAAAAAATCGGCGCTGCTTTTTTTGAAGCAATAAATAAAACAGCATATACTTTGTTGCCTTTGAGAAGAAAGGATAGAAATGAAGCACAAAAAGGCGACCCTTCACTCATATATAAATTGTATGAAAATATGACTGCCGAATGGCAGGAATCTGTATGGGCCATTCTTAAAGAAAAAAACATAGTAACTAACAAAGGAACAGTAGATAATATTATCAACCTTGACCGGGTTACTCTTTTATTGTTCAAAGAAAGTGATTCCTGGCCTAAGTTTAGAAGTCTTTATACAATGCTGTTCAAAAGAGAAATAAAAAATATTCGTTTAAAACCTGAAGGTCAATCTGGAGTTCATCATATTTTATGCGAACTCGGGATTATATCTTATCAATACTGGATTGCTTATCGTAAACAGCAGCGTGATCGGAGTGGAGCATCATCTAAAATTAAAATGGTTCATGCGAAACGCGTGATTGATGCCGAACGAGATGCTTATATAACGCGAGGAGTGGTGTTGTTCGATAGGAATACTACGAGAATAGATAAACTTAAAAACATGATAACGTATCTGCAAGTAAAATGCAGCAAAATTGAAGCTGAAATTATACGACTTACCTCACAGCAGCATCAACTTGAAGAGGCTGATCAACCAAGAGGAGCTGGCGAACAAGACCCGCAGGCTGAAAAGAGGCAACAATCTATAAAAGAGAAAATAAGCTTCTGCGGGCATGATCTTTCATCCCAAAAAGATCAACTAACTAATTATAAAAGGCAATTGTCGGCATTTCATACACATGCTGATCAAACAGTGAAAGCTATTATAGAGCATAATAATGCATATACAGATAATCCTGTTTCAGTGTTTATTGACCATGAAGTTTCACCTTTAGTAATAGAAGCATTATCCTCAAAAGAGGCATCTCATCAACGGCTTGCCCGGAAATTAACAGCTATTATTCAATCAAAAGACTGTGCAAAGGCATGGGCTCAATATACGCAGGCGCTTCTTGAGGAAAAGCTTGCTGCTGGTTTTCCGGTATCTCTTGCAGAACTCGTGCTTGCCTCACACGATGACCTAACAGCGGTTGATATTCTCTATGCACTTAAAAAACATTCTCTGCATTTTAAAACGATTGGCGTTGATCAAATTCGTGCACAGCAAGAGATTGATTCACTGGACGGGAATGGATCATCTATTAATTTTACTGAATTCAGCAAACGGTCATTATTTTATGCGGGTGAAATAAATGCAGATGCCTTAAAAAAATTCTTAAAGAAAAATACAACCGGGAATAAAAAGTATTTACTAACAATATGCAGAAAGAAGCGTGTAATTAAAGGCGATGACATAGATACAATCACTGATGAAGGGGCTGTGCTTGTTTTTAATCATATGCTGACCTCCGAGGATTTGTGTTTCAGGCTTGCTATCAATGCAGGAAAATTGCCAGAAGCGATTCGTGCATTATATAACCAAGCTCGAGCTATTCCCGACATGAATACAGTAGTTGAGCTGAATATGGAATTGAGCGATTTAATTAGACTTAATCATAGATTATTGAAACTTGCATATGGAAATATAATTTGTCTGAAAAAGACTGATGCGCAAAAAAGATATACTAATCCTTTAATTGAAGATGCTGATTGTTTGGAAGACGGGACCTATTATAATCAGGCTCTCTATGGGGATAGAGACGGTGATGACAGTTTTGATGGAATAATTCCTATTTTTACTGCGCATATCATGCAGCATGAAGTGCAGGGGGAATTAGAAGCAAAAGATATTGAAATACATGTTTTGGATATCTCTCCGGATATACGTATCACCACAAAAATAATTCATAATGAAAAGCGGGCACACATTGTTATAAACAAAGCATATGTTAGGATGACAGCGTTTCAGCTTAAACGCAGATATCAAGAAATAGAATTACCAGATTCACGTAATAAAGGAACAAAATTGAAATTAATAAGCACTCAAACATCTGCCATAGCCCGGCAAGCTGTAAAAGCATGCATTAAAGACCCGGTAACCGGGCAGATCGTACGACAAACAACGCGCGGCCCACTATCTAACATTGCGGCATTAATATACTATTGGAGTTTTGCTTTAGAAAATTTCAGCATAAGATCAGTTAAGCGTTTTCTGGAAGATAATCCTGGTATTAAAGAAGGAAATCTTGCAAAAATCCTGCGTTCTATTGAAGCAATCGAGAATGCAAGATGCGCAGGTGGAATATCCAGGCCAATGAAATATATTGCTGTTCCGATAAAGCACCTGGACACATATCCGGACAGCCTCAGAGCATATCTTGAAAAACATACACACTATTATGAAGATAGCGATGTGTATACTGCTTTATTATTCAATGAATTTCCTGCAGATCGTGCAGAAATAACTTCACAGCCGATCCCGGGGCCCGTTAAAGAAGCATTAGTTGCCGCCGCAAGTTTATAAATAGGTGACCCCATTTATTTTGCAAAAATTAAAAAAATCAAGATTTGACCCTATTTATTTGATATAATATCTTTCATGAATAAAAAAATTAAATTTAAATTTTCTTATCGTGCCCAGTCTGCGACGGGTTCAATTATACGTGAAATATTGAAACTGTTAAGCCTGAAAGGGCTTATTTCGTTTGCGGGGGGGCTTCCGGCACCGGAACTTTTTCCGATTGATGAACTGCGCCGGATTACTGATTATGTGCTCAAAAATAAGGGTGAAGAATCTTTGCAGTACAGTATTACCGAAGGCCTGCCCCATTTACGAAAAGCATTAAGCAGACGGTTTGCAAAAAAAGGGATGCATATTCCTTATGAGCAGATTTTAATTACCAGCGGTGCTCAGCAGGCATTGGATTTGATCGGTAAAGTATTTATAAATCCCGGAGACAAGGTTGTAGCCGGCAGTCCTACCTATTTAGGTGCGGTTCAAGCTTTTAATGCTTATCAGGCGGCATATATCACCATTCCTCTGGATGATCATGGAATGAGAGTTGATCTGCTTGAACAAAGATTAAAAAAAGAAAGGACAAAACCAAAACTTATGTATCTGGTTCCTGATTTTCAAAATCCAACGGGCAGAACGATACCTTTGAATAGAAGAAAAAGGATTCTTCTCTTGGCTCATAAATATTCAATTCCAGTTGTTGAAGATGATCCTTACAGTGAGCTGAGGTTTGCAGGAAAACATATCCCGAGCATAAAAAGCCTCGATACCAAGGGGCTTGTAATCTATGTCGGCACATTTTCGAAGATTATATCACCGGGTTTACGTCTGGGATGGGCATGTGCAGATCAAGAAATTATGAAAAAACTTATTATCGCCAAACAGGCAGGTGATCTGCATTGCGGCACATTGGTGCAAAATATAGCTGATAGATTTATTCGATTAGGGTTTTTGGATAAGCATATACAATTAATCCGGGATGTATACAAAAGGCGACGCGATGTTATGGTTCAATGCCTGCATAAGTTTTTTCCTTCACAGTCGCATTGGGTTGATTCTGAAGGAGGGCTTTTTATATGGGTGGTGCTTCCGAAACGATATAACACTTCCCGTATGCTTAAAAAAGCGGTTGCAGCTAACGTAGCATATGTACCGGGGATGCCGTTTTACCCTTATCACGGCGGGGAAAATACCTTACGGCTTAATTTTTCTAATGCCACCCCTGCTCAGATAAAACGCGGGATGAAGCGGCTGGGTAATATAATTAACGGATACGTATAATGCGGGAGAAGTTTAATACAAACATTTTTACGTACGGGCTTATACAAAAAAACGATTCTGTTTTAGTCGGTGTATCAGGCGGAGCTGATTCAGTCTGCCTGCTGTATCAATTGTTGAACGTGCAGAAACGCGTTCCGTTTACCATTTCGATCGTTCATTTTAATCATGGGCTGCGGCTGCATGATGGAAAAAAAGATGCTGTTTTTGTACAAAAGTTAGCTGATAAAAATAAGCTCCGCTCCTTTATTGTATCCATTCCGGTAAGAAAATTTGCCCGCAGACATAAGATCAGCATAGAAGAATCAGCACGTAATCTTCGTTATTCACATTTACGTAAGCTTGCATATAAATATAATTATAACAAAATCGCGCTTGCACACCAGGCTGATGATCAGGCTGAAACAGTTCTTTTTAGGATTATAAGGGGAACCGGCCCCCATGGATTAGCGGGCATTTCATTTAAAAGAAGGATTGCAGAAACCATTGAGATTATCCGCCCGCTCCTTAATATACCGAAAGATGAAATTATCGTTTATCTTAAAAAACACCGGATCTCATACCGAATTGATAAAACTAATAAAAAAAATATCTATACACGGAACAAGATTCGCAATAAGCTTATTCCTTATCTGGAGAAATATAATCCTCAAGTAAAACTTCATCTTACACAATTAGCTGAAACTATGCATGATGAGAATGAATATTGGTCAAAAAAGATTGAGCTGCTGTGTAAAAAGCTTCTGAAAAAGGAAGCAGGGAAGTTTTTTCTTGATTTAAAAGGTTTTAATAAGTATCATATTATGATACAAAAAAAGGTAATCAGGTCTATTTTTCAAGATAATTGCGATTATACTAATATAATTTCAATTATGAGGCTGATTACGTCTCAAACAGGCAAAAAGAAATATATCCCCGGATTTGGATATCTTGAAAAATCATATCAAAAATTGGTTTTTCATCCGCATAAAAATTTATCGGATGTTAATGCAGACAGGTTTTTTAATGTAAAACTTCCGGGTGTAACGCGGATTATTGATCTTAAACTAACTATTCGCGGCCGTCTGTTAACTAAAAAACCATCGAGTTTAAAATCAAGCAGGAATCAGGCGTTTTTTGACTGGGAAAAACTGGGATCGGGAAGATTTATTATTCGATTTAGAAAAAAGGGCGACATCTTTTTCCCCTATGGCCTGAATGGCTCAAAAAAATTAAAGAAGTTTCTGATTGATCAGCGTATCCCGGGATATAAACGGGATCAGCAGCCTCTTATTTGTGTCGAAGATAAGATTATGTGGGTCGTGGGCATAAGAATTGACGATCGCTGGAAAGTGACTGAAAAAACTAAAAAGATATTGGAGATAACGTTACGTGAAAAATAAAAACTGGCGTAATCTGTTGTACTGGTTTTCGGCGTTTATTCTTATTGGATGGTTTCTGTATTCTCTGCGTTCATTGAATGAAGAAAAGGAGATTCCTTACTCAGAATTTAAAGCTATCCTGCGTGAAAGTAAAATTGTCCGCCTGAAAATTAAGCCTGACATGATCCATGGGGTATATCAGGATGAAGGCAGTGAAATGAATAATTTCAGGACGTTCCCTATCCCTGATGAAAAACTGATTGACGAGTTGGAAATGTATGGGGTAAAACAGTACTCCGGCTCTGTCGAACGGAGCTGGATTACCTCTCTGCTGGTTAATCTGGGATGGATCGGATTGTTTTTCTTTTTATGGTGGTTTTTTATTATACGCCAGATGCAGGGAGGCGGTAAACAGGCGATGTCTTTTGCAAGAAGTAAAGCACGCCTGCAATCAGGTAAAAAACAAAAAATAACATTCAAAGATGTTGCCGGATGTGATGAGGCAAAAGAAGAACTTCAGGAAATAATCGAGTTTTTAAAAAATCCTCAAAAATTTCAGAAACTGGGCGGTAAAATTCCCAAAGGGGTGCTTGTGTTCGGTCTTCCCGGCACAGGGAAAACGCTTCTTGCAAAAGCAGTCGCCGGTGAGGCGAATGTTCCGTTTTTCTCATCCAGCGGATCTGAATTTGTTGAAATGTTTGTCGGGGTCGGCGCCTCACGGGTGCGGGACCTTTTTGATCAAGGTAAAAAAAGCGCTCCGTGTTTATTATTTATTGATGAAATTGATGCGGTCGGCAGGCGCCGTTTTGCCGGTATTGGCGGCGGTCATGATGAAAGGGAACAGACGCTCAATCAACTTTTAGTTGAGATGGATGGGTTTGATACCAAAGAAGGAGTTATATTGATTGCAGCTACTAACCGTCCCGATGTGCTTGATCCAGCGCTCTTGAGACCCGGAAGATTTGACCGTCACATTGCAGTGCCTACGCCAGATCTTAAAGGACGGGAGCAGATATTAATGGTACATGCGCGGAATATTAAAATGGCTGAAGAAGCAGATCTTTCCGTTATTGCACGGCGCACCCCTGGTTTTGTGGGCTCTGATCTGGCGAACCTTATTAATGAAGCAGCGCTTCTTGCCGCACGCAGAGACAAAAAAGGCGTTGAAATGTCTGAATTAGAAGAAGCTATTGACCGCGTTATCGCCGGTCCCGAACGTAAAAGCCGGATAATTTCAGATAAAGAAAAGAAAATGATCGCCTATCATGAATCAGGGCATACACTGGTTGCGAAGTATACGGCTAACAGCGATCCGGTTCATAAAGTATCTATTATACCGCGGGGTCCTGCACTCGGCTATACACTTCAATTACCAAGTGAGGACCGGTATCTGACCACCCGTACGGATATACTGGATAAATTAGCGGTTATGATGGGAGGCAGAGCGGCTGAAGAGCTGATATTTGCTGAGCTTACCACCGGTGCGCAGAATGATCTGGCAAAAAGCACTGATATGGTTCAAAAAATGGTGTGTGAATTCGGCATGAGCGAAAAACTGGGGCCCATCACATTCCGTAAGCGCGAAGAAGAGCTTTTCTTAGGGAAGGATTTGGGGCGTGACCAGCATTATTCAGAAAAAACAGCACAAGTGATTGATGAAGAAGTCTCCCGCATTATTCGTGAAGCCAAAGATCGAGCGGTTGCCATTTTAAAAGAAAACAAAAAAAAACTTGATAGACTTGCTGAAATTCTTATAGAAAGAGAAATATTAAATGGCGAGGAAATAGATGATGTGTTGAATAATAAACCATTGCAGGCTCGGGTAAAAACTGAAGATCAAAATAAACAAATAAACAATAATAAACAACCGGATTCTGAATTACCAAAGGAAGATAAAGGAACCAAAGATATTATTAAGGGAGAAACATCGCTTGAAAACAGCTGAACGTTATAAAAAGATGCCGGTGAAAACATTACCTGTTGTAAAGCCGCTGAATCTTAAAAGCATATCTTCGGCGAGTAAGGTTCTGCGTGCGGTCAATGTTGATGAGTCTTATCTTAAAAAGTTAGCGGACAAGTTTATTTTTACCTCATTTCTCGTTGAACATATTGATAACCGGGCAGCAAATATATTAAAGCAGGAAATGTTGAATATGGGTGCTGAAGCAGCGGTCTCAAAAGATGTCTCTTCTTTTTTACACGGCAGCTCATCGGTTATATTGGGCGGGACAAACAAACATTATCGACGGCTTGTTGAGAAGATTTCTGTGCAGCCGTACGGCCTTGCAAAACTGGCCCAGGATTTACGCGCATATGTAATGCAGAATAAACGAACTTTTTTTACTTGCTGCGGCAAGCAGGTCAGATTAGATGATGCCCCGGTTATTGCCGGGATTGTTAATGTTACTCCTGATTCATTCTATGACCGCAGTGCACATGCTGATCATGATACTGCGATTAAACACGCCATGCGCTTAAGCGAAGAAGGAGCCTCAATCATTGATATCGGCGGAGAATCATCACGCCCGGGATCTTCTTCTGTTGAGGCTGATGAAGAGATGCGCCGGATATTACCGGTGATCTCATTCTGCGCGAAAAAAAATATTCTGGTCTCAGTTGATACCCGTAAATCAATGGTAGCCAAAGCTGCTCTTGATGCGGGTGCATGCATTATAAATGATATATCTGCGCTTACCGGTTCTCCCGGGATGGCTGAATTGGTGCGTTCATATGATGCCGGTATTATATTGATGCATATGCAGGGGACTCCCCGGAATATGCAGAAGGCGCCGTCATATGAGGATGTAATTGAAGAGCTGACCTGCTTTTTTAAACAGCGGACATCCGGGGCCGTGTCCGCGGGTATTTTACCTGACCATATTATTATCGATCCGGGAATAGGTTTTGGAAAAACACTCAATCATAATATGATGATATTAAAAAATATCAATGCTTTTGATGTTCTCGGATTTCCGGTGATGCTTGGTATTTCCCGAAAATCATTGATAGAAAAACAGATGAATCAATATACGGGCGAACTGGTTCCCCCTGAACGCAGGCTTCCGGGAAGTCTTTCATTGCAGGTTTCAGCTTTTCAAAAAGGAATTCGGATATTTAGAGTCCATGATGTCTATGAGACACGGCAGGCACTCATGATGGCTCTTGCTATGGAGAATTAACATGGAAATGATTAAAATGATCTGGTTTAACTATTTAATTCATGTATTAGACGTATGCATCACCGCATTTGTCATTTATCGGTTAATCATTTTATTCAAAGGAACGCGTGCGATGCAAGTCTTGCTGGGCATTATTATGCTGGCAATCTCAACACTTATTATTTATGCGTTTCACTTCCGCGCGTTAGGATTTTTGGTTGAGAAGTTCTGGCTTGCCGGCGTGGTAATTCTCGTGGTGGTCTTCCAGCCGGAACTCAGGGCAGCTCTTGCTCATTTGGGAAGCGGTCCGATGGGAAAATTAATTGTTCCGGAAGAATATGGTTTTATAAAAGATATTGTTGATGCGGTGAGAATATTTGTTGAAAAAAATGTGGGAGCGTTGATTGTTCTTCAGCAGAAAACAGGCTTACGGAATTTTCTTGAGACCGGCACGGTGATAAACGGTATTGTTTCGAAAGAACTTCTGCTTACCATATTTTCACCCCGGTCTGCAATGCATGATGGTGCGGTTATCATACAGGATGCCCGGTTAATTGCAGCCGGATGTCTGCTGCCATTGTCTCAAAACAGCAGTTTAAGCAAGATTTTAGGCACCCGGCACCGGTCAGCGGTCGGGTTAACCGAGATATCTGATGCGATTGTCATCGTGGTCTCAGAAGAAACAGGGATGGTGTCCATCTCAAAAGAAGGAAAGATTGAAATGGGCAAAGATCCTGATAAACTCTATGATTATTTGATGGAATATTATCGATCTATAGAAAAAGTTGACCTGCGAAAAAAAGGAGAAAACTCGGCATGAAAAAGAAAAAGGTTTTTCTTAAACTAACATACAATTGGCAGTTAAAGCTTTTAGCGGTCGGAACCGCATTATTTTTGTGGTTATATGTCGGTTTTGTCCGAAACACAAAAACCAAACCTCCCCGCAAGGCATGGTCAAATCAAAATCTTATTACTAATGATGCCCCAAAAGCACATGAAAAATAAACTGTTTGGTACCGATGGTATTCGAGGTATTGCCGGTACCTATCCATTAACTGAGTCACTGGTGTATGCGGTCGGATTTCATGCGGGAGCATTTCTTAAATCACATTCGTCCGATTCCGCATCCTCAATTATTATCGGGCGCGATACGCGTGAATCCGGTTCCTGGATAACCGACAGGCTGGCTGAAGGTTTGACGGCATCCGGCATGCATGTATGCGATGCGGGGGTCATTACGACACCGGGAATTTCTTATTTAGTCCAAAAGGAACATCATGCGGCGGGTGCGGTGATTTCAGCATCGCATAATCCCGCAGAATACAATGGGATTAAATTCTTTTCATCCAATGGAACTAAATTAGACGATGCGATTGAAGCTCGAATCGAGCATGAAATAGTAACCAAAAAGGCACCGAATTCTTCTGCGGTACACGTTGCAAAAACCGGTCATAACACCGGTACTGCTGAATATATAGATTTTTTATGTTCGACCTTTCCTGCCGGCCGGAATTTGAACGGAATGAAAATTGTTATTGATTGTGCACACGGCGCCGGATATTATATCGGCCCGGAAGTTCTGTCAAAATTAGGTGCTGAGGTAATCCCTATTTTTGTGAAACCCGATGGGTTTAATTTAAATAAAAACTGCGGATCACAGCACCCTGCTGTGCTGCAAGAGACGGTGAAACGAAACAATGCGGATTGTGGTTTCGCTCTGGATGGTGATGCGGATAGAGTTATTTTTACTGATGCCGGCGGTTCCGCGTTTGACGGAGATCACGTATTGGCATTGTTAGCCGTTTATTTAAAAGACAAAGGTTTATTAACCGGTAATATACTCGTAACGACTATTATGGCAAATCTGGGATTGGTGCGTGCAATGGAAGCACGCGGTATTAAGGTTATTCAAACAGCGGTCGGCGATCGGTATGTATATGAATCAATGATACAGCACCATGCTGTCCTCGGCGGAGAACAATCCGGACATATTATAATTCGTGACCGGGTTAAAACAGGAGATGGGATGGTCACGGCACTAGCGGTGCTGGGGGTAATGGTTAAGACCGGTAAAACATTGGCTGAGTTAACCGGTATTATGAAAAAATATCCGCAGATTCTCTTGAACATTCCGGTTACCGACAAACTTCCTATTGATAAGATTTCCGGGTTTACCGCATTGGAAAATAAATTTATTTCCGAGCTCGGGTTAGATGGAAGAATTGTTACCAGATATTCCGGGACTGAACATTGTCTGCGTATAATGATTGAGGGTATTGATTTTGAAGATATAAAAAACAAGGCTGAATCCTTGGCGCATATTGTTGAAAAAAAAATTGGACAGAAGAAGGCCGTGCAGTAATTTAAAGACCGCTGGCAGGGATTTTTAAAAAAAATCAATGATACGTTTAGGTGTTAATATTGATCATATAGCTACGTTAAGACAGCAGCGCCTGGGAACCTGTCCTAATCTGCTTGATGCAGCACGAATGGTAAAAGAAGCCGGTGCGCAGGGGATTACGATGCATTTGAGGGAAGACCGCCGGCATATTCAAGAAAAAGATGTCCTGGATATAGGAACACAGGTTCGGATTGATTTAAATTTAGAAATGGCCGCTACCAAAGCGATGGTTAATTTTGCGTGTAAACGAAAACCTCACCAGATATGCATGGTGCCTGAAAAAAGACAGGAACTCACCACTGAAGGCGGATTAGATGTTGTTGGGCAGGGCAAAAAACTAACCTCTTATATTAAGAAATTAAAAAAGGCCGGAATTAAAGTCAGTCTTTTTATTGATCCGGTCATTGAACAGATTCGTGCAGCGCATCAGGCGGGAGCTCATGCGGTGGAACTGCATACCGGGACATACGTTAATACTCCCGGCCAAAAAGAATTAAAAGATTTGGAGATATCCGCCGAAATTGCATATCATCTCGGATTAAAAGTACATGCAGGCCACGGCATTGATTATACGAATGTGAAAACACTTGTACGCCTGCCGCATTTGGAAGAGTTAAATATTGGATTTTCGATTGTTTCGCGTGCGTTATTTATTGGTTTGGAAAAAGCAGTCGGTGAAATGCTTGCGCTGCTTAAAACATAATTTACAGGTACAAGAAAGGTTTAGTATGTGCGGAATTATCGGATATATCGGAAAAAATGATGCTTCCGATATCTTGCTTGACGGATTAAAACGCCTTGAATACCGGGGATATGATTCTTCGGGTATCGCAACGATACATGAAGCTTCAATTGAGACGAGAAGGGCTCAGGGTAAACTGATAAAACTCGAAACGCTTGTTGCCAAGAAGCCGCTTATGGGAAATGCCGGCATCGGACATACCAGATGGGCAACTCACGGCCGGCCCAGTGAAGAAAACGCTCATCCGCACACGGACTGCAAAGGCAGGATCGTCATTGTTCATAACGGCATTATCGAAAACTATGCGTCGCTTAAAAATATTTTAACATCTGAAGGCCATGTGTTTAAATCCGATACTGATACCGAAGTTATTGTGCATTTGATCGAAAAATATTTTACCAAAGATCTCTTTGAGGCGGTATTGACGGCTCTGAAATCTGTGCAGGGTGCCTATGCCCTGGGGATTATGAGTGCGGATGATCCTGATCGGATCATTGCGGCGCGCAATGATTGTCCGCTGGTCATCGGTTTGGGTGATAATGAATCATTCATTGCATCTGATATCCCGGCTATTCTTCACCGAACCCGGGACGTCATTTTTTTGGATAACGGAGAAGTCGCTGATCTGAGGTCTTCAAAGGTTTCAATCTATTCTCTGCAGGGAGAAAAAAAAGAAAAGAATCCTGTGCGGATTATGTGGAATGCGATTCAGGCGGAAAAATCAGGCTGCCGCCATTTCATGCTTAAAGAAATATTTGAACAGCCCGAAACGATTCGTGATACCATGCGCGGCAGGCTGCTCCCCGACCATACGCGGATCAATATGGAAGATTTAAACATTTCTGATAAATCTTTGCTTAAACTTGACCGGATACTTATCGTTGCCTGCGGGACATCGTGCCACGCAGGCATGGCGGCAAAATTTTTATTTGAAGAATTAGCTCACATTCAATGTGAAGTGGATATCGCATCGGAATTCAGGTATCGGAACCTTGCGCTGGATAATAACACATTATTTCTTGCCATAAGCCAGTCAGGAGAAACCGCAGATACCTTAGCCGCATTGCGGGAGGCTAAACGTGCGGGATGCATTACTGCGGCAATATGCAATGTGATCGGATCAAGTTTGGCGCGCGAAGCCGACGGTGTTTTGTTTACTCACTGCGGGCCGGAAATCGGCGTTGCGTCAACAAAAGCATTTACCGGACAGCTTACGGCGCTGTATTTAATTGCTATTCACTTAGGCATGATCAGAGGTAGACTTTCAGGCGATATTGTGCAGGAGTATCTGTCAAAACTTGAGGCCGTATCTCATCTGGTCAATCGGGTATTGGAGACCGAGCCTGAAATTAAAAAAATCGCAAAGAAATATTATAAACGAAGTGATTTTCTTTTTGTCGGGCGGCATCTGAATTTCCCGATCGCGTTGGAAGGCGCCTTAAAATTAAAAGAAATCTCGTATATCCATGCGGAAGGATATCCTGCCGGAGAGCTCAAACACGGGCCGATCGCATTAATAGATGAAAAAATGCCGGTCGTTGCAGTGGCGACCGCATCAAAAGTCTATGAAAAAATCGTCAGCAACATTGAAGAAGTTAAAGCGCGCGGCGGGATCATTATATCAATCGCTACTGAACACAACACGGATATTCAAGCTATCTCGGACCATGTATTGTATGTTCCCGAAACGCATGAGCTGTTTTATCCCCTGTTGAATATTATTCCGCTGCAGCTTCTGGCGTATCATATTGCGGTGTTGCGCGGATGCGATGTTGATCAGCCGAGAAATCTTGCAAAAAGTGTTACCGTAGAATAAAAAGGCAATTCATAATTAATAATTAAATGTCAATGTCAAAGGCAAAAAACAAAAGTAAAAGCAGTATTACAAACAAAATGAAAAAAAATATTAATTGCGGGGTAGATATTATAGAAGTTAAGAGAATCGCTGAAATTTGCAAAAGGAATAAACATTTCCTGCAAAGGGTTTTTACAGCAAAAGAGATTACATATTGTTCAAAAAAGAAATTTAAATGGCAGCATTTTGCGGTTCGTTTTGCAGCCAAAGAAGCGGTATGGAAGTCACTGGGGCTTACCGGCTTAAAACTGCAGGATATCGGCGTAGCAAATTCTAAAAACGGAAAACCCGAAGTAGTTATCAGAGGGAAAATGAGTTCTCTTGCAAAATCTATTTCTATATCTCTTTCGCATACGCATCAGCATGCGATTGCAATGGCAATATATAACGGCAGTTTATAATTTATAATTAAACGTCAACGTCAAAGGCACGATATGAAAAAAATCAGTTTGAAGGATTTGTTAATGAGGAAAAAAGATTCTCATAAAGGGAATTATGGGCATACGCTTGTTATTGCAGGTTCTAAAGGCATGACCGGTGCTGCAGTATTGTGCGGATTCGGTGCGTTACGTTCGGGTGCGGGCTTAGTTACCGTCGCGGTTCCTGAAAGTATTCAATCTATCGTTGCAGCCAATATAATCGAAGCTATGACCCTGCCTTTGCCGGAAACATCTATCGGGACCATTAATGAAACTTCCATTCATCCGGTTATGAAATATATTGAGAAAAAAAAGATCAACAGTATTGTGATGGGTCCCGGATTAGGATTGGATTTAGGCTGCCGAATGGTTGTGATCAGCATCATTAACCGGGTGCAATGCAGAGGAGTCTTAGACGCTGATTGTTTGAATCAACTGGCGGATAATGTACAAATTTTAAAACATACTTCTACCCAGTGGATTATTACGCCGCATCCCGGAGAATTAGCACGTCTTATGAAAGTAACGGCCGATGAAATTCAAAAAAAACGTATATATTATGCCGAAAAATACGCTAAAGAATCAGGCACTATTTGTGTCTTAAAAGGTTTTCAAACGATCGTTACTAACGGCAAAAAAACGGTAACCAATACGACCGGAAATCCCGGGATGGCAACCGGCGGAAGCGGAGATATACTTTCAGGGATGATCGGCGGATTGCTTGCACAAGGATTAACTCCTTTTGAGGCTGCACAATACAGCGTGTATGTCCATGGTTTAGCCGGAGATCTGGCTGCAGCTGATAAAACTGAAACCTCATTAATTGCACGAGATATTCTTGATTATGTGCCGGCAGCATTTAAAAAAGGGTTTAAAAAATAAAAATATGGGAAATTTACATCATAAACTTAAAGCCATTAGAAGAGAGCTCCATATGAATCCGGAGCTTGGCAACCATGAATATAAAACCGCCAGACTGATTGAGCGTGAACTTAAAAACCTTTCAATCAAAACAAAAAGAATCGGCAAGACAGGGGTCGTCGGAATTCTGCATTCTCCTTTTGGTCTTGCGGGAAAATGTTTTGCGCTGCGTGCTGATATGGATGCATTGCCGATTCAAACACAGATAAAAAAATCATATGCGTCACGCGTAAAAAACTGCATGCATGCATGCGGTCATGACGGTAATATGAGTATTGTGCTGGGAGCAGCCCGCGTACTGGCTGAAATGAAAGACGCCTGGTTTGGCAGCGTAAAGTTTATTTTTCAACCGAATGAAGAATCAGCGGGAGGAGCATTGCATCTTATTAAAGAGGGTGTCCTTACAAATCCTGCGGTTGATGCGGTCATTGGTGTTCATGTTAATTCCCAGCTTCCTTCGGGATGTATCGGGTTAAAACGCGGCCGCATGATGGCCTCAGTTGATCAATTTATTATTGAGATTATCGGTGAAGGAGGCCATGGGGCATATCCGCATGCCGGCAAAGATGCGATTACGATTGCGATGCATGTTATTCAAGCGATACAGACATTTGTATCGCGGTGCGTAGATACCACTGATCCCGTGGTTATTACGGTTGGCAAAATCAGCGGCGGAGAACGGTTTAATATCCTTGCGGAACGGGTACGATTAGAAGGAACCGTGCGGTGTCTTTCAAAAGGAGCACATGCGGAAATTCCAAAAAGATTAAATAAACTAATAGCCGGCCAGGTTCGTGCGTGGGGCGGAACCTATACCTGGCGGTATGATGTGCTCGGTGAAACATTGGTTAACAATGATGATATGATCCGCCAGGCGTATAATGCAGGTTCTGTTTATCCGGGCAGATTTAAGATTATGTATCTTGATAAGCCGTCAATGGGAGGAGAAGATTTTGCTGAATATTTACGTATTGTTCCCGGATGTTTTATCTATGTTGGTACTAAAAAAAATAAAGAGAGTTCATATGCGTGGCATCATCCCAAATTTGATATTGATGAAGAAGCGCTCCCCGTTGGTTCCAGGTTTTTAGCTGAAATGGCCCGCAGATTTTTAAGTCAAAAAAAATAAGGAATGGGGGAATACATGTTAAGTACATTGGTTGGATTGATTGTCGCGGTGATCTCATTATGCGGATTAATTGTGTGGTTCGGTGAATTCATTATTGTATTAAAGGGACTCTTCCCCGTATGTTTTTTATTTGGGGGCATCGTAGCCGTAATTGCAGGCATTGCAGGCTGGCGTAAAAAATGACCAAAAACAGGTTATATGAGATTAATTACGGATATCGGTGAAGAAGGCATCATTCAAAAACTCTTCAAAAAATTTTCATATCCACATTCCAAAAGCATTATTGTACCCAATGGCGATGACGCATTTGTAAGTCTCTGGCATGCCGATAATATGCTTGTTGCCACCGCGGATATGCTTATAGAAGATGTTCATTTCACTGCTCACCCGTCTCGTTGGGTTGATATCGGTTACAAAGCAATGGCGGTCAATATCAGTGATCTGGCTGCAATGGGAGATGTGAAACCATTATATGCATTGGTCTCAATAGGGATAAACCCGGCTACGCCGATCAAGGTTGTGGATAAGATAATCACAGGGTTGTGGATAAGCGCCAATAAAGTTGGAATTAAAATAGTTGGCGGTGATACGGTAAAATCAATAAAACACATGGTTATATCAATAAATCTAATAGGTGAAGCGAACAAGAAAAACATTGTAAAAAGATCTGGTGCACAAATTGGGGATAAGTTGTTGATAAGCGGTGAATTAGGATTATCACATGCTGGACTTAAACTACTTAAAGAGAACAGATATAAGGATGTTCATAAAAATCTGTTAATTAACTCTCATCTGCGCCCGCCATTACGTTTATCATTGGCTCAATACTTAGGCCGTCATCATGCAGCCAGCAGTATGATTGATTCTTCAGATGGATTAGATGTTTCATTGCGGCAGTTACGTGCGGCATCTCATACTGGTTTTGATGTATATCTTGAGAACCTTCCCTTACACTCTGCATTGCGCTCATTCTGCAGAACTCATAAAACGAGCCCGTATGAATGTATGGTTTTCGGCGGCGAAGATTATGAATTAATATGTACAATCCCGCAAAATAAATTACACATTCTTAAAAGCGCTCCAC
Source organism: bacterium (assembly GCA_043811735.1). GTDB lineage: Bacteria > Elusimicrobiota > JBDRMW01 > JBDRMW01 > JBDRMW01 > JBDRMW01. The sequence continues at coordinate 38,110 of JBDRMW010000091.1, forward strand.
AAAAGATGTTTGTTATTGGAGAAGTTACCAGGCATGCATCTAAGATTCGATATATGCTGCATACAAAAATAGTTCATATCGAATCAAAATCATTTGCACATTTTTAAAAATATGGTTAAAAAAATCAGAACTTCCTGTATCAGCCATAGCACGTGCGAAACCATCAGGTATGGAAAAAATATCTCATCATATTTAAACCCCGGAGATTGTGTGCTGCTCTATGGAAATTTAGGATCAGGGAAAACCGTAATTGCCCGGGGTATTGCGCAAGGATTAGGCATTACGCGCCGAATCACCAGTCCGACATTTACTATTATTAATGAGTATACAGGCAAAGTTCCTTTTTTTCATATTGATTTATATCGGCTGACATCTTCTGATACCGTGCATGTTGGTTTGGAAGAATATATGTGGGGAAAAGGAATATCAGTTGTAGAATGGGCTGAAAGACTGGCAGAGCCTGACCTTGATGCATTCTGGAAGGTTTACATACGGCAGAACCGGACAGGGTCACGGACGATACAACTGAATCTTCCAAAATGCAGACAGGACGCCGGATGAATAAAAGAGCAGGTGCAGGCTTAAAAAAAATTGCTGCCATTGAAACATCAGGCAGGGTTATGAGCATCGCGCTCTGTGAGAATGGACGTCTACAGGCAGATTTTTCCGCTGATGATAATCTGTATCACTCGGAGAAAATCATTCCTGCATTTAAAAATATATTGTATAAAAATGATTGGAAAAAACCGGAAATGCTTGCGGTAGATATCGGTCCGGGCAGCTTTACCGGTATAAGAATAGGCATTACCATTGCGCGCGCACTTGCACAAAGCTGGGGGATTCCGCTTATCGGTGTATGTTCACTTGATGTGCTTGCAGAGTCGGTCAGCAATTGGACCGGGAAAATATATTGTTTAATCGATGCATTGCGGAATGAAGTATATATTGCTGAATATAGGTACGATAAAAAACTTACCAGAACAAGCGCATATGGATTAATTGCAATTGAGGCGTTTATTTCCCGCACTATACATAACAAAGAAAAAAATATCTTATGTATCGGCAGCGGCGCAGAATTACATGCTCGCCGGTTAAAAGATTCTTTGGGGAAAAATATATGTTTTAACGAATCCGTTAATATCCCTGCAGCATCATCAGCTGCACGCATTGCTTCGAGATATCCGGGCGATATAACACAACTGGATTATACATCCGTAGAACCATTGTATATTAGAAAACCGACGGTTGAGGAACGGTTACAAAAATGCTGACCAAAAAACTAACCTGTGCAGATCTGCATATACGCCCCATGGCCAAAGATGATTTGAATGAAATTCTGTCTGTAGAGCGTGAAGCATTTCCGGATCCGTGGACCAATACGATGTTTGATTCTGAGATAGAACAGCGATCCTCGAATCTTTTTGTCGCTGAGAAAAAAACAAACGGCCTAAAATACATAATAACCGGCTATGCCGTATATAGAATTATTGATTCATATGCGGAAATAATGAATCTGTGCGTAAAAGCGGAATTCAGGCGTATGCGTATTGGCGCTTCATTGTTAGAATATATGTTATCTGCAATAGCGACGGAACGAATTGCACAGATTTATCTAGAAGTTCGCACCACTAATCTACCCGCAGTTAATTTGTACAGCCGATATGGATTTATTCTTAATCGTATACGTAAAAACTATTATACTGATGGATCTGATGCATGCGAAATGATCCGTACGGTATCAATTTAAAAAAGGAGAACATTATGCCTATAAAAATCATTCGGATTATCTTCGCGTGTGTGTATCTATGCGGTATCTCTGGAATTACACATGCGGTTGAAAAAGTGATGGAACAAAAGAGCGAATTTAAATATGCCGCATACCTGCATTTTGTAAAAGGCTTGTTGTTCGAAAAAGAAGGACAGTTAGAAGAAGCACTCCGGGAGTATGCAGAGACCGTAAAAATAGACCCGGAAGCCAGCTATGTCCACCGCAGCCTTTCCACACTTAATGTAAAAGTAGGACGGATTGATGCGGCGCTTGAAGCAGTCGAGCGGCTGCAGAAACTGGATGATGCCAATGTAGATACGTATTTTCTTGCGGGAAGTATTTATCTTCTAAAAGGGGATTTGGAAAAGTCGGTTGAATCGTTCTTGAAAGTTCTAGAACTTGAGCCGTCAAATAAAGATGCACTGCTGTATCTGGCTGGTATCGTCTCTGAGAAAGAACCGGCGCGTGCAATTGAATATTTGAAAAAATACATTGCAATTGATCCCCAATCTCCTGAAGTATATTTTGAACTCGGCATGCTCTATCAAACCAGTTCCAAAAAAGGGTATGAGCGGGCGGTTAAATCATTTGAGAAAGCTGTTGAACTTGACCCCGCATTTTTTAATGCATATCTGGGGCTTGCTCAACTGCAGGAGAAACATAATAATTATACGGAGAGTATTGCCGCGTACGAAAACTGCCTTGAACTCGATCCGGATAATAAATTATTACGAGCACATCTCGGGATATTATACCTGCACGTTGGTGATGTGAAGAAAGCAGAAGAAATATATATGGAGGCAGCAGGCGGTGAATCACCCGAAGACTTAAGCTCCTTGTTTTGGCTGGGTATTTTGACAGAAGATACCAAAGATTGGCCGAATGCAATTCGTTATCTTGAACAGAGTATAAAAGAAAAAAAAGATGTGCAGTCATTGCTTCGTCTTAGTTATTATTACATAAAAACGAATAAAAGAAAAAAAGCGATGGAATTATTGCATGAGGCAAAAATAGTTGATCCGGAAGATATTCAAATAAGAATATTTTTAGCATACGGATATCAGGAAATCGGCAGTATACCGGAGGCTATAAAGGAGCTGGAAGAAATAGTTGTTTTAGATCCTAATCACTTTGAATCTTATTTTCAGCTGGGAGTCTTGTATGAACAACAGGGGAAGTTTTATAAAGCTATTCCATACTTTTACAAAGCCCTGGAGATAGATCCTCAAAGTCCGGCGGCATCTAATTATCTGGGATACTCCTACGCTGACCGCCGTATTAAGCTCGATGAAGCAGAACGTCTTATTAAGACAGCGCTGGAAAAAGAACCTGATAATCCTGCATATCTTGATTCGATTGGATGGATTTATTACCGGAATGAAAAATATGCTGATGCCTTGGCTGAATTAGCTAAAGCTGAAAAAGGATCGGAAGATCCGATCATTACTGATCATCTGGGAGACGCCTATTGGGCATTAGCTGTGGTTTCTGAAGGAAAAGCATCAATGGAACATGCACTGAACTCTTGGAAAAAAGCATTAACAAAAAATCCATCAGATAAAGCGGTGCAGTATAAAATTATTCAGCGCAAAAAACAAGGATTAGATTTTATTGATATTCTTGACCATACATTGAAGTTATTCATTGAAAATCAAGAAAGAATCGAATCAGTTTCAGGTTTGTTCGTGTTAGATGGATGTGAAGGAAAAAAGCGTTTCAAGATAAACGGGCTGTTGTTTTATGAAAAACCTGACCGTATACGCATAGATCTGCTGGGGCCCCTTATGCAAAAATGGTGCAGTTTGATCTATGCCGATAATAAACTTAAACTTAATCCACCCCGGGCGCTGGATCAATTTACTGGCAGCGGAACCGCAATTGCACAGGAAATTACCCTGTTTACAGCTGCATATTTAAACAAAGCAATCGCAGGAACAATGCGTAATCCCGGCATGCTTATACGGTCTTCCTGGAAGAAAAATATTATTTATGACAAATCAATTACAGTGAAATTACACAAAAAAAACGGCATGCTTGCGTCATATGATTATTTTCTTGAATCAGGAGAAAGAGCCTCGGTTATGTTTAAATATAAACGCAATGAAAATGGTATATATGTACCGTCGCAGATCACTTTTATTATCCCTGTATATAATATAAAAATTAAAATGAAATTCAAAGATATTAACATAAATAATACTATTGATAAAAAAATATTCGACTAACATCATGAGAGTTCTAGCCCCTGCCAAAATCAACCTGTATCTTGATGTCTGCAAAAGGCGCGGTGATGGATTCCACGATATCGACACGGTCTTTAGAACGGTAAGTTTGTGCGATATAATTGATATCTGGCTGATCCCCGCAGGAATCAATCTGGATGTTTCGGGGCCGTTTTCTGATGCATTGCCCAGACCAGGTGAAAATTTAATAGTTAAAGCTATTAATTATATTTGCGATGAATATCACTATAAGACAGGGATTTCAGTTCGCCTTAACAAAAACATTCCGTTAGGTGCCGGACTAGGGGGCGGATCCTCCGATGCTGCTGCAGTTATTAGAACGCTTCCGAAACTTATTAAGAAGAAGATGCCGCATAATAAAGCATTAGCTATTGCTAAGATGATCGGATCAGATGTGCCTTTTTTCTTAACCGGCGGTTGTGCGCGCGGCACCGGGCGGGGTGATCTGATTGAACCTATTCGGGATAAAACATCATATTTTGCGGTACTTATATATCCATTTCTGAACTGCTCAACTGCCCGGATTTATACAAACTTGACAATGAAAAAAACATTGACAAATAATGAAAATATTAATAACATTATAAAATCTCTACAAACGGGAAAACAGCTTAATATATGGGGAAAATTTCTCTATAATCGTCTTGAGGATTCTGCATTTTCATTATATCCTGAGATAAAAAATATCAAAACCCTGTTGCATAAGGCAGGTGCCGAGTTCAGCTTAATGAGCGGAAGCGGATCTGTAGTATACACCATTACAGATTCATATGCACAAGCGCTGAAGATTAAAAGAGAATTTCTGCAGATTTCGCATGCGATAAAGTCGCATATATGGATTGTTCACCCGGAAAAAAATAGTTGAATCTTGTTTGGGGAGGAGTCATGGAAATCACCGAAGTCAGGGTTGCCTTAAGAGAAGAAGAACGGTTAAAGGGATATGCGACCATTACATTTGATAATTGTTTTGTGGTTAGAAATATCAGGATTGTAAAAGGCCAAAAAGGCTTGATGGTATGTATGCCTTCCCGAAAATTAGCTGATGGCACGCACCGGGATGTAGCACATCCGATTAATAATGATTTTAGATATCATATTGAAGAAAAAGTTCTTGCAGCATTTAACGACGAGTTAAAAAAGAAACAATCCTGAGATATCCTTTCTTGATACCTTAAATGAACAGTATATATTGTTGTGTTGTTTGGAAGGAAAGTTTTATTGGGGCGTAGCCAAGCGGTAAGGCATCGGCTTTTGGAGCCGACATTTCGAAGGTTCGAACCCTTCCGCCCCAGCTTTAGAAACGAATCGAACCCAAAAGTGGGAGTCTGCGGGCTCAATCGAAAATCTCGGTTGGGCTTTATTTTTTTGGGGCTAATGTCTGCGACGGCGAGTGTGTCGTCGGGCGTGGCGGCGGGCGATGTAGCGGGCTTTTCGACAGACGTGGCGGCAAGCTTGTCGACGGGCGTGGCGGCGGGCATGTCGAAAGGCGTTGCGACGGTCTTGGCGGCGAGCATGGCGGCGGGCGCGGCGGCGCCCGAACTCAAATCGCTAATTGAACCTTCCCCGTCGGTAAATCTGTTGTAATACCAATTGAGAGAAATTTTCTTTTTTGAATAGGTAATCTGCTGGATGGATTGGCGAACGACAAGGGCTTGGTCAAAATCCTTTTTGCGCGCATATCCTTTGAGAAATGCCTTTAGGCTTTTTTGGAGCTTTTCTGGGGTTAGATCAGGATATTTGTCAACAGGTTCGAACCTTCTTTCGGTGGGTTTATTATCATTGAATTTTAATGAAAAAATAAAGCTTTTAAGGTAGTCATTATCCATTGATATTCTTTTTAAATTTTTAGTAATAATATCATGAAACCTGTCTGCGCCGATCTGGCGGGTACTGCATACATCCCATCTATAGTGAGAGCATTTAGTGCATCGGTAATAATAATATGGCTCTTCCGGGTTTGTTGTACATAAAATCAGGCCTTTATCGGTGCGTCTTTGATAAAAGAGGTTATGACTTTGAGTCT
>JBDRMW010000092.1:0-7686 GCA_043811735.1 bacterium
CGCATTTTAATTTTGTGGGAAATATTGAGGGCGGTGATATATTCAGAGGCATGGCTGATGTTATTGTCTGTGATGGTTTTGTAGGCAATGTGATATTAAAGGTAAGCGAAGGCCTGGCCGATTCACTCATGAGACTTATAAAACAGGAGATTAAAGAAAGCATATTCTTTCAATCTGCGGCAATGCTTCTTAAACCTGCATTTAAGAATTTACGGAAAAAAATAGATTATGATGAGTATGGCGGTGCTCCCTTGCTGGGCATTAACGGGATTTCGACTATTTGCCACGGGGGATCTAATCCAAAAGCAATTAAAAATGCGATACGCATAGCATGCCGGCTGGTGAATGAAAAAATAAATCAAAATATTATTGATGAAATAGATGTGCATTGCAGTATTACGAAATCAGCAGAAGAGAGATCGAATGGGAATTAAAATAATCGGTACAGGATCGTATGTGCCGGATAAAATAATCACTAATAAAGATATAGAAAAAATGGTGGATACCTCCGATGAATGGATTACGCAGCGAACCGGTATTAAAGAACGGCGTCAGGCTGATGCGGAAACAGCAACATCTGATTTAGCGACTCATGCAGCTCGCCGTGCATTGGCGCATGCGCAGATTTCTGCTTCTGAAATAGACCTGGTTATTGTTGCAACGGTAACCGGTGATATGATGTTCCCCAGCTGTGCGTGTATTGTTCAGAAAAATATAGGAGCACACAATGCTGCTGCATTTGATGTGGCTGCAGCATGCACCGGATTTATTTACGGGTTGTCTATTGTAAAAAACTTTATGGAAAACGGGCAGTATAAAACCATACTGCTTATCGGGGCTGAAACATTAACCAAAATAACCAATTGGGAAGACCGGTCAACATGTATTTTATTCGGTGATGGTGCCGGAGCGATAATCTTAAGGAAAATGGAGACCAGTTCGGATATTCTTTCAGTGTATTTGGCATCTGACGGTGCCTACGGGGATTTGCTTAAAGTTCCTGCAGGCGGATCCCGGATACCGGCAAGTATTGCGTCGGTAAAACAAAAACTTCATTATATCCAAATGGATGGCAATGCAGTCTTTAAACTTGCGGTATCACGTATGTTTGAAGCAGCTAAAACCGCCATGGAATTATGCGGACGGACATGCGCTGATATATCACTGGTAATTCCGCATCAGGCAAATCTCCGTATTATTCAGGCGCTTGCCAAGCGGCTAAAAATACCGATGGAAAAAGTTTTTTTAAACATTCAAAAATACGGCAATGTCTCATCAGCAACCACGGTTATAGGATTAGATGAAGCAGTTAAAACCGGGCGGATTAAGGAACATGATATTATTGAACTGGTTGCATTCGGATCAGGATTAACCTGGGGGGCTGCTGCTATTCAGTGGTAATGTATGCTATGAAAAAAATTGCATTTATTTTCCCCGGTCAGGGATCTCAATATGCCGGCATGGGTAAAGATATATACGAATCGATTCCGTATGTGCGTGAATTGTTTGCAAAAGCAGAAAACATTCTGCATAGAAACATTCGTGATATTATGTTTAATGGTCCTGAATATCTTCTGCGTCAAACAGAGCATACACAGCCTGCATTGTATGTGGTAAGCTGTGCATTATATGAAATGCTTAAAAATAAAGGAATACTTCCCTTTATTACAGCGGGACACAGTCTGGGAGAATATTCTGCGTTATATGCGTCGGGTGCGTTTAGTTTTGAACAGGGCCTTTCATTAGTAGAACTGCGGGGAAAACTCATACAAAAATCTTGTGAAGAAAACCCAGGGAGCATGGCTGCACTTATTGGGCTTTCGCGGGAACAGATCGGTTCCGTATGCGCTGAATCTTCAGCTGAAGCAGTAAATTTTAACTGTCCGGGTCAAGTGGTCATCGCCGGCAGTTTTGATGCAGTTGAGCAGGCAGAAAAATCAGCAAAAGAACGGGGAGTATTAAAAACAATCCGCCTTAATGTTTCGGGTCCTTTTCATTCATCATATATGCACCGTGCTGCGGTTGAAATGAAAAAACACTTGCAGGATGCGGCTTTGAACGATCTCACTATACCTGTTATTTCAAATATTGACGCACAGCAAACTGAGCGTGCGGCTGAAATTATTGATAAACTATCTGCACAAATTGATCATCCGGTCATGTGGGAGGAGTCCATACTGACCATGGGTGCAATGGGGGCGGAAATCTTTATTGAGGTTGGACCCGGCAGGGTGCTTACCGGACTAAATAGAAGGATCAACAGAAAACTCAACTCTTTCTCTGTTGAAAATATTGAGACATTCAATCAATGTATTGAAAAACTTTCTATGAATGTAAACTTCAGGGAGGGCGGCTCATGAAATTTAAAAGTAACGTGGTAGTTGTAACGGGCAGTGCACAGGGTATCGGTAAAGCAATAGCTGAGGCGTTTGCACAGGAGGGGGCATCAGTCGTCATAAGTGATATAGACCCTGCAATGGCTCAACAAACAGCTGAGTATATTGCTGAAAAATATGGCAGTAATACGATCTCAGCCGCCTCAGATGTGAGCAGGCTGACGCAGACTGATGAATTAGTTAAAAAAACGCTTGACAAGTATGGGAAAATTGATGTATTTATTAACAATGCTGGAATCACAAAAGATAACCTTCTGATGCGAATGTCGGAATCAGAATGGGATGCGGTTATCAACGTGAATCTTAAAGGGGTCTTTAACTGTACCAAGTCAATAAGCCGTGTACTTCTCAAACAACGAAGCGGGAAAATTGTTAATATTGCATCAGTTGTGGGGCAGATGGGTAATGCGGGCCAGGCTAATTATGCTGCTTCAAAAGGCGGGGTTATTGCATTGACTAAAACATGTGCGCGCGAGTTTGCTTCACGCGGGGTAACGGTTAATGCGGTTGCACCGGGATTTATAAAAACACGCATGACTGATGTATTAAGTGATGAAGTAAAACAAAAATTGGCTGAGCAGATACCCTTAAAGCGTTTGGGTGAAGTTGAAGACATTGCCCGGGCAGTTCTTTTTTTAAGCAGTGATGATGCATCATATATAACCGGCCAGGTATTAGCAGTAAACGGCGGGATGTATATGTAAAAAATAAAAAGTGCATAAACATACTGTGCACTTCACTACATGAAAAGGAGTAAAGAACATGGCAGATGTGGAAATAAAAGTAAAAGAGATTATTGTTGAACAGCTTGGTGTTGATGCAAAGGAAGTAACTAATACTGCATCATTTGTCAATGACTTGGGTGCTGATTCATTAGATACGGTTGAGCTTGTTATGGCGTTAGAAGAGGAGTTTAACATTGAAATTCCTGACGATGAAGCTGAAAAAATTCAGAACGTCGGTCAAGCCATAGATTATATCAAAGCCCACTCAACAAAAGAATAACCCCCTCATTCTACATATACATATTAAAGGCGTCGAAATTTTTGAAAAGACGCCTTTTTAATGTGTAAGGATTGTTATTATTTATGACTATTACACATAAACGAAGAGTGGTGATCACCGGTCTCGGCATTATATCTCCGATTGGCATCGGCAAGGATGAATTTTCCAAGGCCTTGTTTGAGGGAAAATCAGGCACCGGACGCATAACTTATTTTGATTCGTCTGCGTATAGTTCTCAGATTGATGCTGAAGTCAAGAATTTTAATCCCGAACTGTATCTTGAGAAAAAAAAAATTAAGCGCATGGATAAGTTTGCGCAGTTTGCATTAGCTTCAGCCATCATGGCGGTAACAGACTCAGGGCTTGAAATTGAAAAAGAAAATAGAAATCTGATCGGTGTTATTGTAGGCTCAGGTATCGGGGGGTTAAGCACTATTGAACAAGAGCATAAAGTACTGCTTGAGCGGGGCCCGCGGAAAATCTCGCCGTTTCTTATTCCGATGCTTATTAATAATATTGCTTCCGGTGAAATCGCCATTAAATTTGGCATAACCGGGGTGAACTATTCCGTCACCAGCGCCTGTGCCACCTCAAACCATGCGATCGGTGATGCATTGCGCCTTATAAGGTACGGCGATGCCGATATTATATTAGCCGGCGGAACAGAGGCTGCTATTACGCCGCTTGGATTCGGCGGTTTTTGCAGTATTAAAGCACTTTCAACCAATAATGAACATCCTGAACGGGCTTCAAAGCCGTTTGATAAAAACCGTGACGGATTTGTTATGGCGGAAGGTGCCGGGGTTCTTATATTAGAAGAATTAGCACATGCAAAAGCGCGCGGTGCAAAAATATATACTGAATTATGCGGCTATGGCGCAACTGATGATGCATATCATATAACTGCGCCGAATCCTGATACAAAGGCTGTTGAAGCTGCCATGAACCGGGCAATCACTGACGGCGGATTAGTTCCGCAGGATATTGATTACATCAATGCACATGGAACGTCTACCTTATATAATGATAAAATCGAGACCGCAGCCATAAAGAAGGTTTTTGGGGAGCGGGCATATCAGATTCCCATATCATCTACTAAATCTATGACCGGACACTGCCTGGGTGCAGCCGGAGGGGTTGAATTGATTGCCACTATTCTTTCTATGGAGAATGGATATATCCATCCCACGATAAACTATGAAACAAAAGACCCCGAATGTGATCTTGATTATGTGCCGAACAAAGCCCGCAAAAAACAAATAACCGCCGCATTATCAAATTCGCTCGGGTTCGGCGGTCATAATGCAGTTTTGACCATTAAAAAATATGACTGACCATCAAAAGCTTATTGATGATATACAAAAAAAATTAAATATTAAGTTTTTTAACAGTAAAATCCTCTTAAATGCGCTCACGCATAAATCGTATGCGATCGAGCAGCGGACAGACTGTTTCAACGAGCGCCTTGAGTTTTTAGGGGATAGTATTTTATCAGCGGTTGTCGTCGAATATTTATACAATAAATATCCGACATTTGACGAAGGCAAGCTCTCCCGTATGAAGTCACAGATTGTTTCAAAAGCAAGCCTGGTGACCTGGTCACATAAGATTGGCCTTAGCAGGTTTCTATTATTAAGCCAGGGGGAGGAATCTAGCGGAGGAAGGAAACGGGAATCTATCTGTGCCAATGTGCTTGAAGCATTAATCGGCGCGCTTTATTTAGATCAAGGATACGAAGTAATACGCCAGTTTATACTTAAGTACCTCTCAAAGATGAAGCGTATTATCGACACCGATTATAAAAGTAAATTGCAGGAAATTGCTCAGAAAAAATTTAGAACTACTCCTGATTATTGTATTGTTCAAGAAACGGGCCCCGATCATAATAAACTATTTAAAATTGAAGTCAAAGTTAATAATAAAAAATACGGGACCGGAAGCGGACGAAGTAAAAAAGAAGCGGAACAATCTTCCGCGCATTCTGCATTAAAGAAATTAGAAGGTTAAGGAGAATATGCAATGAATTATTTTTTAACTGAAGAACAACAGGCGATCGTTGATATCGCCAGAACCGTGGCTGAAGAAAAAATCAAACCGGTGCGTGAACATTTTGACGAAGTTGAAGAATTCCCGCGCGAAATTTATGATGCAATGGCTCAAGCAGATCTCACCGGCGTCTATATCCCGGTTGAATACGGCGGATTCGGCGGCGGTGTCTTTGAACTGGTATTGGTGGTGGAAGAATTATGTAAAGTCGACGGAAGTATTGCCCTTGCATTAGCGGGCACGGCCTTAGGTACCATCCCTATTATTTTAGCAGGCAGTGAAGAGCAGAAGAAAAAATATCTGCCTGATATCGCTTCGGGAAAACATCTGGCTGCGTTCGGCCTGACCGAACCTGACGCAGGAAGTGATGCCGGCGCAACAAAAACAACCGCTAAAAAAGACGGCAACTCATATATTTTAAACGGAACAAAATGTTTTATAACCAACGGCGGTGATGCTGAAATCTATACGATTATCGCCATGACGGATAAATCCAAAGGGCCGCGCGGTGCATCTGCATTTATTGTTGAAAAAGGAACCCCAGGATTTACGTTCGGTAAAAAAGAGAAGAAAATGGGAATACGCTCCTCATCTACCCGGGAGCTTATTTTTCAGAACTGCCGGGTCCCGGCAAAAAATATTCTTGATAAAGAAGGCAGAGGATTTATCGTTACCTTAAAAACACTGGATGCATCCCGTCCGGGTGTTGCTGCACAGGCCTTAGGTATTGCCGCGGGAGCCCTGCATGAAGCCATATCTTATGCGCGTCAGCGTCTGCAGTTCGGCCAACCGATTTCCTCTCTTCAGGTCATTCAGCATATGCTTGCAGATATGGCGACTGAAGTTGAAGCAGCCCGTGCATTAATATATCAAACAGCCCGCACGTATGATCTGGATAAATCAGTCCGGATAACCAAAGAAGCCTCCATGAGTAAATTATTTGCATCAGATGTGGCGATGCGTGTAACAACCAATGCGGTTCAGATTTTAGGCGGGTATGGATACATGCGCGAATATCCCGTTGAAAAGATGATGCGTGATGCAAAAATAACCCAGATTTATGAAGGTACCAATCAAATCCAAAGAAATGAAATAGCACTTGCTCTTATCAAAGAATCTGCCAGAAAGAAATAATCCATGAATATTGTTGCATGCATTAAACAAGTGCCCAATACCACGGATGTTAAGATAAATCCGGATACAGGCACCCTTCAGCGTGAAGGAGTTGACGCGGTCATAAACCCGTTTGATACGTATGCTGTTGAAGAAGCTATACGCTTAAAAGAACGCATGCCGGGGAGTAAGGTCTATGCTTTAAGCATGGGGCCTCCGCAGGCTGAAAAAGCATTGCGGGAAACATTGGAATTAGGAATTGACGAGGCGATTCTTTTATCTGACCGGGCTTTTGCGGGTGCAGATACGCTTGCCACCTCATATACCTTAGCAGCTGCAATTGATAAAATCGGTGATGTCCTCATTATTCTTTGCGGTAAACAGGCAACGGATGGTGATACCGCACAGGTTGGTCCGGGTATTGCTGAACATCTGGGTATTCCGCATATTGCATATGTAAAAAAAATAGAAAAAATTGATAAAAAAAATATTGTTGTTGAGCGCATGATGGAAGACGGCTACGATGTGATTGAAGCTCCGGTGCCGGTATTGCTGACCGTGGTTAAAGAGATTAATGAACCGCGCCTGCCGTCACTCAAATTAAAAATTGCTGCCAGGAAAAAACAGATTGCCGTATGGAATGCATCATGCATATCGGTTGATCAGGCACGGATCGGTTTGGACGGTTCACCTACCGTTGTTTCAAAAATATTTACCCCGCCTGCACGGACCGGCGGTGAAAAACTTTCATCTAACCCTGTTCAGGCAGCAGAAGAGCTTATTGCCAAATTAAAAGAGTTAAAAATAATATAATGTCTGAAAAAATAAAAATTATTTCTGAAACATGTACCGGATGCACACTCTGCATTAAAGCATGCCCGTTTGCGGCGATTACGATGAAAGACCGGCCGGAACACCGAAAAAAACAAAAACTTGCGGTTATTAATTTGAATACATGTACCTTATGCGGTGCCTGTGTTGAATCATGCAAATTTAACGCCATACTGCTCGATAAGAAAGAGGTTATACTTGACCAGGATATTTCTCATTATAAAGGTGTGTGGGTATATGCCGAACAGCGGCATGGAGAGATCGCCGGTGTGGTCTATGAACTTCTTAATGAAGG
>JBDRMW010000093.1:0-5399 GCA_043811735.1 bacterium
AACCCGGATTATCAGCACCTGGTATTGGATATGCAAAGAGCATATCATTTACTCATATTTGAATGGATTGATTATATGAAGCATTTAAGAACAAATTATCCATATCTTTTTTCGTTTGCGGTCAGGACTAATCCGTTTGATCCTGACGCACAGGTGGAGATTACATGAAGGAATTTACCGGTCAATTTATTGCGGGGATCCAGCGGTCCTCAGCAGTTGCAAGTTTTAGATTTAAAACTAACGGATATCTCCATTTTATCCCGGGCCAGTTTATACAGCTTATATTTGATCGGGATAACCATAATAACCAAAATCTTAATAAATACATGTCATTCTCCTGCGCTCCAGGCAAAGAATACATTGAAGTAACCAAAAAGACAACTGGCAGTGATTTTTCAAAAAAGCTGCTTGCACTTAAACCCGGAGATGCCGTTCTATTCAAAGGGCCCATGGGGAAATGTGTGTTTAAAGAAGAATTTATAAAGATTGGTTTTGTCATTGGAGGAATCGGAATAACCCCGGTCATATCAATATTGGAATATATTTCTGCTAAGTCACTTTCTACCGATGTATATCTGCTCTATTCAAACCTGGATTACCAGTCAATCCCGTTTAAAAAAGAATTGGATGAGTGGAGCAGTAAAAATAATAATATTAAAATTATACATTTTATTACTGATTGTGAGCTGAAAGATAAAAATTGTACAGCCGGAAGAATTGATAAAAACAGTATTTTAAATAATATTACCGATTATAAAGATCGAATGATTTTTATATTCGGCCCGCCCGGCATGGTAACTGCGATGAAAAACATGTGTTATGAAATCGGATGTGAAAAAGACAAGGTTCATACCGAAAATTTTATAGGATACTGACAATTTTAATTTTTTATCAGAGGAAAGTCACCTTTCATCCGCTCCTCTCGAGGGAGAGGAAAGAGGTGAGGGGTAGAAAGACGGATGAAATGTGGGAGGAGTGTGTGGTACGGGATCCTGTCTGCGGGATGGAAATTGATGAAAAAAAAGCGATACAGCTGGAGCATAATGGTAAGACACATTATTTCTGTCATGAAAATTGCAGGAATAAATTTCTTAAATGCGAAGGAAGTTCTGTCGTAGAATCTGCTGTTCATGCGGCAGATTCGCACGAAACAGTGTATACCTGCCCTATGCATCCTGAAATAGAGCACAATGGGCCCGGAGACTGTCCGAAGTGCGGGATGCCTCTGGAAGCGAAACATATGACTGTTGAAGAAGATGCCGGGAAAGAGAACGCGTTATCTCGTAAATTCTGGGCTGGACTGATACTGACGGTCCCGGTTTTTCTGCTGGCAATGGGGGAGATGCTTCCGGGTTTGAGTCTTTCAACATTCATACACCCGTCTGTTTCAGGCTGGATACAGCTAATCCTGGCGGCACCGGTTGTTTTCTGGGCTGGTGGAATATTTTTTGTGCGGGCATGGAATTCTATTAAACATAAGACCCCCAACATGTTCACGCTGATTGCTATGGGTGTAACTGCAGCATACGGATTTAGCTTGCTGGCGGTGACAGCCCCCTGGATATTCCCGGAATCGCTCAAAACAAACGGGAAGATAGGCCTGTATTTTGAGGCAGCTGCTGTAATCACGGTGCTCGTGCTCATGGGCCAATTGCTTGAGGCACATGCCAGGCAGAGAACCGGCGCTGCCATCAAGGCACTGCTCGGGCTTGCCGCAAAAAATGCTCACCGTATTATTAACGGTATTGAAGAAGAAGTAAACGTTGATGTGCTTAAAAAAGGTGATATTCTCCGTGTACGGCCGGGAGAAAAAATACCATTGGATGGACTTATTGTAGAAGGCAGAAGCAGTGTTGATGAATCTATGATCTCAGGAGAGCCGATGCCGGTATCAAAACTGTCCGGTGATCGAGTTATCGGTGCGACAGTTAATCAAACAGGATCGTTTCTCATGCGTACAGAAAAGATTGGATCGGAAACACTTCTTGCGCAGATCATTATTATGGTGGGGGAAGCTCAGCGCAGCCGTGCGCCGATACAAAAACTGGCTGATACGGTTGCCGGGTATTTTGTGCCGGCGGTTATGGCATGTGCAGGGGCTGCGTTTACCGCGTGGATGGTCTGGGGCCCTGAACCTGTCCTGGCATATGCGCTGGTAAGCGCTGTCTCGGTTTTGATTATTGCCTGCCCATGCGCGCTTGGATTAGCAACACCGATGTCGGTGATGGTTGGTGTTGGAAAAGGGGCACAGAACGGTATTTTAATAAAAAATGCTGAGGCGATCGAAAAAGCCGGAAAAATTACGCATCTTCTTATAGATAAGACCGGCACACTCACTGCCGGTAAACCGAAAGTGGCTCAATGTATCAGCGCGCGGCATGGAGAAGAACAATTTCTTCTGGGGACGGTTGCATCGCTTGAACAGTACAGCGAGCATCCGCTTGCACGGGCTATGGTGGATTATGCAAAACGAGAAAAAATCGAGCTGAAAGAGAGTGCTGATTTTCAATCGGTTACCGGCGGCGGGGTGACGGGTACGGTTGGCGGCAGGAAGGTTCATATAGGAAAACAGAAATTTATTGAAAGTTCCGCCGGTTCTTTACCTGAAAATCTGCTTAATAAAGCTGCTGAATTATACCGGAAAGCTGAGACTGTGGTGTGGGTGGCGGTTGAAAAAAAGACCGCTGGTATTATCAGTATTGCAGATCCTATTAAGGAAACGACTCCGGCAGCGCTTGATGCATTACGCGCCATGGGAATAAAGATCATGATGCTGACCGGTGATAATAGGAAAACTGCTGAGGCGATAGCAGAAGAACTGGGTATTATAGATGTGCACGCTGAACTTGAGCCGAAAGATAAACAGGAAATAGTTAAAAAACTTAAAAAAAATAATGCGGTAGTAATGGTAGCGGGTGACGGCATAAACGATGCGCCTGCATTGGCAGAGGCTGACATTGGCGTTGCCATGGGCACGGGAACGGATACTGCTATTGAAAGCGCAGGTATTACCCTGGTCAAAGGCGATCTTGCCGGTATAGTGAAAGTTCTGCGTTTAAGCAGCCAGGTTATGAGCAATATCAGACAGAATTTGTTTTTTGCTTTTATTTACAATGCCTTAGGAATTCCGATCGCAGCCGGTATCTTATACCCTTTCACGGGATTATTGCTTAATCCCATGATCGCCGGAGCTGCCATGAGTTTTAGTTCGGTATCAGTTATAGGAAATGCGCTCAGGCTGCGGAGACTGAAGATATAAGTTCAATACTACCTTATTTTGCAGTTAATAATGCTGAAGAAGCACCAGTACGATTCTCAGCAGGGATCGGCTTAGCAGGTATATTATCTAATTCAAGATTATCATGGCCAAAAAAGAACATGGGGATATCTTTTTTTACCATTAGTATTCGTCTGACCGCAAGTGCCACAAACCTGCCGGTTGTATTATTTGAAAAAACGTTGAACGGATCGTTTTGATAAATATTATTTTTCAGCCATACATCAATGATATCAGGCAGATTATTCCTGGTTAAACCTAAGACATGTTCAGTTAATCCTAAGGTATCAAAAACAATAAATGCTACACCATCTGTTTTTGTTATATTGCCTGCAGATAATGCAGCTCTCGGTGTCTCAATACACGCACCCAATGAAAACTTTTCACGTGAAATGCTGAGGCTTTCTGCTAAAGAATAAATCTTATGTATGACGATACTTAATTCCTTATGATCAATAAGAAAAGGAATAATAATTCTGGGATGAAATTGAGCATCCCCCTGCATTGCTTTAAAGAGCGCTTTAACCTGCAGTTCAATAAAAACCGTATAAACCGAATCACCCGTTATAAACTGACGAGCACCACGAGTGCCCAAAGCAGAGTTTGGTGTAGACAATCGATTGATAGTTTCGTTAATTTTCTCTTTACGCGCTCCAGTTTCTTTAACAAGCTCATTTATTTGAGATTCAGTCAATCCTTTCAATATACTCCCAAAATCTGAATTAAACAATCTAATAAAAGCATTATTATCCTTTCTTAAACTTTCTGTATATTTTTGAACAAGTTTGTCTGTTAAAGCCTTTCTATATTCTTCCTTATGAGAAATAACATATCCTAATAATTGCTCAGCTTCCATCCCTTCTTCAGTCATACAAGGATCAATATGATTAATAGGCGGATCATTACTGTTAAGGGGTCTTATGTCAAACGATATACCTGTTTTTTTATCTGCTTGTGCATCCCGTATACGTCTTTGCGCAGAAACCAGTTTTGCTGCCAAAATGCTCGGTGGATTACATGATACATAATCAAGCCCTGCCTGAACAAACATATCAGCAGAAGCAATATCGCCGCCATGTTCACCGCATACCCCAACTTTTAATTTGCTGTTTGCTGATTTACCTAATATTGCTCCTAAAAAAACAAGCTCAGCAATATATGGATCAATCGTTTGTGTTGGATCAGTCTGCAAAATATGTTTTGCTAGATATTTTACTATCATTTCTCCACATGCATCACGGTCTAATGCAATGCCGTATTGAGTTAGATCATTGGTACCAAAACTGATAAAATCAGCTATCTTCCCGATTTCAAATGCGTTTACTGCGGCAGCCGGTGTTTCAACCATGGTGCCGATCAAATAATGTTGCCCCAAAGGCTTTTCTCACCAGTTCTTGGATTCCTGCTCAAGCAAGATACAATGGCAGATTTCTCATTGAAATTTCCGAATGCCATTGCCTGAACAGTTATTGCAGTATATTTTATTTCAATGTTTTCTACCCTATAATGAGTCATAACTTTATCACGAACATTAGCTGCTATTGCCGCATTAATAATATTACGAAGTTGAGTTTTCGGATCTCTTGGAAAAGGATTATCAGTCTCTTCATCAATCAATCGGATGAATTCAGCACATAACTGTTGTAAGTCATCTGCAGTAAGTTCTAAATAAGCATCTACTCTCTTTGAAGTCATCCTTTCTTTAATTAATTGATTAAAATTATAAAATTCATATTTATTTGAAGTTAAATATCCATACATTTTAATAAACCGCAGATAGGTATCCCAGGCAAACCAATGATTACCGGTTTCCTCTGCTAACGCAGCTGCAATTTTCTCGTTTATCCCGACATTAAGCACATCCGCATCTCTGCCAGGTATAGCAATTACTGCATCACTGCGGATACTGACCAATAATGGTTTGCTGGTTGAACCAAATTTTCTGCCTGTTGCTTTTTCAATTTTAGCTAAATTTTCTTCGATAACCTTTTCAAGATCCTCATCAATAATATCACCTGCTTGTGTTGTATTTCCTGCAGGAATTGCTGCTTTATCTAAACATCTTTGTGTTTCTTCACTGGTTATAGTAAATCCAGGTTTCATGGGGATGTGTGACTCAGCC
>JBDRMW010000094.1:0-11579 GCA_043811735.1 bacterium
TTTTACCTTAAAAATGAGGAAAATCTGGAGAAATAGTACCAGACACAATTTTTATCGATCTGTATTAAAAAGAAATTTTGATTTTTTTGGCTTATAAGCCAATTTTTAAGGAATTATAAAACCAATGTCGGTTCTTGGGTGTCCCTCAGGTGATTGACTCGGGAAATTGGAATATGATATTATCAATTCATTATGACTGTTAAGACCTGTGAGTTATCGTTTCCATCGAAGGGAAATACGGATATTATTGAGATCACTGATGAGGTGGAGGAAACTATCCGCCAGAGCGGTATTAAGGACGGCTGTGCCGTTGTTTTTGTGACGGGTTCAACCGCAGGTATTACTACCGTTGAGTATGAGTCAGGTTTGGTGCAGGATTTAAAAGAAATGTTTGAGCGGATTATTCCTTCTGATGAGGCGTATCATCATGATGCTAAGTGGGGGGATGGGAACGGCCATTCGCATGTGCGGGCAAGTCTGTTAAAATCCGGGGAAACGTTTCCTTTTAAAGATCAAAAACTTCTTTTAGGCACCTGGCAGCAGATCATCCTGATTGATTTTGATAACCGTCCACGCACTCGCCGTATTATTGTGCAGATTATGGGAGAATAGATTTGTATGATGCGTATACTGTCTGGTATGTATTGCGGAAGGTTGATTAAAGGGCCGCCCAAAGGATCAACGACACGGCCCATATTAGGCAGAATTAAGAAATCTCTGTTTGATATTATAAATACCCGGATTCCCGGATCCAGGTTTTTGGATCTGTACGCAGGTACGGGTTCAGTCGGACTGGAAGCATTATCCCGCGGAGCTAAGCTCGTTGTGTTTATTGATAACGATAAATGGTGTATTAAGGTTATCACTGACAATGTAAAGATTCTGAAAGCAGAAGATTCGTCACGAATAATAAAACTTAATATTTTAGCGGAGCTTAAAAATAGGGGCATGGAATATGATATTATCTTTATTGGTTCGCCGTATAAAACATCTGAAAAAATAAAACTGGAACTGACTGTGCCGACATTGAAGATTATATGGGATCAGAAGTTGCTTAGCAAGAATGGATTGATTGTTGCACAGCATCATGTCAAAGAATCAGTGACTGATTCGGAAGGATATGACCGATTCAGGCGTGAGAAATACGGGGATAGTTTTCTTTCTTTTTACAGACAAGGGTAATATATTTTGAAACAATTACTGGCGCAGATTGTTGGCTGGCTTTTTCCTAAACAGAAAAAACTTGATTTAAGTTATTCGAAAGTTAGAACGTATAGCGAATGCCCGTACCGCTATTATCTGGTTTACGTCAAACGGTTTCGATCTCCCCCTACGGCGCACAGCTCATTGGGGCACAGTATTCATAAAGCCCTTGAGCTTTACCATGCGCATAAAGGCAGTTCCTGGGATGATCTCCTGCAGGCATATGATGACGGGTGGGAACATGAAGGATATGCGGATGCAGGAGAATCTATGGAGTTTTATCAGCGGGGCGAGGAAATATTAAAAAAATATTTTGATAACGAAAAAGAGTCAAAAAGTGATATACTCTATACGGAGAAAGATTTTAGGATTGATTTAGGCTTTTGTTTTTTACGGGGTGTGATTGACCGGGTTGATCGGCTTCAAGACGGCAGAATAGAACTGATTGACTACAAGACCAACAAGAAGATTATTAAGAAGAAAGTTTTAAAAAATGATCTTCAGTTGACTGTTTATAATTTTGCCTGCCGGGAGGAGCTGAACTTAAAACCTGATATCCTGACCTATTATTTTTTATCCCATGGCAGGAAAATATCAGCGGTACGTACACGGACAGATGAAAAAAAGTTATTCAAGATTTTAAAAGATACGAGTAAAAAAATAAACAAAAAGAAGTTTAAAGCCAGCACGAGATTCTGCTGGAAATGTGATTTTAAAGGGCGGTGTGAGTATGCGGATAAAAAAGATTAACCCCATAGTAATTAAATACGGCGGCAGCCTTATAAACAAGCCCGCGGTTCAAAAGCATTTTTTTAAGAATCTTGCCCGGCTCAGCCAAAGCCGCAGGGTTGTGCTCGTGCACGGCGGCGGGTCTGAGATCACAACGTATTTGCAGAAACTAAAAATTAAAGCCCGGTTTGTGCAGGGTTTGCGGTTCACCGGTAATGAAGCAATGGAAGTTGTTGAGATGGTTTTATCCGGCAAACTAAACAAAGAAATTGCGGCGAAACTTAACCGATACGGTGCACAGGCGGTTGGTATTTCCGGCAGGGATATGCATACCGTTATTGCACGGCCGATTAAAAAGCTTGGAAGAGTCGGGACCCCTGCAGCGGTTAATCCAAAGCTGTTATATTCTCTGCTTGCCGCTGGATTTCTGCCGGTTGTTTCTCCGGTAGGAAATGACCACGCAGGGAAAGCCATAAATATTAATGCTGATCAAACCGCATGTGCGTTAGCGGTCCATTTAAAAGCAAAACAGCTTATATTTTTAACCGATGTGCCCGGGATATTGGATTCGAAGGGCAGACGAATACCCAGAATAGCGGTTAGAGACTATGGAAAATTGATTTCAAGCGGGGTGGTTACCGGCGGCATGATCCCCAAACTCAAATCAGCGGTGGATGCGATTAAACACGGTGTCCGGGAAGTTGATATTTTAAAAGGCGGCAAAAATCTCTCCTTTAATCACGGCACAAGAATATTATAAAAAGCGGAGGAACCTTACGGTGAATATTTTTGAAAGAGAAAAAAAATATATTTTGCAGACCTATAAAAGACATCCATTATATATGACCAAAAGCTCAGGTAAATATCTTTGGGATAATAAGGGTAAGAAATATCTGGATTTTTTCTCTGGTTTGGGAGTCTGCAATGTAGGGCACTGCCGAAAAGAAGTAGTCTCTGCAATTAAAGAACAATCTAAAAAATTGATGCATACCTCAAACTTATATTATACGCTTCCCCAGGTTGAGTTTGCTCAAAAACTATCAGAAAAATCACTTAAAGGCAAAGTCTTCTTTTCAAATTCAGGTGCTGAAGCCAACGAATGTGCAATCAAAATAGCCCGGAAATACGGGAAAGGCAGACAATGGAAGATCCTCTCCTTCACTAATTCATTCCATGGCAGAACACTGGCTACACTGGCAGCAACAGGCCAAAAAAACTTTCATGAAGGTTTTAAACCGCTCCCGAAAGGATTTTTCTATGCAAAATTCAATGATATAAATGATGTTAAGAAAAAAATAAACAAATCATTCTGCGGAGTGATCGTTGAACCGGTGCAGGGTGAAGGCGGTATTTTTAGCGCTCAAAGAAAATTTATTAAAGAACTGCGGGCTGTATGCAGTAAGCTTAATATACTTCTCATCTTTGATGAAATCCAGTCAGGATTAGGCAAAACCGGCACGATGTTTGCGTATGAACATTATGGTATAAAACCTGATGTAATGACCCTTGCTAAAAGTTTAGGCGGGGGACTGCCCATCGGTGCAACTATTACATCCCCAAAAGTTTCCCGGATTTTTTCCCGGGGAGATCATGGTTCAACATTCGGCGGTAATCCGGTCGCTTGTGCCGCGGGTATTTCAGTGCTCAAATTATTAACCCCGGCATTGTTGCGGAATGTGGTATCGCAGGGGAAATATTTTATAAGTAAGCTTAATCAACTTAAAGAGTCGCATACCATTATAAAAGAAGTTCGGGGAATCGGCCTGATGATAGGGATGGAACTTAATAAACCCGGTGCTGAAATTGTTGAGAAATGTCAGAAAAAAGGACTGCTTGTAAACTGCACTCAAGGCAACATTTTACGGTTTTTACCTCCGCTTGACATCACCAAAAAAGACATCGATTATGCAGTAAAAATAATGGGGTCAGGCCTCAACTATTGACTTAACAATTGGGAAGCTCGGCAGATGGCGGCAGCATTTTAATATGAGTCATATTTAAATAAAAAAAGTCTGAAGGGAATTTGAAGGGGCATTGGTGAAATCAGCGGTGAAGATGTTGTTAAATCGTACAATTTTTTTAAGCACAGAATGAGAGATGCGAAAGAGTTGAAAAAGAGGCATAGCAGTTTATGTAAATTAATAGTTGAGGCCTGACCCCATGGTTATAAAAATTGGACATCGCGGTGCAGGCGGATATGCGCCCGGCAATACTCTTCTTTCGGTTCAAAAAGCATTGACCTTTAAACTTGATTATATCGAAATTGATGTCTCTGTTTGTAAATCCGGAGAGATCGTTGCTGTCCACGACACACGCGTTGACCAGACGACTGATGGATCGGGATTTGTTACAGATAAAACATTTAAGGAGCTGAGTGATTTAATTGTAACGGGAGGACAGAAGATACCAACCTTGCAGGAGATTCTGGATCTGATCGACAGGAAAATTAGGATCAATATAGAAATCAAGGGTACGAATGTTGCCCGGTCTTTGGTTAACCTGATAAAGACCTATGTGCAGGAAAAAAACTGGCGGTATAGCGATTTTCTCATATCCTCATTTAATCATTATGAACTCAAGCAGATGTACGGGCTCTGTCCGGATGTCAAAATGGGAGCGGTGATTGCGGGCATTCCGATAGGTTATGCTGAGTCTGCGCAAAAACTGCATGCATATTCGATACATCTTTCAAAAGAATTTATCACACCGGAGTTTGTTGACGATGCACACCGCAGAGATTTGAAGGTCTTTGTCTACACCATTAATGATGCCGCATATTATGAAAAGGTTACCGCTATGGGTGTTGATGGTATTTTTACTGATTTTCCTGATTTGTTTATATGAAAAAATATATCTTATCCATCGATCAGGGAACGACCGGCAGCAGGGCGGTTATTTACGACAAAAACGGCAGGCAGGTAGCAGCTGCCTACCGGGAGTTTCCGCAGTATTTTCCGCAGGCAGGCTGGGTAGAACATAATCCTGAAGAGATCTGGCGCAGTGTTACGCAGACAATTCAGACGGTTTTAAAACGGGTGTCTTCAAAATCAATTGCCGCAATCGGTATTACCAATCAACGTGAAACAACGGTTATGTGGGATAAGGATACCGGGAAACCGGTCTGCAATGCGATTGTCTGGCAATGCAGAAGAACCGCTGACCGATGCGGACAAATAAAAAACAAAAAAAATGAGGCTCAGTTTATTAAAAAGCGGACCGGATTGCCGGTTGATGCATACTTTTCAGCGACCAAGATCGAATGGATATTAAAGCATGTTCCGCAGGCGCAGGAAAAAGCAAAAAAGGGAAAAATCTTATTCGGCACAACTGATACCTGGATTTTATGGAAATTAACCGGCGGCAGAGTGCATGCAACTGATTATACCAATGCATCGCGCACCATGCTTTTTAACATTAAAAAATTACAATGGGATCAGGATATATTACAGAAATTCAATATCCCTGAGCGGGTGCTGCCTGCGGTAAAAAAATCATCTTCTTCTTTTGGCAGGACGGTACAAATAAATAATCTTCCCGCCGGTATTCCTATAACCGGCATTGCCGGTGATCAGCAGGCAGCATTATTCGGCCAAACCTGTTTTGAACCGGGCAGTATTAAGAATACGTATGGGACCGGATGTTTTATGCTTCTTAATACGGGTAAAAAATGCGTGTTTTCAAAATATGGATTGATAACCACTATCGGCTGCGGGCTTAAAGGGGAACCGGTCTATGTGCTGGAAGGAGCTGTTTTTATCGCCGGTGCTGCTATTCAATGGCTGCGCGATGGTTTACACATATTGGCAAAAGCGTCTGACTCTGAAAAAATGGCGTTACGGATCAACAATACCGACGGCGTCTATTTTGTACCGGCCTTAGTCGGGCTGGGTGCACCGTACTGGGATCAGCAGGCACGGGGAGCAATCTTAGGTATAACCAGGGGTACCACGCAAAATCATATCGTTCGTGCGGCGCTGGAAGCAGTCTGTTATCAGACCAGAGATGTCTTAGAGGCAATGCAGAAAGATACAGGACTTAAAATCGGAGATTTAAAGATTGACGGCGGTGCGTCGGCGAATAATTTTATGTGTCAGTTCCAGGCAGATATACTGCATATTAATGTGAAGCGGCCGCGGGTGATAGAAATTACTTCGCTGGGTGCTGCATATCTGGCAGGATTAGCAGTCGGATTCTGGAAAAATGCGAATGCGATAAAAAAATGCTGGCAGGTAGACCGGCAGTTTAAACCGCGGATGAATAAAAAATTATCCGAAACATTATACAAAGACTGGGTTAAAGCTGTAGCGCGAACACGTTTATAATTCATGAAGTATGATGTCATTATTATTGGCGGCGGTATTGTGGGCACCGCGATTGCCCGAGCATTATCCGTTTATAAGCTTCGTATCGCACTCCTTGAAAAAGAAGAAGAACTTGCCTTCGGTGTTTCAAAATCAAATTCCGGGATCATTCATCCGGGCACCCAAAATCATCCGCGTTCTTTGAAAGGAAAATTATGTGTTCAGGGGAATATTCTAACACGTAAGATCGCACTTGATCTGGGTGTTGAATTTAAAGAAGTTGGGGAGTTGATTGTTGCATGTAATAATCATGAGGTAAACCGGTTGTTGGAGCTTAAGCAGGAAGCACACGTTTTGGGAGTGCCGCGGCTGGAGATCGTTGACCGCAACTGGCTGCGGGAACATGAGCCGAATATTTCAAAAGATATTATTGCGGCACTCTATGCGCCGACCGCAGGGGTATTAAGCCCTTACCGCATGGTATACGCCCTTGCAGAAAATGCGGTTCAAAACGGCGTGAAGAGCATAATGGGAACTGAGGTAAAAAAAATTAGTTTTCGTAAAAAAACACACAAAAAGCTTAAACCAAAATTCAAAATATATACATCAACAGAAACATTTCAGACAACATGCGTTATTAATGCTGCCGGCCTCAATGCTGATGTGATATCGCGTATGGTGGGAATCAAAAATTTTACCATAATGCCGCGTAAAGGGGAAGAATATATTCTGGACAAGAAGAAAGAATATTTGACCAATCACCTGATCTTTCCTTTGCCGTCGAAAACATCCAAGGGAATTCTGATCATCAAAACTGCAGACGGTAATCCGATGATCGGCCCGACTGCCGAAGAAATCAGTGATAAACAGGATCTATCGACTTCTGATCAGGGTTTTCATGCATGTGTATCAGCTGCCCGGAAAATGATTCCTTCAATACGTGCGGAAGATATTATTGCGTATTTTGCCGGTCTTCGGCCGGTTGCCGGGAATGATTTTATTATACGACATGAAGATGCGGTTCCCGGTTTTGTTAATGTTGCCGGCATTCAATCTCCCGGATTAACGGCTGCACCGGCAATCGCGCTCCTGGTATGCGACCTATTAAAGAACAACGGATTATCATTGATGAAGAAAAGCAGATTTAACACATACCGTTCTAAAATAACTCATTTGCTTGACATTCCTTTGTCTCAAACAGATCAGGTTATCAAAAAAGACCGGACTTACGGCGATATTGTATGCCGGTGTGAAATGGTCTCTGCTAAAGAGATACGTGATGCCGTTGGCCGCGGTGCCCGGACCCTTGATGGCATAAAATTCAGGACTCGTGCACAGGCCGGCAGGTGCCATGGTGGTTTTTGCACCACGAGAATTATGAGGATATTAAGTCATGAGATACACAGACCCCTCCTTAAGATCACTAAACGCGGAAGCGGCTCAGAGATTGTAAAGGGAGAAAGAACGTAAATGATTACCAAAGAATTAGTAGTTGTCGGCGGCGGGCCGGCCGGTATGGCAGCTGCTATTGCCGCATATGAAGGGGGCGTGCGGGATATTCTCCTGCTCGAACGGGATCAGTTTTTGGGAGGTATTCTCAACCAGTGTATTCATGCCGGCTTCGGTTTAAAAATTTTTAAAGAAATATTGACCGGCCCTGAATATGCCGATCGGTTTATTCAGAAAATTAAAAATATTACGGAAATAGAAATCAGTTTGAAATCTTTTGTTGTTCATCTAACCAGTACTAACATACTCACCTTTATAAAACCGGGTGTGGTTGAGACGGTAAAAGCAAAAGCATTGATTATGGCAACCGGATGCCGGGAAAAGACAAGAGAGATGATACATATTCCCGGCACACGGCCTGCCGGCGTCTTTTCCGCGGGGCTTGCTCAGAAAATGATCAATATTGAAGGCCTTCTGCCGGGGAAGGAAGTCGTCATTGTGGGATCCGGAGATATCGGCCTTATTATGGCCCGGCGGTTTATTCTGGAAGGTGCCGAGGTTAAAGCAGTCGTTGAAATTAATAGTAAAAGCAGAGGCTTAAGGCGCAATATCGTTCAATGTGTTGAGGATTTTGATATTCCGTTGTATGTTAATCATAGAGTTGCAGAGATTATCGGAAACGACCGAGTTTCCGAGGTGCGCATCGTTAAAGTAGATAATGCCTTGCGCGATATTCCGGATTCAAGCTTTGAGCTTTCCTGTGATACGGTGCTCATATCAGTCGGGCTTATCCCGGAAAATGAGCTGATTGAAATGGCAGGGGTGGAGTTGCATGAAGTGAATATGACATCGATCCCGGGATTGTTTGTCTGCGGCAATGCATATAAGGTCTACGACCTGGTAGACAATGTTTCAAAAGATGCCCAAAAAGCCGGAAGAAGCGCCGCGGAGTTTTTAAAAAATGAAAGATAAGAATTTATCAAAAAACATGATCTGCATCGAATGCCCGAAAGGATGCGTATTGGTTATTTCAAAGGGCAAAGGAAGAAAAATAAAAGTAACCGGGCATACATGCGTAAAAGGAGTGACGTACGCGGTGAACGAAATCAAGAATCCAACCAGAATACTTACCTCGACAGTGCTGACCCTTGGATTGCCGGTTAAGATGCTTCCGGTGAGAACCGTTAAGCCGATCCCGAAGAATAAACTGTTAATTGCTATGAAGAAGATTAAAAAGGTACGGGTGAAAAAATCGGTTAATCCCGGCGATATAATCATTAAAAACATTTTAGGTTTAAAAATTAATGTTATAGCCACCAGGAGTTTGTAATAGGTGACCCCTCTTTCGACAACATGTAGTCAAGTCGAGACTTGACCCCTCTCTCTCTATTTCACGGCGATGATTTTTTTGGTTTGTTTGTAATTGTTTGTTTTTAAATAGGTAAAATACATGCCTGAACTGATTATATCTCCATGATCATCTCTGCCATCCCAATAATAGGTATATACTCCCGGTCTCATATTCCCGTCGATAAATTTTTTAACCTGCCTGCCCTGGGTATCATAGATGATTAATTTAACCTCAGATGCCTGAGTAACTTCTGCAACAATGGTGACCAGTTCTCCGTCAGCCGGATTAAACAGATTGTTATAACAGACCAGTGAATTCTGTTCAGCTTTAACTGAGGTTAATTCAGTTGAATTTTCTCCGATTTTATTATCTTTTGATACCCTTACATACAACTGTATACCGCCGGTAAAAGGATATTCTTTGATTATATTTTCCACCAGTATTCTTCCTCTGATTCTACCCTCAGCATCAAGATTGATTTCCCGGCTGTTCACCGCATTAATCGGCTTATTATATTCGTTGAGTAATGTTATTACTTCGAGGCTTGCGCCTGCTTCAGTATCTCCTGTTACATATAATATACCGGTACGGGAAATACTATTTGTATTAAGATAAATATTAACCGCAATAGTATCATCCGGGACAGTTGTTGGATCATCAGTATTTAAAGGAATATACTGCACAGTCATTTTATCCGTAACATCTCCCCAGATAATCTCATCAGAAACTTCACCACGCGTACGTGAGCGGATTCTAAACTGATACTCAGTACCTGCAATAACTTCAGGGATATGAACTTCATGATATGTTGATAACCGTTCATCTGTATATGAGCCGTCCGGCCCGTCTTCATATCCCAAATCTTCAATCTGCCAATCAGCAACATCCCACCAGACACCGTTGCTCGTCCAGGTGAGTTCACTGGTTGAGGCTTCACTGGTTTGCCAGCTTATCGTGAACGGTTCAAGGGTATTGTTTGTAATAGTGATATTTTCAGGTCTTCTAAACCAGCCGGTATCTCCATTAATCGGCCAGGAAACATTAGGATTAAAACTGCCTGATAAAAATTCAGTTTTTCTTTGGTCATAAGCAGGTTTAAAATACGTATCCCAGTCGTCTGATTTTGTTCGTATCACGCCGTTTAAATTTTCAGCGATTACTCGATTTTTTTCACCTTCAGAAATCGGTAACCTCATTTTACTTTCTCTTTTATGATCGCCGTATGCCTGGGATATGCCATATCCTGAGGAAAAGAACCTGATATACACATCATTGGGATCAGCAATTCGCGCATCGACCCCTGTTTCTCCGGTTAAGGTATAATTTACATAGGTGTCAATCATAACTGCCCGACGGCCGCTCCAGGAACCCCATATATCCACTGAATCATGATGGTAGATGATACCCTCACCGGTAATATCAGTTCTTACTTGTCTGATAAAATGATAATCATTATCAAAACCACCGGCATTTGCATTGTCGAAATACCAGCCGTTAAAATTGAATTCAGCTTGAAAACTTCTCATCCACTCAAGCGTTGTTTCAATATCCTGGTGAAGATTGGTTTCCGGATTATTCCAGCGTGATGAGGAAGGAGTTGAAAGATACGGAATTACCTTAAAACCATACGCATGTGCCATTGAAACAAAGGAATGAATAAGTCCCGGATCTTTGAACCGGTATCCCATTACCCCGGAATCTAATAATACCGGTATGTCTGAGGTGTAATCTTCAATCTCTGGATAATCATACAAAGAAGCCCAGATCATAAAAACACCGAATCCTTCATCACGAAACATGCCCATATTATTCATAACAAAATCTATATCATCGATAAGATTATCATTACCATTATCTTTTACAAAATGAACAAATGGCCGGGCATTAGTTCCATATAAAGACTCAAAATCAAATCTCTTTGTCGGAAAGACCATATGTGCCATTTGTCTGCCAGTTAACATTAGAAACTCTGTTGAATTGTCCTGATCATTTAAAATAATCGGCGGAATGCCTATCATCGCATGGAGAGAGCCTCCATAGCCATCTGTCCACATTTTGTCATATCCTTCACCTTTACTCCATGGAGGATCGGCAATTAGATTCGTGTGAGTATAGCTCATGGGAGTACGAGCTGTTATAATGATCAGCGAATCAGACATAAACGTAAAAATTGCATTATCACTCGTGATAGTAGCACTGCTGGTATTCGATGAAGGATCAATAGATAATGGACCGAGATCAGCGTTAAACGTTAACTCGGCAACTTCCCGAGCATTTAGTGTGTTTGTAGCTGGATCAATAGTACGGACCATTCGTAACGCGGTTCTGGTGAGTGTATACTCTGCACCTGTCGTCTCAACAATGATCTGGTCAGCATCTCCCGTAACTGGCCCAACCGCCATGCCAAATAATTCATAAGCACTGCATTCAGTATAAAGTGCGCAAAACATTACCATACCTATACCAATAACAGAATACAGTATGTTACTAATTCTTTGTTTCATATATATTCCCCGCATGCGCTTATTAAATATACACTAGTTTCT
>JBDRMW010000095.1:0-4402 GCA_043811735.1 bacterium
GCGTACCGCAGAGGGTACGCGTCGCTCCTCGCGCCTTGAATACGAGTAAAATAGCCTCTGCAAATGTAGAGATCTGTTAGGGACACTACACTAGCAGTAGCTTTCAAAAAAAATATTTGAAATAATAAGTTATATTTTACAACTTTACATTTGAGAAAAAAATCTGCGCTATCACCCCTGATAACGGCGGTAAAATCACCACACTTGCCATCCGCACAATCGTTAATCTCCACCCCAGGACTCCTATCTCGAGAGGGATGCGCGCTAAACTTAACACAGACCATGCCGTTATATACGCCACAACCGGACCAACCGCTGCCCCTGAATTAATAAATCCCGCGGCAACCGGCAGGCTCACAAAAGGCCCGCCGGGAGTTACAAAGCCGGCAAAACTGCCGACTAATATCCCCTTAAAACCTGATTCAGCACCAACTAATCTGCCGATAAATTCTTTAGGAATAATTACCTGAATCATGCCCGCAACAATAAGCGCAAAAACAAGCAATGGCAGTATACTCACCAGCATATCTATACCGGTCTTAATACCCTCAACATGTTGTCCCTGCCCTTTAAAATATCCCATGCCAATAAGTATTACCGCAAAAATCCCCATAATTATGGTTGCAATAAACATTGACGCATTCCTCCTCTTCTCTGTTTTCATATTATTTCTTACCATTATTAATTATACTCGTATTTATTATACATATTATACTCAAACAATAATATCCCGAGGATATGCGCCATAACCGACATTAAAATGAGAATGCCGGGCATGCAGGGTTGACAACAGAGCCAATTTGTGCTAATTTTTGATTTATGAAAATAATTCTCACCGGCGGGGCCGGTTTTATCGGCAGCTGCCTGCTGTGGAAATTAAACCAGGAAGGTTTAGCTGATATTACTATCGTCGATCATCTAGGCAAATCGCTTAAATGGCATAATATTTCAAATAAAAAGTTTACTGATTATATTGAAAAAGATGATTTTTTAAATTTAATCCGCGATGACAAACTAAACACTAAAACAGATTTAATCATCCATTTCGGCGCATGCACCTCAACTATTGAAACCAATGCATCATATATGATGCAGAATAATTATACGTATTCTCAAATATTGGCACGATATGCACTTAAACATAATATCCGATTTATGTATGCAAGCAGCGCGGCAACCTATGGATCAGGCGACCAGGGATATTCTGATGATGATTCTGCAACATTACAGCTTAAACCGTTAAATATATACGGTTATTCCAAACAATTATTCGATCTCTGGGTCCTGCAGAAAAATCTTCAAAATAAGTTTGTGGGTTTTAAATTTTTCAATGTGTTTGGGCCCAATGAATATCACAAAGAAGACATGAAGAGCATCATCGCTAAGTCTTTCGATAACGTTAACCAAGAAGGCGTAATGAGGCTGTTTAAATCATACCGGCCGGATTATGCTGACGGCGAACAAAAACGAGATTTCATCTATGTGAAAGATGTGCTGGATATCTCCTATTATTTTATAACCCATCCCGGCAAGCACGGAATCTACAATATCGGCACGGGAAAAGCACAAACCTGGAATGATTTAGCTTACGCACTGTTTGCAGCAGTGAACAAAAAACCCAGCATAGAATATTTTGATATGCCGGATGAGTTAAAAAATAAGTACCAGTATTTTACGCAGGCAGATATGACCAAACTTATGAAGGCAGGATACAACAAACCATTCACCGGCTTACAAGCAGCCATAAAAGACTACGCCGGATATTTAAAAAATAATTCTTTCCTTTAATTATCAAACAAATCTTTAAATCTCTTAGCTCATTCTTTACGGTACATACTTTATAGAATTATTGCTGCGGTTGTTGCTTTAGGTTAAACCGAGTATGTTTCATGGCACTCATTTTATTACCGCTATCTTCTTTGTGCTCTTTTTCCCTCCCAGATCAATATGAACGAAATAGATGCCGCTGCCAACATCGCTGTTATTTGCATCTTTACCGCTCCAGTACACCTCATACCTGTTTAGGGGCTGTTTTTCATTGACCAGCACAATAACTTCTCTGCCCTTTGAATCATATACCGCTATTTTTACATCTTTTTCACTGTCGAGTTCGTAATGAATTTGTGCCTGGGTGCTTTTACCTGAAGCAATAATATTGTTATATACATTCACGGTTGTTTCCGTTGGATCAGCTTCGGGATTTATCGGCGGATCAGGTTCCTCCGGGTCCGGGTCAACTGGTAAACCAGGGAAGGATTCAGAATCATTAATATCCGAACCTTCCCGGATTTCTTCTTCATCAGAAAACCCGTCACCGTCAGAATCATTTAAACTTCCATCCATATCATTTAATCCATCAGCAAGAGCAATCATCCTTGAAAAAAACGTCCGGTCGTGAACTGTCTGATATATTTTTCCATCCTTATTCAATGTATTAACACTAAAAAAACCTGTATCATGATCAAATGTATCAAGAACCCCTTCTAAAGAGATTGGTATCTGATTAAAAAATCGTTTACTTAAATCACTTAAACCAAAATAATATCGTAAATCTTTATTATGCCTGTCATCAGTACCATGAAATAAATCCAATGAAAAATTATTCCCGCCAACTTCTATTAATGCTAAACTTATTTTAGTGCGGATATCAGACCGTATCCGTGCTCCCCTTGGCTCAGTAAACGCTTCTTCACCAGCATAAATCTCATAATCATTTGCAGAGATCCAGTCATTTAATACAATAGGATTCCCGTTTTTATCAATTGCATTAGGATCTGAATTAATATACACCCAAAATTCCCAGGTTGTCACATCTGATGGATTATAGGCAGTATAAAAATTATCATCTGCGGCAAATCCTAAATCAACATGATATGCCGCATTAACCGGTTCAACTTTACATCTCCAGAACATCAAAAACCTTTTTAAAACATCCTCAATTGCTGGTTTGTATGATGCAAAAGCAGGTTCATCATAAATCTGCAGTAAAAACTCATCAATATAATTTCTATTATCATACGCCGGGGGTTCCATCATTCTGCCCCACGTAATCTTACCTGATTTAGATGTTCCATCATTAACATAAAACTGTTTTCCCCAGGAACCAAGTTTTAAATTATCATACAATGGATCTGGATCATTCGCATTAAGCTCAAACACCTGGATTAGATACTCTATATTAAGCACAATAGCGTCATAATACGTTTGTGCATTAAGTGCTGGATTTACTTGAGCCTCTTTCCAGAACTCTAATAAATAAAAAAGTGCATTCATCATCGCACCATCATTAGGGGTGACAAAACACGGGTATCCGATACCATTAAATCCTAACGCATCAGGCAATGGCCAATGAGTCTTTGCTTTCTCATACGGCCATACTTGAGGAATCCCGCCAATACCGTATGGTTTAAATCCACCTGATAAATCTTCAACATCCTTAAATCCAACAATCGTTTCAGCAAGCCATTTTGCACCCTGTAAATATTTGTCTCTATCAGGATCTTCTTGAGGCAATGCCTGATACAGCCGTAAAAGAAACATGCCCGGCAGCCAGCTTACGCCGTCAAATGTAGAACACCCCTGGTTGTAATCCTGCACATTCGCATTACCGCCCCAAGAAAATATATTTACCCATCTGCCAAAATCAATAACCTGCCCAAAGGTCGGACTTCCTTCCCTGCGGTCATACCCTAACACACCCATATCATACCACCAGCCGCCAGATCCATTCTCTTGCTGAGCAGATACAAGCGTGTCTCCCAATGATTTTGCTGCTCTCATTAAAAACTTATCTTTAGTAGCTAAATATGCCTGAATATACCCAAATCCTACACCCGGATGACCAGCAGAATCTTCCTGCTCCTGAAAAAAATGAGGCTCTTTAAGCCAGTCCCAGTCACTTGAATAATACCGGTCATCAGGATTTTCCGGATCAATAACCGTCTGCCCGCCGCAATACCCATAAAACGGCCCGTCAGGATGATTAATAACTGCCCGCTGGCCCCAATACGCATGCGAAGCCTTAGTTATTACATTAATAACTTCCTGTTTGGTATAACCTAACAGATTCCCTATATATCCAATTGAAAGTAATCCTAAAATAAGTATTTTTTTCATATTATTTAATCACCGCAATTTTTTTTGTTTCTATGAATTCTGGGGACATGTACTTTGTTACGTGTCCCCAGAATTCATTATTTAATTACTGCAATTTTTTTGGTTTCACTATAGCTCCCGGATTTCATGTGCACAAAATATATCCCTGAGCCAACAACGTTGCCTGAGTCATCTTTGCCATCCCAGAAAAATGAATGCGTCCCGCCGTCCCTTTCTTGATTAACAAGGGTTTTTATCTTACGCCCAGAAGCATTATAAATATTCATTTCAATACATGATGGCTCCG
>JBDRMW010000096.1:0-3217 GCA_043811735.1 bacterium
CAATGGATATCCTTGAGCATCAATGACGATTGATAATGATATGTCGCTGGCTAATCCATCATTCGCGCTATTATAGGTGGTCCACGTTGAATCGTTGTATTTAATGACGCCCATATCATCCGAACCGATCCATATTGTTCCATTCTGGTCTGAAGCAACTGCCACGATTCGATCAGATACCAGGCCGTCATCCTGATTAAATGAAGTCATGGTGGTACCGTCAAATTTGGTGATCCCGCCGCTGCCGCCGCCGGTTGCAAACCATAGATTGCCGTTTTCGTCAACCGCAATATCATTTACATTGTTACGCAGAAGGCCGTCATCAGTCGTATACGTTGTCCAAATAGTGCCGTCAAACTTGCTTAATTTGTTTTCAGTCGCAAACCATTTGTTCCCCTCATTATCAACAGCAGCTGCATTAACCTGATTGGAAGAAAGGCCGTCTATTACATCATATTTTTCATACGTATTGTTTGAGATATTCCATGCAACCATACCGCCGGTTGTTCCGCACCATATGATACTGCCTTCAATGGCAATATCAGTCAAGTAATTACCGTTGGTGTAATTTGTTATGGAATCAGCATGCAGGCTTGCTACAACTACAGAGAGCAGAAAAAAAATAATAATAATGGAATGTTTACGCATTGTATTATAATAATAATGGAATGTTTACGCATTGTATTAATAAGTATACCGAACATCCCGCATATGTCAATAGGATTTTTACCTGTTTTTTAGGCATACGCAGGTATATTTTTCCATGATAAACCTTCCTATATATGATCTTCCAACTTGTTATATATGGAATTATCATTATACTTAGGATTGTTAGAATACTTATAATCTTAAGGATTATTTCATGCTTGGCTTATACCATTTAAATGCATTGTTTAAAATCCAAAAAGAAATGTTCTTCATCCATAACCGGGATGATCTGTGCAGATTTATCCTTGATGAATGCATGGCTGCTCCGGTTTTCCCTTGCTGACCATTAAAAAAAATATTATTTTCTTCAGAATGAAAGAGCTTCCCATGAAAGAAGTTACTTTCTCTCAGGCAAGTCTCGCTACGGATCTGCGGTCGCTGGCTTTGACCCGGTGGGACTTATCACCCACTAGTGTAGTGCGTCTAACATATCTTGACATTTGAAATGCAATATATGAGTCGATTTCGACGAACGACGAATGCCGCGTACTCTCCTGCGGTACGCAAGTGAGGAGTGAGGAAGAAATTGGCCATAGAGTACATTTCCCTTTGGGCTTAAGGCTTTTTACCGGTCTGCTGCGTTGCTTGTCGCTTATGTACCACAGAGGGTACACCGCGCTCCTCGCGCCTTGAATACCGGTAAAAAGCCTTGAGCAAATTTCAAGATATGTTAGACGCACTACACTGGATTGATTGAGCAGTTTCTTGAGATTAAAAAAAATCTCATCCCCTGCGCCCAGATTTAGCTTGGCTAGACTTTACAAAAAATTTACATTGTTTTTATTGAAATTTTACATAGATTTGCTATGCTTATATAATGACAAATCATAAAAATACTTTTAAAAAACATTCCATGATTTCCATTTTGATATGCTTTATATGTACATCCGCTTCTGATATTTCAGCCGCCTGTCAAAATTATTTTGTTGCTGCTCCTGCCATAAGAACACTCTCCATCGCTTCAGATGATCCGACTCGACGTGCTGTTTTAACTGCTGCATGCAAAACATGTGCTGCCATTGCTTTTCCTCCATTATTAGCTGCCCTTGACGGATGTGTTGATGTAGTTTCTCCCCCGGATACCAGGGAAGCATGGGAAATTATGATTAATGATTTGAGAGATATTGGTTCGCGCACAAGCATAACTGTACATGACAATATTAATATCGAAATCTGTGATAATCATGATGATCCGAACTTTCACTTAACACCCGATGAAATTGATATCATTCGAGATACTCTGGAAAAATTACCACCCGATGCTGTTCGTGTTCAAAGAATATTTACCCTTCCCGAAAGCATGATGGAGAGTCCTCCATGTGAAAGCACTATAGCATTTGTTTTTGCTGATGATCGATTTGAAATGGTTCTTTATGTAAGCGACTCATCACATGATGATGAAGATACTGCTGCAGGAAAATCACGTTTTATTTTTGGCCGTCACGAAGCCGCCGAACTGATGAAAATTAAAAAAGATTCCCCAAATTTAAAGTTTGCTTTTGACAAGAAACATTTAGCAACAGCGATTATTCATGAAAACGCTCATTTTTTACCTCAAAATTATAAAGAGTACTGGATAAATTTACTTGAACGTTCCGGAGATGATATTGAAAATTTTCCTAATTATCACGCGCACAGAGAAAAGAAATGGGAAGAAAATCAAGCATCAATTCATGAATGCTTAGCAGGGAACGGCATAAACTTCATTGACCGGGCACATGAAAACATGAAAAATGGAAAACCCGTTCTTCTTGAATATATACTGCTTGCATTTGCAGAAACATTCATTCTTCCAGGCAATGATACCGGTCAACATGCAATATTACGTTTATTCGAACTCAGATCCTTTGGAGAATATTACCTTCAACCGTTGGACCTGCCGATTAATGTAACAAGTGACGGATGGGTAGAATTAGGAGATTTATTCCGTTATAAGTTGGATGATACAGGGAACAGGATTATCGGTTTTCAGCGCATTGAAATATACGATGGTTTTAAACAGGTTGTTGATGAACATTATTTTGAGGGAAATCCCATTGAAACACCTTTTGTTGATGAGATTAAGAAAAGCAATCCAACTTCTAATCCAGCCTCACCAGTTCACGAAATATTTCAAATATCGGAAGAATTTGATAGTCTTTCTAAGCTGCTAGAAGATTATCCTATACTAAGAGAAGAAGGTTTTAATTTATCATTTTCTTCTGTGTACTCTTCGAATCCTGAATTATATCTTTATCCAAATTTTCCGGTGTTTCATGTTGTTGAACATGGAGATCGCATCGCGGTTGCAATCAGAGCAGTTTATACTGGTTATTTCCAAAATGGTTTTGGTGTTACTCCCCTTTCTGGGAACTCGACAGTTATCCACAGTGCATTATGGTTTTTAAATGGTCCCGAATTTAATCCAAACCTTGTTAATGGGCAGATTAAACGATTGGCACTAAATGCAGACGGCAGACTTATAATTGATTTTTTTGATATACCGCGAGTTTCTATTCCTGTTGAACCA
>JBDRMW010000097.1:0-10835 GCA_043811735.1 bacterium
TGATCCACGGTTTTTGGCAATGAGAGCTTTTTAACATTAAAATAATTTTCTTTATTTGAGCCGTCAATATCACATGCAACAGAATCAATTAATTTTTCCTGTAAAATAATATCAGTTTTATCCGGCGTAAAATGATGAAAATTAGTATATGCGTTGATATGAATATCAGGCACCCTGGATTTAAAAAGCCGGAGTATGCGTATAATATCGTTGTTTAGAAAACAGTCTCCAATCTCGCCGATGTGAATTTTTTTTATTAAGTGGAATTGTTTAAATTTCTCTGACGATATCTCAGCAGCTATTTTTTCAACAGTTTCATACGGCATGGTGTTTGGCAGAACGTTTTTGCCCATATGAGACGGGCAAAAAATACATTGCGCGCCGCAGACAGATGATATGGCTAAACTTATATTTTCAAGCATAACATTACATATTTTTAAAAGACTGCTCGATTTGTAAAGCTCTCTGCATCCAGGTGTGATTATTTTGTACTTCTTTTCTTCCGGCAGCGCCCATTTTCTTCCTGGCATCCGGATTTTTCAGGAGCTCAATTATTTTTTGTGCTAAGTTTTGCGGATCTTCAGGATTTATACGTACTCCGGCACCCGCCTTTTCTAGAAAATCCCCATACCCTTCAACATCGCTTGCAATAATAGGAACCTCGCATGCCATATACTCATACATTTTTATCGGGTCCCCGGGATCTGTTCGGACCGGTTTAAAAAAATTAATTCCAAGATCAAAACAGCTGACATATTCGGCTATTTTGTTAAAAGGCACACTTCCGGTGAATACTACATGTTTTTGCACGTTTTTCTTTTGAACCATATCCTGCAAAGCATGGTACATTATCCCATAGCCGACAATTAAAAATACGGTATCAGGCAATTCGTTTATAATGTATGGTGCAGCTTCGATTAAATAATCCACGCCGTGCCAGGGAAAAAGCCATCCATGAAAACCTATTATTGAACCTTTTTCATTAAGGCATAATTTTTTACGCAGCTGCTTTTTATCACGCGGAGTAAAAACATCCGTGTCTACCCCGTCTTTTAAAATTAAAATATTCTTATGATCAACCAGGTGGCTGGATATTAGATGTTTTTTTAATCCGCCGGTAACCGTAAAAATTATGTTAGCAGAATGCAGAGTAATTTTATAAATTCTTTGCAATATAGGGGAAGACCATTTTTCTAACAGGGATTTATACGCACGTTCTTCATGAATAATGCCGTTTACATAGACCGCATACGGACAGCGGAATAATTGCAGGGTCAGGAAAGCCGCGATATTATAATGAATAATGTAATATAATACCCGATGCGGCTTGAATTTAAAGAAAATAGGTATAAGAAATATAATAGAAAAGATAATATAACTTGGATAACGTATGTTAGGGATATTGATTACAGGAATATAGTATATAGGAACCGGAGGATTTGGTAAGCGTGCTATACGGGGAACACAAATGGCTACCCGGTGGCCTATTTTTTGCAGTTTTTCGGCGTTCTCTAAAATCTGGCGGACAGCACCATTGTTGCCGTTTATTTTTTCATAACAAAGCAGTAATATGTTCATAGAATTATCTCAAGTATTTTTTTTAAGCAGAATCGGGAAAAACCGTTTAAAAATTAATGTTTTAATGACCCATTTATCTTTATCATCTAAAATGCCGAGTTTAAGCGCAGTTAATAAAAATACGGCAGTATATACTATACCCCGAATACCAAGCGCGGTTAAATCATGTATCCGCGAATTATATACCGGTGAAGAAAAATCAAAATAATTAAATGGAATAATTGCTGCAAGACTAACTGCTGATGCAATCAATGGGATTTTAAGTGCTTTAAAAATTAAAGATATGGGGAAAGAGGTATTTTTTTTTAAAAGATGCAGATAATATATAGAGCCGAGTATCAAGGCAGAAGATGTTCCTATTACTATCCCGGGAAGACCGCAGAGTATTACTAACGTGACACTTAATAGAATATTTACCAGAGTTACGAATAAATTATATTTCATTTCAATCTCGGGTTTGCCTATGCCGATAACAAATATAGTAATACCGAGTATCATTGAATTGCAGAAGTAGCCAAAGCATAGAATCTGCAGAATAAAGGCAGATTGTGCATATTGATTTTTAAGCCATGCTGCAAAAATAAGATCAGCATTATATAATAAAAATAGAAAAAATGCACATGATGCAAAAGCAAGATATTTTAATCCGCGGGCATACAGTTCATAAAGAATTCTTTCATCCTTGCTTGCATCAGCTTCCGATATAACCGGTAGAAAAGCAGATATGGCAAGCGTAGCTATGCGCCTTGCAGT
This sequence comes from bacterium, assembly GCA_043811735.1. GTDB lineage: Bacteria > Elusimicrobiota > JBDRMW01 > JBDRMW01 > JBDRMW01 > JBDRMW01. Next base: position 2,332 of record JBDRMW010000097.1, read on the forward strand.
AAAACAGATTTTAGAGCCTAATTCATAAAAACCGACCGAGGTGATGCTGACCCAGCGTGCAAGCAAAAACTTATCAAAATGAAAACTTATCAGAAAGGCAATTTTACCTGCATGAAGTTTTGAACCAAACTTAAACAGCATTTTAAATAAAGATATATTGAATCGAAAAGGATTAAAATAAATACCGGGAAGTTTTCTTGCAGTAATCCATACAACAACAGTTAACCCAAATAGTATTTCAATAAGCATTGCAGAAGCAAGTCCGCGGAGTCCAAAATTAAGGTTTAGGACGATGATGACGCCTATTATTCTAACAATGGTGTTAGAAATAAATATTTTATTGCTGATATCCATAAGCTGCAGCCCTCTGAGGACTGAATTAAACATTAAAAATATATTTGTTAATGAAAAAATAATAAAACTTAATTTTAAAGCGAAAAGAGCGGCATGGATAAATTCTGTTTGGACATTAAAAAGTTTCAAGATTAAAGGGGAGCACATGATCCCGATGACCGAACAGGAAAAAGATACGAAAAAGTAAGAACAAAGAGTTGTGTTAATAAGATCGTATAGTTTTTTAGTTTTATTTTGAGAATAATATTCTGAAATATATTTTACAATGGGCGAAGTAATTGAAAATTCAAAAAAATCAAGGAAATATGTTACGGTTAATATAATTATCCAAATACCGAAAAGCTCGATTCCGATATGATGAATAATATAAGGCGCCAGAAAAAGGCTGACCGCAATTTCCCATAATTTTCCCGCCGTATTATAAAAAGTATTCCGCAGCAGCCGGTCGGTTAATGAATTATTATTGTTCATGAATAGCTTCCGGATATATTTTGGGGAGCAGTATTACCAGGGCAGCTAAAAACCAGAATGGCTGCATAATACGTATAATAATAAAGGTATTAGTTGTAATTGACTGAATTAGTATACCAACAAAAGCACCCAAAAACCCTAAACTGAATGATTGAGCAGCCGGGTCATGCACATGTTGTAAACTATATTGAGCATAGCGCCATAAACTGATAATCAAAAGCAGAAAGAAGAAAAATCCAAGCAGTCCGGTTTCACCAAGTATACGCGGTATTTGTGCATCAACCAGTCCGACACCGGTAACACCCCATCCGAAAAACATATGTTTGGGCAGCCATTTAGTAAATGACACTTTCCAGCTTTGGACTCGCGTTGCGGCTGAGGGTTCGAGCTGAAGATTTCCATAGGTGGAAGCCCCTCCCGGACTAAAGGTAAACATAACTCTTTGTTTAATTATGGTACCCAGCGAAGAGAACATGATGACGGGGATTAATATTAACATGATGATGCAGCTGGTTAAAAGAGCTTTCCAGCTTTTACTCATATATAAAAGAAAAATCATCATAGGAATAAAGGCAAAATATGACGCACGAGACTGAGTAAAAACAAACGGGGGTATAATTATGACGAATGCTATAAACAGGAGAATTTTTAAACGCAGTGATTTACTGTTTAAAATAAATCCCATAAGCATAGACAGTACAATGAGGTAATACCCGCCTAATGACGCAGGTTCACTGCTTTTAAGACCTTCAAACGGAGCGGTTGCTCTAAATCCGGGCACGGGAACATACGTATAATATACATATCCGGTTACAATAAGACAGGTAATTAATCCTGCCCAGAGGTACATTTTTACCTGGGATGGTTTTTTGATAACATTGACTGCAACGAAAAAAAGAACAAAATATTCAATATATTTTAACAAATAAAAAAAACTTCGCATAATCGTTAATTCACCTCTAATAATACCAAGCCCGGTGCCTATCATACAAATCATGGTATACCCTATGATAGGTGTCCGCAGAGGAAAATCAGCCGCTTCTATTAAATGTTTGTTTATAGCAGTATGCGCAACCCAGGCTGCAAATACGATGATAAGAAAAATATCTTCAAGACGAATAATCAAGTCATGTTTAGGATCTTTAAGCAGCGTAATTTCCGGGGAGAGTAACATGCTGAAGACGAGTACTAAAAGACCAAGTTCAGGCTTTACGAATGCAATTATCGCCAGGCCGGCTCCTAACGTAATAATTATAAAGGGGATTTGAGGAAATTGAACCGCATACCACGCCAGCAGGACTGATATTATTAATCCAAATAGTGCAATTATATTGACATTACCGGTTTTGTGTAAGAATGTATTCAAGCGCTAGGCTTTCTGTTTGATCTTTTTGTCAAGATCAGTTGTATAATATTTATACGATGAATAATAGTAGTAACCATATTGCGGGCCCATATCTGCAGCACGAAGATCATTCAAGACCACTCCTTTAACCGATGCCTGCAGGCCTTCAAGCTGTGCTTTAGCACGTTTTAATGCACCCCGGGCCATTTTACCGACTTGATAAATAAGCGCGACCGCTTCAACTTTTTTTCCTAAAATAATACTATCGGCAAAAAGAAGAACCGGTGAGCAGTCAAAAACAATCAGATCAAATTCAACGGAAACTGTGCTAAGCACGTTATCAAACTCAGGCGAGCTTAAAATATCTACCGGATTAGTATGAATACTTCCTGCCGGCAGTATTTTTAAGTTTTCAATTGCCGGATTATTAAGAAGATGTTCAACGCCGAGCTCGCCAAGCAGGAAATCTGATATGCCGTACACTGGATCCGGCCATCGGGCATTACCCAGCACGAGATCGGTCAATCCTTCCCGTCTGGGTAAACCAAAAAGCTGGCTTATAACAGGACGGCGCAGGTCAGCTTCAACCAGCAGTGTTTTAATCCCGACCATGGCGGCGGCAATACAAAAATTTGCTGCGGTTATGGTTTTTCCTTCATCGGTTCCGGCGCTTGTGAACAGAAGCGTTTTCCCCTGGGACCCAAGTGCTGAGAATTTAATATTGGTGCGCAGGGTATGATATGATTCAGCAAAATGTGATTTTTTTGAATGAAAAATAATAAGCGTGCGGCGGTCTGCGGGCAGTTTTTTGTTTTTATTGCGGAAGAACCGGGTTTTAAACCGTTTCCAAAAAGAAATCTTCTCATCGTGGGGAAGATCAATATGAGGAATAACGCCTAAAACCGGAAGCCCCATGTATTGTTCAACTTCTTCGATGGTTCCTATTGAGGTGTCAAGATTTTCAAAGACAAATACGAAAATAAGCCCGATTATAATACCGAGTATTCCGCCCGCAATGGTATTAACCGGATGATTCGGGCTTGAAGGCTTGGATGGAATCGGTGCTTTGCTGACCATAAATATGTTTTGGGTGGTATTTGCTTCGGTGATTTGCGCTTTTTTAAATTTTTCAGAAAGGGTGATATAATCCGACTCATCTAATTTTACTTTTCTGTTTAATTCGGCAAGATATTGTTCCTGGGAAGGGAGTTCTTTTGCCCGTTTTTCCAAAAAACTTATCTGAGATGAAATTTTAATGATATCAGGATGCTGGGAAGTATAATTTTTTAATAGATTATTTCTGGTAATTTTTAAATCATTGATTTTTGCTGCAATTGATGCGCTGGTCCCCTGCTCGGTAAATTTTTCCTTGAATATTTTTAAGGCATCTTCGGATTCCTTCAATTTACGGTCCGCTTCAACCAGCCGTGCTTCAAGAAATCGGCGTGTTTCACGGATGGCTTCAAGCTTTTGTTCTATTTTATGAGTAATAAAAACCTGGGCAAAGCCATTGGCGATATCAGCTGATTCTTGGGGAGTGGCCCCTGAAGAGATAATTCTTATTATATTGGTTTCACCTTCTCTTTTTGCTTCTATATGGGCAAGAAGCCTGCCGGCAATATTCATTCTTTCCTGAAAAGAATCTTTAGCATTTATTAATGCCATCTTCTGCGCGACTTCTTCGGCAATATCTAAACTCATTATAGCGTTGGCTTCAGTGTTTACTACGGTCCAGGGATCACTGTAATCCATGCGCATGGTGAGGCCTTCCATATTATTTTGATTATCAGTTATAATCCGAATGCGGGAAAAAGTAGTATAAGTCGGGATTTTCATTAAAGAAAAAATCAATGCAGCAGTTGTTATAGTTATAAAAAAGAACAACAGTATATATCGTCTTCGATGTATAATCCGCCAGTAATCATAAAAATGCAGTTCTTGTGTTGCCATAGTTATTTAGATGCGGCAATTCCTATAAGGAGGAAAAAATTAAATAATGCTAACCACGGGCTTAATGCACTGACAAACCAGGTAACCCGCGCTAATGCTTTTTTAGGAATAAATATAATATCTCCGGGGATAAGGAGGGGATCTTCTTCGGTCAGCCCTTTATACATAATTTCTTTAAGATCAACAGATATAATTTCTTTGGTCTCTCCTTTTTGCCTGATAATACGGGTTTTAGTTATAGCGGCTTCATCAGGAACCCCGCCGGCAAGAGAGACCAGCTCCATAAGCTTCATGCCGCTGTGGTATTGAAATGAGCCGGTTCTATTTACCGAACCGGTTATAATTACTTCATGTCCAGAGTATTTTTTGATAATAACAGATACTTGCGGTTTTTTAACATATGCAGAAAATCGCAGTTCAAGCAGTTTTGATAAACTTCGATGAGTCATGCCCGAGGCTTTAACGCTTCCAATGAGCTTTAATTCAATGTTCCCGTCAGGCTGTACCGTAACATCACGGCTGAGCTCATCTGCCGGATACACAATAACCGCAAGCTGATCATTAGGACGGATGACGTATTGTTTTTCTTGCGGTTGTTCTGCTGCAAAAACAAAAGAATTAAAAGGAAGACTGAACGATATGAATACCGCAATACTAATGTTGATATACGTTCGTGTGCGCACGATACCCCCCCCTTTAGATGAGTTATTCCTTTAATGAATCAATAAGAGAAAAGACCATGCCTTTAAGCTCGCTCAGCTGATTTTCCAGATCTCCTGAAGGCTGTCCCGGGGATGGTGTATGCTTCTGAAGACTGATGAATTTTTTTAATTTTTCAATTTCATCATGAAGCATGGTGATTTCGTCCTGTTGTTTATCAATGGATTTATGCAGGTGTTTCTGCCCTGTTTCCTCATCTTTTTTATCAATTTCTTCGGATAATTTGTTAAACCGGTCTTCAAATGACTGCAGCCGTAAGTCCTGGCTGGAAAACATTTCATGTTGTTTGCCTTGCATCCTGATGTTAAGTTCTTGTATTCCTTTTTCAAGCGCGAGCAATTGGCGTTTAATACTTTCGCTGTTCATTAATTGATCAGAAACAGTTTTTTTGTTTTCGGTTAAACGCAAGTTTACATCGGAGAGCCGTGCTGAAAACTCTTTCTGCAGGCGCATGAGCACGTTTTGTTTTACCGTATCCATATTTTTAAGCTCATCTAACTCGATCTCAATTTTTTGAAGCTGATTTTTTCTTTCATTAAAGAAATTTTCAATTTTTTCTTTAATGAAATCACCGAATTCTTTAAAACTTGCATCACTGCCGAATTGTTTGGTGCGCTGAAAATTAGCAAACTGCCCCTGTACATATGCCTGAAGATCTTGAAATCCGGATTTAAGCAGATTAGTATCTTTTTCAATACTTAAGAGTTTGCGGCTATGATCCCCGATATTTTGAATTTTAGATTCAAGATAATTTTTTTGGTCGCTTAAATGTTCATTTAAGGTTGAAAGCCGTTCGGATAAAATCTCCTGATCTTTGATAAGCGGATCAACTTCCGAACCGCTTGAATTTTTATGTTCCTTGGAATCTTCTTTTAAGCGGTCCAAATCTTTTTCTATAACATCTATTCTGGTGCTTATATATGAAGTATTTTCAGCAGTATGTTTTCTGCTTTGATCTGCATCGGCGCGAAGCGCGGTTTCAACTGTTTGAATTTGTTTCTGCAGCGCATCTTTTAATTCAGCGAGTTTTACGGAATATTCTTCCTGACTACGCATGAAATTTTTTGAGATACTTCCCTGCATTTCAATAAACTCTTTTAACGCGGTTTCTAATGAGGTAATATGTGTTTTTTGTTCTCCAAGGGTGCGTTTAAATTCCATAATTTTATTAAGCATGGCATGTTCGTCTCCCGGCATATCCATATCTTTAAGAGATGAGATAATTTCTTCCGCCGAAAGGTTCGAATAATAGCTGCCCGCAGCTTCATTGGCACGTTCAACCCTTTTTTTACGGAGAATCTTTATTATAAGGTATACGGCAGATGCTACTAAAAGGAGTAAAAAGAATAATAATATAAAATGCACATATGGTTTATATGCATATATAATAGTATTAATAAAATCATTAATATAAGCTAACTTATCCATAAATTATCCCCCATTGAATAATAACAGAAGTCCTGTATATTGTCAATTGGGTATGTTTGTTTGCTTGACATTTGAGAAGCCTTATGTTATGTTTTTTAGAGGATTACCCATGGTGAAATTATCGAAATTTTTCGGCAAAGAAAATGATGAGGGAAAAAAAACTCCTGATGTAAAAGAAGGGGCCCCTGACATTGGATCATCCAGTGAAGCCGATAATAAGCTTTTGGTAAGGAAGCCCTTCCCCCCGGCGATCAACAACAAAGAACCGGTTCATGCATTGTCTTCCTGGATTGATTCGATCAGCCCGGAAGAAACCTATGATCATGTGATCCGATCATTTAAAAAATTTCTTGCAATGATGACTGGTCAATCAGGCGGTGTTGATCCCCTGCTGCTGGATATTATTGCGCAATGCATCCAGCATATATCACATAAAGAAAAATCACTTATGTTATGTATTGATACAACGACGCTGGACAATTACCTCTATTCTCATTCGGTAAATACCGCCATTATTGCAATCGCATTAGCTAAGGGATTACAATATCCGGCTTCCGCCTTAGAAGACGTTGGATTAACCGCATTACTGCATCATGCGGGTTTATTCGGCATCCTTGAATTGATGCCGAAAAAACTAACTTTAACGCATAAACAAATCGATGAATTTAATAAAAATACAGATACGTCACGCAAACTGGCTGAAGAGTTGATATGTCCTCAGGATGCGCTCTGTCAATTGATTTCTAAACTGGTTGCGCAGTCAGTCTCGCTTAATAAGGTGACGCATTATCCCAAAAATATTTCCGATAAACAAATTCAGCAGTATACGCATATTATTAAACTTGCCTCATTGTATGAGCTGCTTACTCATGCAAAACCTGAGCAGGAACGGCTTATTCCGCATATTGCGTGCAAATGGCTTATTGAAAACTGGCAGAAGCTCCAAGAAGATGATCCTTTTGTCTCGAAGCTTATTAGAACGTTAATAGAAACAATCGGATTATATCCTATAGGCAGTTATGTCATGTTAAGCACGGATGAGTTTGCCCGCATAATTCATGTTGAAAAAGAATCTCCCGTTCGGCCTCAAATGGAGGTTCTCCTGTCATCCAACGGCATACGGGTGAAAGAAAAAAGGATTATTTCCCTTAAAGATACTCCCCTTATATCTATAAAGGAAGCAGTTGATGAAACCAAGCTTAAAATGGGTGATAAAAAATTCATTCTTACCCTTCAAGTTCGACGCTGGTGGACCGGTAATATCAAGAAATAACCTCGTAATATCTGCTTTACCCCCACACCAAATGAGTGTAGAGATTTTGCTATAAACTATAATCTATTCCCCAGGGGTTATAAATTTTGCATTTCTCAGAAGAAAATAACACCCATTTGGTGTGGGGAGCAACCATTTTTTTAGTTCTCCACAGTTACTTCATAACCATATCTATAACTATTTGGCATTAAATAGCAGTAAATGGAAAATTAATCTTGACAAAATATGGTAATATTTGTATATAATAGTTAAAAGATACAGCTATTGAGTAAAGGATGGAAAAATATGGCAGATAAGGAAGCAAAATCTGATGTTCGAGAAGTTATGGATATTATTGAATTGTCCAAGTATTTAGGTATCGGCAAGTCAAAAATATACAGTCTTATCCGTCAAAAAAAGATACCAGCTTCCCGTATCGGAAGGCAATACCGGTTTTCAAAGTCGGTGATTGACCAATGGTTAAAGGAGCGGCTTATAACCTTAAAGGAAGATGAGCAGATCCCATTGTTTAATAATAAAACAGAAGCATAATTTATCGCGAAAGGAGCATTAAATCTCTTATCTATGCATCAACATTTAACTATCGCAAAGCCTGCGGAAAAAATTCAATCAACGTTATGGAATGACTGGCGCTGGCAGCTTCACAATAGAATCGGTACGCTTGAAGAATTAGAAAAATGGATTAATCCAACCGATGAAGAAAGAAAAGCTGTTCGATACTCATCCGGGAGACTCAAAATGGCGATTACCCCGCATTTTGTCTCATTAATGGACAAGGATGATCCGAACTGTCCTGTTCGTAAACAGGCTGTGCCCGTATTAGGGGAGTTTAAAAGCAGTAAACATGATCTTCTTGATCCGTGCGGTGAAGAGAAAGACACCGTTGCCCCGGGCCTGGTGCATCGATACCCTGATCGCGCCCTCTTAGTAATAACTGATACCTGCGCCATGTATTGCAGGCAT
>JBDRMW010000098.1:0-4216 GCA_043811735.1 bacterium
CATTTTTTCGATCAATGCAATCAAAAACACCTTTATCTTTGAGCAGCTAAAACTGTATTTGCCAGAAGCATGGTTATTGTCATGGGCCCTACCCCGCCGGGAACAGGGGTAATGCGGGATGCCTTTTGTTTAACCTGATTAAAATTAACATCCCCCCGCAAGCCATGCTCTGTTCTATTAACTCCTACATCAATAACCACTGCCTTATCCTTAACCAGGTTTCCGGTAACAAACTCCGGTCTTCCGATCGCAGCCACCAAAATATCAGCCCGAGCGCAGATCTCCTCGATATTCTTGGTTTGGGAATGGCATATAGTAACTGTTGCATTATTTGCCATAAGCATTAATGCCAATGGTTTCCCGACGATATTTGATCTGCCTGCAATCACCGCCTGTGCGCCCTGCATGGGAACATTTGACTTTTGAAGAAGCTTAATAATCCCATGCGGCGTGCAGGGTAAGAAAAGCCGTTCTTGCTCGATTTCTTTCCAGCTTTTTTTAGTAAAAAAAATACCTAAATTCTGCGGATGGAAACAATCAACATCTTTTGCCGGATGTATGGCACAGATAATCTTTTGCGGATTTATCTGCGGAGGAAGCGGCAGCTGCACTAATATCCCATGGATATGCGAATCATTATTGAGTTTAGTGATAAGCTTAAGAAGTGCCGCTTCTGAGGTATCCCCGGGAAGTGTATGATGCTCTGATTTCATACCGACATATTCACATGCTTTTATTTTACTTCTTACATATACTTGTGATGCCGGATCTTCACCGATTAAGACCGTAGCTAAGCCCGGTTGAATTCCTTTTGGTAATAAATCTGCCACCTGCTGCTTTATCTCTTCGCGTATCTCTTGGGCTATCTTTTTCCCGTCTATCAATTGCGCTGACATTGTTTCCTCCTAAAGAAAATAGGGACAGTCACCTATTTTTTTATTCCTTTTATTCCTATTTATTAAAAAATAGGTGACTGTCCCTATTTTCTATTTTCTTAATAATTTAATATATGCTTTTTTTACCGTTTTCCACACATTTCTGCTGTCTTCAGAATATACATTATCCAGCAGCTCCCCGCCGTCATAACTCCATGCCGCAATGTTTGTCACCTCTCGATCAGCAGCAGCCTCAACCGCCTGCATAATCGTCTTTTCAGCTCCGCGGGGAAATTTCATTGCCTGGATCCACAGATGCGGCTCCTTTTGATATTTGGTACATGTATTAACTACTTTTGATGCAAAATACCCGACATGGTCTTCTGGATCATGTTTACCGTGCCAGTGCCAGTAGGGATCACATCCAAAAATATCCACATGTTCCAAAGAACCTGCCATATCCCAGATCCGGTCATACTCTTCATTGCCTTTATATGCATATATGGTTAATGCATTAATAAGTTTTAATTTTTTTGCGTGTGCCATTACTTCGTTCAAGAAATCCCGCATGCTTTCAATTCTGAAGTCTTGAACTGCTCTGTTTCTTTGAAACGGCATTTTTTCAGCATATTTTTTCATAAATTTTGCTTCGCAAATAGGACATGTGCACGTATAAATCTTTCCTAATTCTAACTCTAATGTTATATAGACATGCGGTTCATCCCAAAGTATAACCTGCCCGCCTAAATCTTTAACATTATTAATCCATTCTTTTACAAACGCTCTGAAATCAGGATTATTCAAACAGGCTGCTTTGACCGCTTCTCCGGTTGAGAGGAACTGCCAGGCACGCCGGTGGTCAAGCAAAAATTTTGAAAATGATTCTCCGCCGAACACACCGCCGACGCCCCAGGGATCAACCCAGACCTGCATGCCCCGTTTTCTGGTTTCGCTAAAAATATTTTCCATAGCGCTTTTATGAAAAAACAGATCCCGTTCGCTGAAGGTATGAACCACATATGAACAACATTCAGCAATATCAGCCAAATCCTTTTTAGCATGTTTTAAGAATCTATTCCCAAAATAACTTACCCCGAGCTTGTATTCATTTGATTTCATAAGATCATCTTAAGCTTTCTTTTTATAGATTAAAATGGGTATTTTTTCATTCTTATATGCTGGTGCAATCGCATCTTCTCCAAAATGATATGCACTTGAATCTCTGCCGATTAACACATACCCGTCTAATTGATACGCTCTCTTAAGCAACGCATTAATCTCATCAAACACGTATCTATCAGCTGAAGGTGTTGATGCATATAATGATGTTTGAATATCAATCCATATTATATAATAAGGGCGGGCTTCTTTAACAGCAGAAACTACCTCTCTTTGAAACGCACTTGATTTTCCATAACCTGCGGTAAGCGGATACATAAACAGCTGGCTGGTTGGATTTTTTATGCCCGCATAATAATAAATCTGCGGCTCGCTTCCAAAAACAAAGATCGTTTCATCTTCGGGGATGCTTTTTTTAATATAGTCCGCAATATGCGGGGACTCAACAAACGGGTTGGTTCCGTAAAGCTTCCGCGATATTGCTTGAGGAGTATATGAAAATAAATAATTCCTGTTTGCTGATACCGGCAATCCAATAATAGTTAAAGCCAACACGCCTAAAATTGCTTTTCTTCCCCAATTAGATTTGATACTTCCTGCACGATCAATTAGATCTGATATTCCCCAGCCTGCAGCCAATGCAATGCCGGGAGTAAGCAGGATAAAATAATGCTGCCTGAACCGAAAGCCTGCGGATACTGCAGCGGTTAAAGATAATCCCAAACAAATAAGAAACCATCCATGGAGTGATTTTTTTCTGCACAGCAGCAAAACCGCATATATAGAAGCTATCCAGAAGATGCCATCCCCGCGGGCAATGCCCCTTACGACATTTCCTAAATGGGTAAGCATGCCAATTTTATTAAGCGGCGCATCAGCAAACTGGAACGGATATACAAATACCCAGTAGTAAAAATTGTACCCCGCTCCTATTTTTAAAAAATACAGACTGCAGAGGATGAGCGCCGTTAATCCCCCGGATATTAATAAACCTGCCCGTATGAGTAGTTTCTTTAAAGGGACTTGGTTGTGTGAAGATATGAACATATAACATAATAACCCAATGCCGACAAATACCATAACCTGCTTTATTAAAAAACCAATACCCGTCATCAATCCGCTAATAAAAAACAACGAAGATTTATCTTCACATAAACCTTTTAGGCATAGATGAGCTGAAACAATAATCGGAAGGAGCATAAAAATCTCTTTATTTGAAGTGAAACCTAAGACCGAGGGTTCGACTGAAATAAATCCAAGGATCGCCGGGGCAATCCAGGCTGACCGGTCATTAGATAATCTACGCGCAAGCACAAGCATCCATATAAGGACAATACCCATATATACATTGGTAAAAAGCCGCAGATCATCGATCTGTCTGCCGAAAATAGAGATCCCCAGTGCATACAGATAAAAAATCCCGGGAGGTGTAAAATCAACCATATCTTTATATAAGACGTCTCCTTCCATAATACGCCACGCCCCATAGGCATATGCACCCTCATCACGTTCAAGGGGTACCTGGATATATGCTAACCGCATTATAAAAGGAAGAAGTAAGGCAAAGATAAGGGAAAAGAAACTTAATCGATATTTTTTCTTTTTTTTTACTCTCGGTGCTCTTGGTATTCATCGATAATTGGAAAACTGCATAGAAATCTTCAGGTCAGCAGTTTTTAGCATAGCTATAACCGATTGGAGATCATCGCGTGATTTTCCGGTCACGCGCACTGAATCACTTTGAATGGAAGCCTGTACTTTAATTTTCATGCCCTTAATAAGTTTTACGATCTCTTTGGCTTTTTCTGTCGGGATTCCCTGCTGTAAATCTATCACCTGCCGGCTTGAACCCCCGGAAGCAGTTTCAACTGCTTTAAACTGTAATCCCTGTAAAGGGATTCCCCGTTTAACCAGTTTATTCTGAAAAAGATCAATAACACTTTTTAATTTGTAATCATCATCAGCCAGTATGGTAATGGTATTTTTATCTCGGGTAATACTGCTTATGCTTCCTCTAAAATCATACCTGGTTGAAATCTCCTTCATTGCCTGATTAACCGCATTATCGACTTCCTGCAGATCAATCTTTGATACAATATCAAATGAATTGTCACTTGCCATATTACCTCCCTCAGGGGACGTTGTTTCGTATCTTGATTAAAGTAGTTAATCAAGATAACCAACAACGTCCCCATAAACATTAAATTTAATTTCTTTCAGGA
>JBDRMW010000099.1:0-5267 GCA_043811735.1 bacterium
TTCTGTTTCTCTACACTGCAGGAATACTTTTTACATAGCACCTCTTTTACTTCTCCTGCTTTGGCGAAACGGCTTAGTTCAATAACTTTTATTCGAAATTCAAACACCAAAACTTCGAATAAAAGCCTTCTTTATTATACAAACCCGATATGAAATAATTGTAAAATCCAAGTTAAATTTTTGTAAAACTTTCTTAGTGAGGTCTCTTAAAAAAGTCTCTTAAAAAAGTCAGTGTGTGGCGGTATTTCAGAATGACCCCGTAGCGGAAGGGAGGCTCCGGCAAGCGAAGCTCGACGGAGGAAAACCAAGGGAGGGTTCCCTAAGGGGGTCGGGGCATCGGGAATACCGACATGCAATGACTTTTTTAAGAGACCTCTTAGTGAAAAAACTCAAAAATAGAGTTTTAAGGAGGTAAAATACATATCTGGATACATGCCGAACTCTGATGCGAATTGATGGGATGAGGATCTGCCGATTCCAGCATACACACCAGCTGAAATATACATATCTTCGGAGATATTGTATTCAACAGATGATGTTATATATACCGAATCATCCAGCAGATTCCATAGAGAATACCCGCTAATAATTATAAGCGGTGTTATCTTATATGTAATCCCGGGAGCAATATAATACGTGCTTAACAAATACACAGATCCATCAATATAAGCCGGTTTTGAATAGTTTAAGATATATTTTTCTTCAGTATATTCACCCGCTTCATTATAATGAAGTTCGATAAATCCGAAGGTTTTATCATTAACATTATAATCACATCCTGCTGATACACGGTAATAATCATTGCGTTTACAGCGATCAGCATTATCAAACATATCAGAAAAAACATACGCATTCTCGCACCAGAATCCTGCTTCTTTGATAGAACCTGTTATATCAATACCAGTTAATAAATGATCTCTGAAATCCATTGCAATAAAAGCAATGTCTGTTCCGCATATAAAAAACTTTGAACGGACATAATACGCATTTTCATCTGAATCAGCATTGCTGCCAAAAACTGAGCCGATATCCAGTTCACTTAAATCTCCGGCAGGAAGTCTCAAACGCACTGCATCAACACCAATACGTTCCTCTGTATCAAGCTCGTTGAATGTGTACGGCAAAAGCACATCTGTTGGATTAATAATCTTACTGCTTCCCCAAGCAACTGCCTGCCTGCCGACAAATATATCCCCATATACAGCTTTATACTGCATGAATAAACGGTCAATATTTTGGAATATGCCAAATCTATCAATGATATTATCTTTAACCGGATACAATCGGTAATCAATACTGCTTACCCGGTATTCCGAAAATGAGGAAGCTTTTAATGAAGATGATTGAAGGTACAATTCATTATCCTGGTGTTTAAATATTAGATCATATGAACCATGCATTGACAAAGCTGAAGAGAGCTGGCAGCGAGCATGTAACCGTAAGCGATTTGAGATTGAAGATAATTGATTTGTATCAGGGGATTTTTGAACAATATAGAAAATCTTATTATACCCGTTTATATCAAGCGTATCCGAAGCAGTGGAAGGAATTCTTAAGAATATACTTAAGAATAGACCAGAAATAAAAAGGAGTATTCTGTTATTTTTTAATTCTATCATGCTCGATTGAACCATCTTTAAGAATAACCAGCCTTTGTGCCCGTTCCATAATCATGGTATCATGAGTTGAGAATACAAAAGTCATGCCGGTTTTTTCATTAAGTTCATGCATAATATCAAGCAGAGAACCTGCTGTTTTTGAATCAAGATTAGCAGTCGGTTCATCAGCCATAATAATGACTGGTTTTGATACCATTGCTCGTGCAATAGCTACACGCTGCTGCTGTCCGCCGGAAAGTTTCGTCGGCAGGCGGCCGCCAAATCCATGTAACCCAACACTTTCTAATATCTCATCAACACGCCTTGAACGTTCCCCGGCAGATATTCCTTGAAGGAGCATAATATACTCAATATTTTCTTTAACCGTTAATACAGGAATCAGATTGTATGCTTGAAAAATAAATCCGATATTATCCCGTCTAAAATCAGACATTTCTTTACCGCTCATCTGGTTTACCTGCCTGCCGTTAAGCCAGACCGTACCGCTGGTAGGAGTGTCTAAGCCAGAGATAATATTAAGAAGCGTAGTCTTTCCTGAACCAGAAGGCCCTACGATCGCCGTAAATTCTCCTGATTCAATCGTTAAATCAATACCGCGTAATGCATGCACCGGCACTCCATCAGCAGAATATATTTTTTCTAATTTTTCTGTTCGTATAATCTCTTGTACTGATACAACCATAATATATCCTCCTAGAATTGCTACAAGCTTTTTCTCATAGCTTCAATCGGCGACATCCGGGCAGCATATACAGCCGGATAAATACCTGCGATAATATTAAATATGATTATCCAGAATGGGAATACAATAAACTGTTTTACTGTTAATACCGGGTACAGCAGTTTCCTGAAGGTAACGCCGGCAAACTCAATACCAGTATAATTTATCCCTGTATGTGCAACAATCCAGGTGGCTATAAATCCTATAATGACTCCGATACCAACACTGATCACCGCAAGTGCTCCTGCTTCATATACAATGAGTTTTGCAATAATCCACGGCCGGGTGCCGACTGAACGCAATACTCCAAATTCAAACATTCGTTCATACAATGACATAAATAATGTATTAACAATCCCTAATGCAACCACACCAAACAAGATAACCGCTGCGATTAGCACACTAAAATCAGTCAGTTCAAATGCTGATTTTAACTGCGGAAGAATGACCGGCCAGCCGACAGCTTCATTTTTATATGCTGAATATTTTTCCCAAAACATATGAGATGAATCCTGTGCAATTGATGAATCAGCAAACTGTAACACTATCTCATGAACCTGATTATCTATTCCAAGCATCCTCTGCAAAGCCGGCATGTTGACAAAAACCATGCCTCGGTCAAGATCTCCTGCATTAAAATGAAAAATCCCGCCGACCCGGAACAGCTCCTGCGAAAGCCCTCCTGTATGTGCTTGTGCAACGGTTAAAACAACGCGGTCGCCTAATTCAACCTCCAATATTTCCGCAAGTCTGCTGCCGATAAGGATTTTATTTTCAGCATTCTTATTTAAATACGAGCCGGCAATCACTGATTCATCAATCTCTGATACATATTTTTCAGTTTCCGGATCAATACCGACAGCATTTACTGAACTGACATTTGACGGTGATGTAATCATGCCGAATGTTAATGTCCTTAAAGAAAAATGATTGACCGAAGATTCTTTTTTAAGGTTTGATACGAGCTCCTGAAGATTATGAATCGTATACTCAACTTCATATGTATCACGAAAACCTTGTGCATGTATCTGCCCGTCTCCTAAAAATGTTCCTGTTGCAGCTTGTATCATATTATCTTTCATGCCGATCATAAGCGCATCAACAAAAATAAGCGATGCAAGCCCGCAGCCGATCGCAATACCTGCAATAAAACTGCGGCGCTTATTTCTAAAAATATTTCTCCAAGCTAATTTTATAAACATACCTATAAGGGAACTTCTGCGTTAATTTTCATTAGAAATTACTGAGAGTTATTTCTAATGAATACTTAATGCACCCTCATTGCATGTGCAGGATCTACCCGTGCTGCTCCCCAGGCAGGGAATAATCCCACACATACCGCTGAGAGCAGTACGGTTACCGCAGGAATATAAAAACTGCGTGCATTTATCTCTGAATACATGGTATTAAACTGCATGCCGCCATACGTAAATGTTTCCGGAAGCGGAATACCGTATAATGAAAGAACATAGTTGAGTATTACACTGATCATTGATGCAATAATAACACTTATAACCGCCATAATAACAACCTCATATATCACCAGGGATAATATCTGATTAGGACGGGTACCAACAGCTTTTAATAATCCATACTCTCTTCTTCGTTCTAAAACCGCCATAAGCACCGTGTTTAATACACCTATGGCAACAATAAGGATGATAATGCATAAAGTTATCCACATGCCTTTCTGATCAGCCTTCATTGCCTGATAAAATTCTTTGGCAAAGACCTGCCAGGGTTCAACAGATAGTTTATTATTATTGACAGCATCAACAATCTTTGCCGTATATTCTTTTACCTGTTTTACTTTATCTAAAACGATCACCATCTCATGTACTCCGTTATATAGAACAAACAACTCCTGCGCATCATCAATATGCATATAACATGACATACGGTCAATAAGCGGATCACCAGAATCTATGATGCCTATTATCTCATACAAATCATTGGCAATTGATCCATCAGCTCCCTGCGATACTAATGCAATATAATCAGAAACTTCTGCCTTAAGAATTTTAGCAAGCCCTTT
Source organism: bacterium (assembly GCA_043811735.1). Lineage (GTDB taxonomy): Bacteria > Elusimicrobiota > JBDRMW01 > JBDRMW01 > JBDRMW01 > JBDRMW01. Next base: position 4,376 of record JBDRMW010000099.1, read on the forward strand.
GCCTATTAAAACCGTATGGTCTGCTGTTTGAGAAAGGTTTTTACCCCTGCTTATTTTTTTATCAAAATTAGTCGCCTTGTTTTCTAATAAAGGATCAATTCCTATAATCCGCACACCAGTGCTTTTTTCTTTAACTGATCCAAGCCCTGCGGCATATATGCGCGGCGACCAGGCAAAAACCCCGTTAATCTCTTTGATTAAAGTTCCTATCCGTTTATAATCTTTTATTGTTTTATAAATAGTTGGTTTATCAGCATAATCGTCATAATGAATTTGAATATGTCCAAGCTGATTACGGGTAAACATGTCAATAATACGGCTGTAAGTGCCGTCTGACCAGCCGATAGAGATAGCAGCCAGTGTAAATCCGCCTATCATTGTCAGAAGCGTTAAAATAGTTCTGCGTTTCTGCCTAAAAATATTCCTGAATGCGATTTTAACTATTAACATTTGGTATTACTGCCCCCGCAGATTCCGCAAAGTAAACACATCATTATCCGGCACTGCGTCAAACGTAATATCAACATATCTGATGATTGTTTTATTTCCTTCCTTTGCAAGCGGCAGCATCTCGAGAACAGACGGTATTTTTTTTGAATCAAAGTTTTTCACATCAGTAAAATTAAGGATTCGTTTTAAACTGCCCTTTTCATCAAAATACTTCTCCCACACCGGGATATAATCATCTTCTCTAACCGCAAGCAGAATCTTCCCCCATACAATTGGTTTATCCTCTTTTGGAATGAGTTCAGCGCACAACAATCCGTCTTCCAGATCATCTAATTCGATTAATTTATATGTATAATCATCAATCATTGATGATTCCTTCACAAGGTCATCATTCGTAAAATCTGAGCCCATCCACGAGCTCATCATCATGGAAGGCGGAATC
>JBDRMW010000100.1:0-8985 GCA_043811735.1 bacterium
CTTAATAACCTTGTTCGCTTTAGGCAGAAAGTTCCACATCTCATTTTTGATCCGCAATGTTGCCACGCCTTTTTCCTTTTTAGGAGAAAGAATTTTAATAAATGTTTTATCCATCCCTATCGTCCATATATCCATACGCAACGACCGTTCCCAATGAAGTGTTGCAATCTGCATCTCAATGGTGCTCATACTGCTTCTGCTCCGGTATAACTCATCAATATGTTTAATAATCTTTTCAATCAAACTGTCACTGTTTTCTGTATATATAATCCGTGCTGGAAAGCCGCATATAAATGCACATATCAAAACCGCTGCAATATATTTTTTCATACAGAACCTCCGTTATAATTAATAAATAATATACTTTTTATTTTTTTATGTCAAACGTAAGAAAACGCGGCTGCTTAAAAATCAGTTAGAAGCGCTCGGTCGCTTGCGGAGAGTCCGGCAAGTGATGCATCTGGCCGATTTTCAATTAAATCTTGGGCTATTTGCGCTATGTAATGTGAATGGTTAATATTTAAAATACTATATCTATCCCGCCGTACCAGGCTCTGCCCGGCAAGGGATAATCTCTTTGCTCTTCATATGAACGGTCAAATATGTTTTTGACATCTGCATGCGCACGGATTATATCGTTTATCTTATATGAGATATTCCCATTCAGCAAAAAATTTGGGCCTAATATCGCCGTATTGGTTTCATTTGCATATCGTTTGGTTTTATATATACCCTGTAAACCTAATGCATACGAATCAATCGCTGCCCTCACCCCTGCTTTATATATATGGTGCGGACGGTAAATCAGCCAATTATCAGTCTGGTCATTCCGTGCTTTCTGGTAAATGTGGCTTGCATGTATTTTTATATACTTACCAACATCGGTTTGTACTTCTGTTTCAATACCTTCAATAATTGCTGAGGCAATATTTGTCGGCCTCCACCACCAGGCATTATCAACCGTCCATTCAATAAGATCATCGAGCTTGCTTCTAAAATATGTTACATCAGTTTGAATAAACTTAAAATATCCGGAAATTCCTCCTTCATACGTTGCCGCTGTTTCAGGTTTTAGCTGGCTGTTCCCCTCAACACCGCCGAAAATCCCATAATCTTCGACCGGCCAATACAGATCATTGAATGTGGGTATTCTGAAAGATTCTGCGGCAAGTGCATGGAGTTTTACATTAGTGCATACAAAATAATGAATGCTTGCGCTTTTAGAAACTTCGTCTCCAAAATTAGAATAATCATCCCATCTAACCCCAAGTTTTAATATATTGTCTTGGTAATATGTAATATCGGTATCAAGATAGGCGGATTTGGAAGAAAACTGGTGATTACCGCTGCCCCCACTCCGCAATTCATTATCAGCATAGGCGCCGCCGACAGAAACCGTGGCAATATCTCCTACAACCTGTGACACATGCCCATTAATTCCCTGCACATCAGTAATATTAATGGTTTCAGCTAATGGTTCACGTGTTTCAATAAATGCTAATTTATCATAATTATTATATGCTTTGATAATAATTTTCTGATCCTGCAGAAGGCTGCCGGTATAGGTGAGATCCGCATTACTCTTAACATCTCTTTGCATATCATCCAAATCAACATTCGTGATTAATCCCGGTGATCCTTTCTTAGTGCCCGCATACCCTCCGCTAATCTTAAATCCGTTGGTCTCATTAAGATCATATCCCAGGCTTACAAAAGGATAACTGCCGACAAAATCAGAGTTTGCCCGATGACCCTCAAGACTTAAGTATTCATATGAAATCAAATAATCAATCTTTCCTAATTCGTTACCGGTTACTAATGATGCATTATATGTTTTAAAAGAACCGCCTTGTAATGACAGTTTTGTCTGCATGTCTGTATGGCCTTTTTTAGTGATAATATTAATAACACCGCCGATCGCATTTGCACCATATATACTGCTGGCAGGACCGCGCAGGATTTCAACCCGCTCAACATTGGCTAAGCCGATATTTGACAGGTCAACAATGCCGTTCAATGGATTGTTTGCTGGTCTGCCGTCAATTAATACTAATACCTGATTTGCTGAATGTCCCCGCAGATGAACCGTCCGCTGTGATCCAAATGATCCATATTCCAATATATCCACTGAAGGAGTTGAATCAAGCAGTTCTGCCATATCAACTGCGCCGGTGGAAGCAATCTCACCGCTGGTAATAACGTGTATGTTTCGTGTTGATAATTGTTTGTACTGTTCATGGGTGGTGCCGGTCACCACAATGGTTCCCAAATCTTTTACCTCATCTTCCGTTCCTTCACCGCTAATCAATCCGCTGTAAACCGCCGCGCTTAAGAAAATCATGATCAATAATTTTACCTTGTGCATAATTCAATCTCCTTTATATTATTTGGACTGCTTTTGGAACAACCTCATATTTCTTTATGTCTAACTGCCAGTATTCCCAAAAACCTTTTTTACGTATTGTTTCGGTCTCAACTAATTCAATTTTATTTTTGAATATCGGCCCGTCTGCCACAAACGTATGGAACTCACCGTTTTCCCCGCAGGGGCAGATTTTTTTATTTTTTAGCTCCTCAAGCAGCTCGGTATCGACTAATCTGCCGATAAATTCTTTGCCAAACAGATTTGCCTGGCAGCTTACAACCACTGTTTTAAAGCCCAAATCAATAAACTCGCGCACGATATCTTCGGCCGGTTTATGCCATAAAGGCTCAACCATTTCTATCCGCAAATCACCGCATACACGTTCGACCCAATTCTTCTGTTCATTAAGATAAATATCCCCAAATACCATTGCGTTTATGCCTTGGGTTTTAAGCGATCTTACGGCTTCTTTAAATTCGATTTCATACTGTTTCATATCAGCCGTCACTTCTTTTAAGAAAAGCGGAATCCCGATTGATTCAGCCTGTTTTTGCAATAAGGTATGTTCTATCCCGTGGAAACAGCCCCGTTTATGTTCTTTTGAAATAAAACTCACCAGGTATTGTATGTCATACCCCATCTGCAGGGCTTTATAAACCGCCAGACAACTGTCTTTCCCCCCGCTCCAAGACCCAGCAGCTATTCGATTGTTCATATATAACCTCTTATATAATGGTAATCATCATGAGCACCAAAACTTCAGTTAACTCACTTATCGCACCTAACGTATCGCCCGTTACTCCCCCAATTTTTTTTGATATATATTTGCCGGCGATATAGGCAAAAATCATTGAACTTGCCAGCAGCATAATCCCTTTAAACGATCCTATCAGGAATGATAAGGCCAGACTTATAATAAGCGTTGTATAGAATACGCGCGGTTTTATTCCATCATAAAAAACTTTTGCTTTTCCCTTTGTGCGTGCATACGGAAAGGTTTTCATTACAAAAATCAGCACAAACCTGCTTATTATACAGCTTAAGATGATTGAAATATTAAGTTGAGTTTCTGGCAGTGTACTTAATGCGATTATTTTAAACAAAATAACTCCCAGAAGACTTAAAATCCCCCAAACCCCTATGTGGGGGTCACGCATTATGTTAAGACGGCTTTTTGTATCCCATCCGCCTATTATGCCGTCAAACGTATCAGCCAAACCATCCAAATGAATACCTCTGGTCAGAATTACCAGAGCAAAAACAACAATAGCCGCGGTGAAGAGCCTCTGATCAACATAAAATCTTAAAAGCTGATTTATTCCAGCCAGGATTAATCCAAGCAATAAGCCGACAACCGGAAAAAAAATCAGCCCTGTTTTGATATTCTTTATGTTATATTTCTTTGTATTAGTTATCGAACATACGGTTAAAAACTGCACTGCTTCAAAAAATCCCTGTATCATGCTTTTTTCTCCGATACGTGTGCGGTCTCAAATGTTGCCATCTGAGTCAATATTTTTATACTTGCTTCAACAATACTCATGGCAAGTGCAGCGCCGGTTCCTTCACCCAGCCGTAAGTTTAAATCCAGCACCGGCTTAATGCCGATATGATCCAAAATTATCTTATGGCCTTTTTCAACCGAACAATGCGCTGCAATAAGATACTCTTTTATTTTTGGTTCAATGTGACAGGCAATTAATGCAGCGGTACCTGATATAAATCCATCCAGCACCACGGGAACTCTCTTTTCTGCAGCAGCCAAAATGATGCCTGCCAGCCCGCCGATCTCAAAACCGCCTGCTTTGCTAAGCACATCGATCGCGTCTTTTGGATCAGGTTTATTAATTGCAATAGCTTTTTTAATAACCTCAATCTTATTCCTTAAGGCAGCATCCTCAATGCCCGTTCCCCTTCCCGTTACATCTTCAACCGGTGCGCCGGTACAAACTGCCGCAATAGCTGCGCTGGGTGTGGTATTACCAATACCCATATCACCGGTACCTGCCAAATGTATGCCCTTACAATACTCCTCATTAAAGACTTCTATGCCCATTTGAATTGATTGTATTGCTTCTTGACGTGTCATTGCAGGTCCTTTGGACATATTCTTGGTGCCATAACCGACTTTTTTAATGTAGAGGTTTTCAATATGATCTAAATCGCTCGCCACACCCATATCTACCACAACAACCCGTGCACCCACATGTTTTGCCAGTACATTAATACCTGCACCGCCGTTTAAAAAATTATATATCATCTGGGCAGTGACTTCTTTGGGATATGCGCTGACCATCTCCGCAGTTACGCCATGATCCCCGGCCAAGGTAAAAATAACTTTATCTGCCATCGAAGGATGTAAACTGCCGGTAATACCGCAAATCTTCTTTGCCAATTCTTCCAACCTGCCCAGACTGCCCAATGGCTTGGTAAGGTTATCAAGCTTTGTTTGTGCTTTTTCTATAACTTTTTGATCAATATCCTGAACCGAAACAAATTTTTGCATTATTTGTCTCCTTTTATTTTCAATGGCACTCCTGCGGTCATAAGATATACTTCTTCTGCTTTTTGTGCCACTATTTGATTAGCAATACCGGCGAGATCACCAAATTTCCGTGCTAATGCATTATCCGGTATAATGCCAAGCCCAACTTCATTAGCAATAATAATAACTGTTCCGTTTAGGGCATCTATCTCATGTACGATGTTTGTTATTTCGCTCAGAATTGCATCATCAGTTGTTTCATCCATCATAAGATTATTAATAAGAAGCGTCAGACAATCTATAATGATAACCGGGTAATTTTTGCACTTGGTTTTAAGTAACTCAGCGATTCTCCCGGGTTCTTCAAATGTATCCCAGGAAGATGGCCGCCCTTTTTGATGAGTTGATATGCGTTTACTCATTTCAGCGTCAAAAGCAATGCCGCTGGCGATAAATGCTACGCGGGGACTTAAATCTTGCGCTTCTTTAACCGCAAAACTGCTTTTGCCGCTTTTTAATCCGCCAAGTATAAAAATTATATTTCCCATGGTTTCTAAACTCCTGTTCCATCCAAATGAGATGTATCGTTCTGCACGATAATCTCTGCTTCCCCTTCTGCATATTCGATTATATGCATTGACGCAGCCTGGATTTTAAAATGCATCATATCTTCAAGGTTTTCTCCCGATGCATTACTTAATATGACGCGTATGGGGCCGGCATGGGTGCATATTACGATTGTTTTACCTGTATATGATGTTATAATCCTTTTAAACTCATCTAATACCCGCTTAGCAAATGCAAGCATATCCTCTGCTTGAGGTATGTGAGTTTTAAACGGAGTAGTAATCCATTTAGTATACAATTCAGGCATCTGTTCTTTAAGCTCTTCAAATGTTTTGCCTTCAAATATACCGAAGGTGAGTTCACGCAAAGCAGGAGATATATTAATGGAATGCCCCTTACAGGCAATCTCAGCAAATCGTACACATCGTTTAAGATCACTTGAAAAAACCTGATTAATCTTTTCATGCTGTAATCTTTCATAAAGTTTTTCTGCCTGTGTTAATCCGGTTTCATTAAGTTCAATATCAGCTGTACCGCAGTATCTTTTTTGTTTTACCCATTCAGTCATCCCATGACGCATTAAGATTACGCGTGTTTTCAATTGCGCTCCCCTGAAACGAGTAAAACATACGGTTTTGAAGATATGGGGTTTTTATTAACAACCACTATTGTTTTATATACTGATTCAATGTTTTGATAGGTTAACACTTCATCCGGTTTGCCTGAAGAATGAATCTTTCCTTGATCCAGTAAGATTAATCGTTCGCAATATTCACTGGCTAAATTTAAATCATGCAGAACAACCACAATGGTCACCTTATTTTTTTTATTAAGTTTTTTAAGTAGATTCAAAATCTGCACCTGATGGCCGATATCAAGATGTGATGTCGGTTCATCAAGCAGCATTAAGACCGGTTCCTGCGCCAGCGCTTTAGCCATAAACACACGCTGCCGCTCACCAGAGCTTATCTGATCAATTCGTTTTGTTTTAAGATGCATTATATCGGTAAAGATCATTGCCTGCTCACACGCATGCAGATCTTGCACACGCGTAATCTGCAGCCTGTTTAAATGAGGGATCCTGCCCATTAATACAATCTCCTCAATGGTATACGGAAACTCAATCTGAATATTTTGTGATACATTTGCCACTTTCCTGCAGAATTCTTTTAGATTAATGGTATAAATATTTTTACCTTCAAACGTAATGGTACCGTGTTGAGGAACCAATACTCTGCTGATTGTTTTAAGCAGAGTTGATTTACCTGAACCATTGGGCCCGATAATACCAATGAATTCTCCTTGAATTACGTTAAAAGAAATATCCTGGAGAATTATCTCCTGATTATACCCCCCGGAAATATGCTCAACATCTAAAATCTCCATGGCAGTTACATTTTCCTTTTTCTTTTTAACAGATATATAAATATCGGTGAACCAACCAGCGAGGTAATAACGCCGATAGGAATTTCCACCGGCGGCATAATGCTTCGTGCTATCGTATCGCATATAATTAAAAATGCAGCTGATAATAAGACGGTTGCAGGAATAAGGGTTTTGTGGTTAGGCCCGACCAAGAGCCGCGCCATATGCGGCATAATTAAACCCACAAACCCGATCATACCGGCAACTGAAACAAGTGCTCCGGTTATTAAAGAAACAATAATAAAAAGAATTTTTTTTACCCGTATAATATCAATCCCTAAATGTACTGCTTCTTCTTCCCCTAAACTAAACGCATTAAGATCCTGGGCAAAAACAAATAATACGATGATCCCCGCCACAACGATCGTTCCTGCTACTCCCAGAAGCCGGTAATCATATACCTGCAGATTACCCAGCAGCCACCACATCATCCCATTCATCGCCTGATTCCGTGAAAGAGATATAAAAAATATGATTAAACCGGACAGAGCCATCGCAGTAATAACACCAAAAAGAATCAGAGAATGTACAGGGATAGACTCTCCTTCCTTAGCCAGATTATAAATAAGGATAAATGTTACTAATGCCCCGATAAACGCTCCTGCCGGCAGATACGCACTATTGATACCAAGCATAATCGCTACAACCGCACCAAAACCTGCACCGCTTGATGTTCCTAATAAATACGGTTCAGCTAAGGGGTTGCGCAAAATTGCCTGAAGAACCACCCCGCAAACTCCCAATCCTGCACCATACAAAATTCCTAATAATATACGAGTAATCCTAAGATTTACAATGGGACGGAACTCTGCAGAAAAGATCGCATGCAAAGGAATCTTGGTTGCCCCTATATAAAATGAGCATACGACTGCCAATACAAAAAGAAGAATGATCAATAATAGTTTATGCGGATATTTCATTATTTACGGTTTCCCTCATATATACGATTATGAATCTGTTTAAGCGCATCAACCAACCGCGGGCCGGCCCGTAAAAACATATCCGGATCAATTTCAACAATTAAATTGCCTTCCTTAACCGCCGTAATATCTTTCCAGCCAACACGGTTTTTGATGTTTTCTGCATTAAAACATTCGGTATGCGCCAAAAGAATATAGTCAGGATTATATTCAACAACTTTCTCAGCAGAAAAATATGAATAGGGCCGGGGCGTATTATGCGCAATATTGATGCCGCCGGTTAAGACAATCAATTCATCAATAAAAGATCCTTTACCCGCGGTCATGAGCGGCGCATGCCAGATTTCAACAAATACTTTTTTCCTTTTATTCAAAGGAATCTTTTTCAGCTTTGCTTGGACAATTGCTATCTCTTTTTTCATTGAATCAATTAAGCGCTTTGCCTGTGCACTGTTTTTGGTAAGCTTGCCAATCTCTTCAATAGACATAAATAATTCCTCCATATTCGTTGGCTGGCAAATATAGACATTAAGGTTAAGTTTACGTAAATTCTCAACAATTATGGCTTGCTCGAGACCGGTAGTAAAAATAATATCTGGTTTTAACGAGACTATTTTTTCAATCGACGGACTGCTGAAACTGCCAACCGAAGGTATCTGCTCTGCTTCTTTAGGATAATTGCAAAAATCAGTAACACCAACCAGCTTGTCCTGTAAACCTAACCTGAATAATATTTCTGTATTTGCCGGTGCAAGAGATATATACCGATGTTTTTCGTTCACCTGTTGTGCATTATTACATCCATTCAACAACAGTATTCCCAGACAGATAATCAGATTGCATGTTTTCATAAAAAAAGAAAAACCCATGACAGATCTATCATGGGTTACCGTCAAAGGTTTATATATTCACCTTCACTTCCCTCGAAGACGTGTCATGGAATCAGCAGGTATCCGGGCTTTTCACCGTTGCGGGGCAGCGTCCGATTCATACATAACGGAACTTCCCCTGCTGATGTATTAATTTCATACACAATACAAAAGAAAAATATCTTTTGCAAGTTTTTTAAATATTTTTTTAAAAGAATAAAATTATGGAGAATTCCGAACTCCACTGCACTTCATCCATTACTTACACGAATATGATTCACAATTATTGGGACAATTATCAGTTAAATAAAAAATTATAATTGAGCCCGCAGATACACACTTTATACGCGATTT
>JBDRMW010000101.1:0-9994 GCA_043811735.1 bacterium
TCCAGGTTTACCACATTACCCACAGTACGGCCGGCGACTACTATTTTTTCTTCTTTTTTCTTAAAATATGACATTTCTAAATTGGTAGGATTATGACATTTCTAAATTGGCTTGACAGGGTCTTAAATTACACTTGACTTAAAATTTGATATCTGGTATAATTAGCACTCTAATGATAAGAGTGCTAATATAGGAATAAAGCTTATGGAGTCAATATGAGGGCTTTAAAAACAGAGGATTTAGAAGATAGGAAGAAAAAAGTATTGCAATCTGTGATACATCAATATATAAAAACAGCCCGGCCGGTCGGTTCAAAAGCATTGACTGCCAAAGGTTTGCTTGATCTATCTTCTGCCACCATCAGGAATATTCTTTCTGACCTTGAGGATGAGGGATATATTACGCATCCGCATACCTCCGCGGGCAGAATTCCCACTGATAAAGGGTATCGCTACTATGTTGAATCGCTTGCTGAGATTCAACGCCTTGCTATTGATGAAGAACAGCGGATCAAGCATGAATGTTCGGTAAGGATTAAAGAAATGCAGGATATAATGGGGAAAACATCCAGAATTCTTTCAGCTATTTCTCATCATACAGGTTTTGTATTATCTCCTAAAATTGAAAACAACAGATTGAAACATGTAAGCCTGGTGACTTTGGATGAGTACCGCATACTTGCGCTCCTGGTCACTGATTCAGGACTTATTAAACACCATATTGTGCGGGTAGATCAGAAGATCTTACCAGCCAGGATAGCTCAGCTTGAGAAGATTTTAAATTCGCAGCTCTCCGGGCTGACCCTGCAGGAGGTTAATGATCAGATGGTGAGCAAGATTAAAGAAGAAGAGCGTGAATATAAAACATTGGTATCGTTTGCGCATTCATTTGCGGATCAGTTTTTTGAAGATTACGATGATGGATTGTATGTAGACGGGGCAAGCAACCTGATTTCTCAGGATGATTTTGATGATGTGAGCCACGTTAAATCTATTTACCGCCTTATCGATGAAAAGAGGGTGCTTTCTCAAATGCTCAGAAAACAGCTTCCTTATAAATCAAAGGGCAATATTAAAGTGACCATCGGCGATGATAATATGTGTCCGGAACTGAGAAAATTTTCTCTGGTCTCTTCCGTTTATAATGTTAAAGGAAACAATGTGGGCATGCTCGGCATTATCGGCCCTAAACGGATGGAATATGACCGGATGATAAGTTTAGTGAGTTATGTTACCAAGATGTTAAACAAGGTATTTGAAGAAAATGAAGACGAGTGGTAACCCTATGAGTGAAAAAAACAAAGATTCAAAAAACAATTCAGCGCAGGATCTGATAAACTCGGCTCAGGAAGAAAAAATTGCTGAGCAGCAGATTTATAAGGAAACATTGGAAGAAAAAAACAAAGAGATTGCTTCTTACCATGATCAGCTCCTTCGGCTTAAGGCTGATTTTGAGAATTACCGCAAGCGTTCCGAGCGGGAAAAATCAGAGTATCTTGCCTGGGGCAAGCAGGATATTTTGATGAATCTCATGACCTTAAAGGATGTGCTTGAACAGGCGCATACCCAAGCTGCCTCAACGGACAATATTGAAAGCGTGGTGCAGGGTTTAGAGCTTTTATATAAAGAATTTGAAAAATTTTTAAAAGCGGAAGGATTACAGGTTATTGAGACACTCGGTCAGGTATTTGATCCTCATTTCCATGAAGCAATCGGATATATTGAGAGTGAATCAGGAACTGACGGAGAAATTATCGAAGAACTCCAAAAAGGGTATTCGTTTAAGAACAGAATTATCCGTCCGGCAAAAGTAAAAGTTACGAAACTAAAACGTAAAAAATGCGAATCTGAAAAAGCAGAAGAAACATCTACTATTGAAAAAGAAGAAGAAATCATAGAATAAAGGGAGGGTAACATGTCAAAAATTATCGGCATTGACTTAGGAACATCGAACTCAGCAGCAGCAGTATTGGAAGGCGGTAAAACAACCATTATTCCTTCAGCCGAGGGAACCACGCTCGGAGGCAAGGCTTTTCCTTCATATGTTGCATTTACCAAGGATGGACAGCTCTTGTTAGGGGAACCCGCACGCCGACAGGCTGTCACCAACCATGAAGGAACGGTATCAGCATTTAAACGGAAAATGGGGTCTGACCATAAATATACTATTTATGGCAAGGAATACACCCCGCCGCAGCTTTCTGCATTTTTACTGCAGAAAATAAAACGGGATGCCGAAGCATTTTTAGGCACCAAGGTTGAGAAAGCGGTTATCACGGTACCGGCATATTTTAATGATAACCAGAGACAGGCAACTAAAGATGCAGGTACTATTGCGGGCCTTGAAGTGGTGAGAATCGTTAATGAACCAACTGCGGCATGTCTGGCGTATGGATTAGATAAAAAAGGCAAAGATGAGAAAATATTGGTCTTTGATTTAGGCGGAGGAACACTTGATGTTACCATCATGGATTTCGGCAGCGGCGTCTTTGAAGTAGTATCAACCTCGGGCGATACCCAGCTGGGCGGAACTGATATGGATGCGGTACTGGTTGATCATATTGCTGATCAGTTTAAAAATGAAACAGGAATTGACTTGCGCAATGACAAAATGGCAAGCCAGCGGCTGCGGGAAGCTGCAGAAAAAGCAAAAATCGAGCTTTCAAATGTAATGGAGACGGATCTTAATCTACCCTTTATTACCGCTGATGCATCGGGCCCAAAACATCTTACCCAGAAGTTAACCCGTGCCACTTTGGAAAAGATCGTAGCACCTATTATTGAACGATGCCGGGGTCCGGTTGAGAATGCACTTCGTGATGCAAAAATTAAAGCAAGCGACGTAACTAAAATAATTCTAGTCGGCGGACCGACACGGATGCCTTCAGTACAAAAATTTGTTGAAGGATATGTCGGCAGAACCGTTGAACGCGGTGTTGATCCGATGGAATGCGTATCCGGCGGTGCAGCGGTGCAGGCAGCGGTTTTAACCGGTGAAGTAAAAGATGTACTTCTCTTGGATGTCACCCCGCTTTCCTTAGGAATTGAGACCATGGGAAGCGTGATGACTAAATTAATTGACCGCAATACGACGATTCCAACTAAAAAATCAAATATTTTCTCAACGGCAGCTGATAGTCAGCCGGCGGTAACCGTGCATGTACTGCAGGGCGAGCGTCCGATGGCCGGAGACAACGTTTCATTAGGACGGTTTGACTTAGTTGGTATTCCGCCGGCGCCGCGCGGGGTTCCGCAGATTGAAGTTACGTTTGATATTGATGCAAACGGCATTCTGCATGTATCGGCGAAAGACAAAGGGACGGGGAAGGAACAGTCAATTAAAATATCTGCGCCGAATAAGCTTTCAAAGGAAGATGTCGAGAAATTCATTAAGGAATCAGAAAAATATGCGGAAGAAGATAAAAAGCGCGCTGAAGAAATCGCTGAACGCAATGAAGCTGATACCGCGGTTTACTCGACGGAAAAAGCATTGAAAGATTACGGCGACAAAATCTCTCAGGAAGAAAAGATTAAGATTGAACAGGCGCTTAATGATGTAAAAGAAGCGCTTAAATCAAATGACCGGAAACGAATTAAAAAAACCAAGGAAGCATTGGTTGAATCTTCACATAAACTGGCTGAGCAGGTGTATAAATCAGCACAAGCTCAGGCAGGTGGTGCTGGACCGGGAGCCGGAGCTCCTCCTCCCAACAACGGCGGACAGCCGGATGAGTCAGGAGATGAAAAAGCAAAAGTCGTTGATGCGGAAGTTGTTGAAGATAAAAAATAAAAAATAGTTATCAGTTATCAGTTATCAGTTGTCAGTTATCAGTAACGTCAACTGCAACTTTTACGTCAATATAAACGGCATGGTCATCGGCATTGTTAACTTCAATTGCATTGTTAACCTCAACGTTTGAGGTTACATTGCGGGTGAAGTTTAATTAACTAGATGTTGACTTTGTTTGGAATTTGGGATTTATGAATTGGGATTTGTTTTGGATTTCGATATTCGAATTTCGTGTTTAAAGATATAAGGAGTTTTTTTGGCTACTAAACGTGATTATTATGAAATTCTGGGTGTTTCGAAAAATGCCACCAAAGATGAAGTTAAGGCGGCATTTCGAAAATTAGCTCTTCAATTTCATCCTGACCGCAATCAGGGAAATAAAGAAGCGGAAGAAAAATTTAAAGAACTCAATGAAGCCTACGAAGTTATCGCTGATCCCCAGAAACGCCAGATGTATGATCAATTCGGCCATGCGGGAGTTAATGCAAATGCGGGTGCAGGCGGCGGATGGCCGTTTGGCGGCGGCTTTGAGAGCTCACATGCATATCAGGATTTCGGCGATAGTTTAGGAGATATTTTTGAAAGTTTCTTTGGCGGCGGTAGAGGCAGAGCAACCGGCAGAGGGCGTCGCGGCAGCAGGGCTCGTAAAGGTCGGGATCTGCAGATTGAAGTACACGTTAATCTGGAAGAAGCAGCTCAGGGCAAGCAGGTTACTCTGCGTGTTCCCCGGCAGAAAAAATGTGCAGTCTGCAGCGGAAGCGGTGCAAAACCCGGGACTAAATCATCAACCTGCAAACAATGCAACGGTCAGGGACAGGTACGGATCTCTCAAGGATTTTTCTCACTTTCCCAGACCTGCCCCGTCTGTCACGGTGAAGGGGAGATGATTGAAAAGCCGTGTAAAGAATGCAGCGGTATCGGATCGGTGCAGGAAAATAAAGAAGTTACGGTCCGTATTCCTCCCGGTGTTGATAATGGTACGGGATTACGCGTAAGCGGTGCCGGCGATACCGGACAGCGGGGAGGCCCAGCAGGAGATTTGTTTGTCGTTATCCGCCTGGATCAGGATCCGCGGTTTGAACGTAACGGCGATGATCTTAATTATTCTTTGCACATCAGCATTACCCAGGCTTCGTTGGGAGCTCAGGTTGAAGTACCTACTATTATTGATGGACGAATTACCGTTAAAATCCCTGAAGGGACACAGCACGGTGCGATCCTGCGTCTCCGCGAAAAGGGAATGCCGTCATTAGGTTCCCGCCGGCGCGGCGATCAATTTATTAATATAATTGTTGATATTCCTACTCATTTAAACAGTAACCAAAAAAATATATTATCTGCGTTTGCTGAAACACTCGGTGAAAAGCCGACGGACACACAGACGAATTTCTTTAAAAAAGTATTTAAAGGTAATTAATGCCTCATTTCTATGTACGGCCGGAAGATATCAGTGGCAGCCATTTCTCTATCCGCGGTGAAGAAGTTCATCATATCCAGCATGTCTTAAAGAAAAAAATCGGCGATACCATTAACATATTTGACGGTATCCATCGGGCATATGTTGCTCAAATTGAACATATGACATCTGATGATATTTCAGGTATTCTTGTCCATAACATAACAGATAATGTTCCCTCTTCTATAACGATTCATTTATTTCAGGGGATACCCCGCGGGCAAAAAATGGATTATATTGTTGAGAAATGCACGGAATTAGGTGTTTCATCAATTACGCCGGTTATATGCCGGCGCAGTATTAAAAAAATATCTCCGGATAAAAATTCGGCAAAATTCGAACGATGGGATACCTTAGCACTTGCCGCCTCGAAACAAAGCGGCAGATTGGTTGTCCCAACCATACATCCTGCGGTTGAATTTGCTTACGCAATTCGAGAAACAACCAAAGCAGATATTCAGTTTCTGCCCTGGGAAGGGGAGACCAATCTCTCATTAAAAGAAGCATTGCAAACGTGGGCAGTGCCCTACAAGCAAGCGCATAAAACTTTTTCAATTAATGTATGGATCGGCCCGGAAGGAGGATTTGCCGCAGAAGAAATAACCTTGGCTCAAGAACATTCAGTTCACCCGGTAACGCTGGGAAATAGTATTTTACGGACAGAAACAGCAGGAATAGTTACTCTGGCCATTATTCAGTATGAACTCAATTTATTATGAAAAAAATATATTTCAAAACATTCGGCTGTAAAGTCAATCAATATGAGACTGAGCTTATCAGGATGCAGCTGCACGAGGCAGGATTAATAAGCGTTGAGATGATTGCTGATGCTGATTGGTGTGTTATTAACACCTGCACGGTAACGAATGAATCTGATTCTAAATGCCGGCATATGACTAAAAAAGTATTGCGCGATAATCCGAAATGCAGAGTTATCGTGACCGGGTGTTTTGTTGAGCATTCGAGCGAAGAGCTTAAGAAATTATCTCCGCGCATAGAAACATTTACCCAGGATAAAAAAAATGATATCCCGTCTTTTATTATCGGTTCTGAGGTCTTATTTAAACACCAAATAGGGCAGTTTCACAATCATACACGGGCATTTGTTAAAATACAAGACGGCTGCGATGCATTCTGTTCGTACTGCATTGTTCCGCATGTGCGCAGTAAGGTCTCCTCCCGGGAAAAACAGCCGATCCTGCAGGAAATCGCATCTTTAATCAAACATGGACATAAAGAGATCGTCTTAACCGGTATACGGCTGGGTAAATTTTCCAATGGATCATATACACTCTCGGATCTCGTAGAAGAGATTGCAGCTATTGAAGGGAGTTTTAGAGTTCGCCTGTCATCCTTGGAAATAAAAGAAATAGATGATAAACTGCTTGATCTTATGTCTAAAAATAATAAACTATGCAAACATCTGCATATTCCGCTTCAATCAGGAGATGATGAGATATTGCACCGGATGAACAGGCCGTATACCGCAGAAGAATTTTTAAAGAAAATTAAGCACATTAAGGAAATAGTGCCCGATGCGGCGCTGACCACCGATGTTATTGTCGGATATCCGGGGGAAACGGAAATTCAGTTTGAAAATACATTTAATATGATTAATTTTGTGGAGTTCAGCAGGCTGCATGTGTTCAGGTTCTCACCGCGCTCAGGCACGCCGGCCGCAGGGGAAGTTCAGAATATATCAAGCAATGAAATATTTATGCGCATGTCTATTATGAAGGTAATCAATGCGATATTGCGCAAACGATTCGCTGAAAAATTTCTCGGCAAGGTCTGCCGGGTACTGCCTGAAATAAAAAAACACAACAAAATCCACGGATTTACCGATCAATATATAAAAGTAGTACTGCCTTGTTCCGTTGATGAGACTGCGTTTGTATCCGGACCCTTAACCTATTGTGAAGAAAAAGGATATTCTTTGGAGATTAACGTATAATGAAAAAAACAGTCTTTTGGTTATGCGGTCTTTTTCTAATTTTTGCATGTGCAGCACCTCAAGTGAGGCGCCGGAATTTTGTTGCGGCTCATCCGGAATTACAAAGGCAGTTTAAAGATGCTGTTCTGCGCGGTTCGGTATTCGAAGGAATGAGCATGCATGAGGTCAAAGCAAGCTGGGGAAA
The DNA here is from genome assembly GCA_043811735.1 of bacterium. Classification (GTDB taxonomy): domain Bacteria; phylum Elusimicrobiota; class JBDRMW01; order JBDRMW01; family JBDRMW01; genus JBDRMW01. The sequence continues at coordinate 7,384 of JBDRMW010000101.1, forward strand.
ACCTCAGCGGTCATATAAAAAAATATTCGGCAGTATTCCTGCCCGGCATTGGGAATATGATATCGAACAGCCTGACCGGATTGATACCTACGTTCTTATTTTCAGGAATGGAACTCTTTTAAAAATGAAGCTAAAACATTCTAAACCTATGTAAACCCAAGAACCGACATTGGTATGAGAACCGAGACGAAAAAGGCCAAAATTTTTCCGATGAAAATGGTGAAAGCGTACTTGAAAGTACGGTTGAACCATTTTCGAAGGAAAAATGCGGGCATTTTTCGTCGAATTCCATATCCAATGTCGGTTCTCGGGTGTAAACACAAGTGAACAGATAAGGAGAAAGGAGCTGACATGGCAGAGATGATGGATGTTATCAAGAAGAGACGTTCAGTACGGAGTTTTAGGGATAAAAAGGTTTCTGAAGATTTAATACATAAAATTATTGAATCCGCCTGTTATGCTCCTTCAGGCATAAATTTTCAGCCCTGGCGGTTTGTTTCGGTGACTGATCCTGATGTGCGTGATGATTTTGCTCAAAAAGCATTGATTTATGCATGGCCTTTTATTGAGCGCATAAAAAAAGAGTTTCCGGAACGATATAAAATGCTCAGGAAAAGTTTTGAAACGCTTCAAGATCCGGTGTTTTTTCATGCACCGGCGATTATATTCATTATCGGCACCGGTAAACTTTCTGAAATTCCTTGCACATTTGCGGCGGAAAACTGTATGCTGGCTGCTGCATCTCTCGGATTAGGCACCTGTTGGAGTGATTTGGGCGTCCTGGTGAGCAAAGACCCGAAATCTTCTAAACTCTTAGAGCTTAAAAAAGATGAAAAGTTAGTTGCGGCAGTCGCGGTCGGCTATGAGGAAGTAGAAACACCGGCAATCCCCCGAAAATCAACTGATATAAGCTGGATATGATGAATGCCAATCAACTCTCACGTGTAAGTCTTGCCTCATGCACAAACTATGAAGTTAAAGAGGTTCAAGAAGCTCTGACCAAACTTCTTGCTCCCTGGGAAGGGATCGCCCATTTTGTTAAGCCCGGTAATCGAGTTCTTCTAAAGCCCAATCTTCTTACCGCCATGGCACCGGATAAAGCAGTCACGACACATCCAGCGGTTGTTAAAGCAGTTGCCCTGTTGGTTACTGAAGCAGGCGGGGAACCGTTCTATGGAGACAGCCCCGGTCTTCATCCATTTGAGCGTGCTGCCCGAGCGGCGGGATTAAAGGATTTGGGAATAAAATCTGGTGATTTTGAAACCACGTTCGAAAAAAAAATTCCTGAAGCATATCTGGTTAAAAAATATATTCTTGCTCAAGCGGTGCAGGACGCAGATTGTATTATTAATCTGCCGAAACTAAAAACACATGGGCAGATGATTTTAACCGGTGCGGTTAAAAATTTGTTCGGCTGTGTTCCGGGACTGCGCAAAGGGCAGTTCCATCTTAAGATGCAGGACAAGCAAGTTTTTTCTTTAATGCTTTTGGATTTATACCGATTGATTAAGCCGGCTATTTCAATTATTGACGGGATCGTTGCCCATGAAGGAAACGGCCCGGCAGGCGGCAGTCCGCGAAGCTGCGGTTTTTTAGCTGCTTCCGATGATGCAGTTGCACTTGATACGGTCTGTGCAGATCTTATCGGGCTTACCGTAAAGGATGTTCCGTATCTTAAAGCAGCACAAGAAAAGCAGTTAGGCTGTACAGATATGCAGCGTATTACACTTTTCGGTGATTCCAAAGAACAGTTTATACAGAAAAATTTTAAAATGCCTGAAACATTGGTAAACATGGATTTTGAACTGCCGCTTGTTCCCCAATGGATATTAAAAAAAATGCTTACCCCCAAGCCGGTTATTAATCATAAAATCTGCAAAAAATGTTATGAATGCGTAAAAATCTGCCCGGCCCAGCCAAAAGCACTTATCTCGAAAAACAGCAAGGTCCCAAAATTTGACTATACAAAATGTATACGATGTTTCTGCTGCCAGGAAATCTGCCCCCACAAAGCCATAACAATCCACCGCCCGATATTCTCCCGCCTCATCGGGTAGAAGAGATCACCTAAAAAATATAGAATATTAAAAATTCCCCCCTCACCATTTCCTCTCCGTCGGGGGAGAGGATTAAGGTGAGGGGAAGTTTTACAATAAATTTACATTTTCTTAATATAAATATTACATAACAATGATATACTTAAAATATGAATAACTATAAATATAAATTTAAACTCGTATATTTATTGACTTTGATTAGCTGTATTTGTATTAAATTACACAGTGTATCGTCAGATTTTTTAGCTCCAGCGGGTTATTCAGAATGCGGATTAAATGCTATTGAGACAAGTGTTGGAAGAGTGCAACTTCCAGCTTTAGCGTTTATTGATCAGCCGTTTGATAAATTGGATGAAATCGATTTATTCTTTACACTTAGATGCCCGCTTCGCTGTCCTCATTGTTATTGGGCTGAAATATTAAAACGCATGCCTTCAATGACCAAAGAACAGTTGGATGAAATAATCGGAAAAATAAATAATTTTGAGGGAATTAACAAAATTAATATTAGTGGCGGTGAACCATTTACTAAACCTGCATTGATTCACCAGGCA
>JBDRMW010000102.1:0-2076 GCA_043811735.1 bacterium
CAGGGATTTCCTAAAATACTGACCGCGACTATCATTCTTGTTTTTGGTGATACTGCTTTTTTAAGTTCTTCGATATCATAGTTAAGCGTATTTATATCAACATCAACAAACTTAAGTTTCAGTCCGTATTGCTGTAACGGATAAAAAGTTGTCGCCCAGGAAATACACGGAACAATTACTTCATCCCCTTTTTTCAGCGGATTATCTTTTTTGAAAAACAATGAGGCTACCGCTATCAGGTTTGCCGATGAACCGGAATTGGCCATGACCGCGTATTTCATTCCAAAATAATCTGCAAACTGTTCTTCAAACTCCCGCACGTGCCTGCCCATTGTGTACATTCCGCTGTTAATTACATCCATAACGGCGTTTTCTTCTTCACTGCCCCAGGTATTACCAGCTAATTCATATTTCATTATCTGACTGCTCCTTTATTCAAAACTCTCGTCCTGATAAAATATAATTTGACTGCCTGAACTTTCAAACCTGAACTTTACCTCTAACAGCCCTTTTAATTTTTCTCTGACTTGCGGCTGCAACTCCGGCTTAACAAAAAAGAGCATAAAACCACCACCACCGGCCCCTAATAATTTCCCGCCGACAGCACCGGCATCTTGAGCCTGCTGATAGATATTGTCGATCTCTGATGTTGATATTTTATCTGTAAGCGATCTTTTTAACTGCCAGGATTCGTGCATTAGTTTTCCAAAATCGGTAATACCGTTTCCACCGGCAAGAACAGCGATAGCTTCGTCAACCATCTGGTGCATCATTGTAAGTTCTTTTTGTTTTTTTGGAGTATTCTCAATTTGCTTCTGTGCCACATGGGAAGCAATTCTTGAAAAACCGGTAAAATACAGCATTAAATGGTCCTGCAATTCATTTAATCGCTCTTTGCCAAGAGTAATTGGTTCCACATGAAATGTGCCGCCTTTATCAAAACTTATTCTATTAAAACCGCCGTAGGAAACAGCTATCTGGTCTTGAGAGCCGACATGTTCTTTTAATGCGTCTCTTTCTATGTGAATAGCTTCTTTTGCCAGGCGGTCTTTAGTCGGCATTATTCCCTTTAACGCATATAGTGAATTAAGCAGGCCTACGGTAAATGCGGAACTTGAGCCCAGACCTGTACGCGCAGGCAAATCACCATCATGATGAATTTCTACACCATCGGTTATTTTCTGATAATTCAAAATAGCTCTAACTGCAGGATGCTGGATCTCATTGATTTCGCGGACCATTTCGATCTTGGAATAAACGATCCGGTGTTTGTGTTCAAAAAACTGCGGCAGGTACCGGCAAGTCAGATAACAATACTTATCAATACTAGTGGAGAGAACAGCACCCCCGTTATTCTCGTACCATACGGGATAATCTGTACCTCCGCCAAAAAAAGACACTCTAAAAGGTGTCCTGCTGATAATCATCGGTTAACCCTCACTTCCGCTTGCAATAAGTCACGTTCCAGCTTATGACTAGTCATCCTAATAACATTGTCTTTAGCTGCCTGGCCGAACTTTTGCTGTATCATATCCAGATATTGTTGATTACTATGGAACTTAATAAACGCATCATCCCTAAAGCTCAATACTTCCCTTGCGGACAAATACTTTGTAAGTAAAGGCAAACACTCTGCGCTAAAAGCAGCGTAACCGCGCCATATCTTAGGAAGCGGGATATTATTATTTAGGGATTCCTGATACATATCGGAACCAGGATAAGCCATGGTCGCATAAAAATTTGTATATTCACAATTTAGTTCAATAGCCAGGTCCAGCGTCGCCTGCATACTTTCTAAATCATCATCCGGAAGACCGAACATGAAATTACCCAGAACATTAATACCGGCATCTTTTGTCATTTGAACAACACTACGGATATCATTTTCTTCATAACGTGCTTTCGCTACACCCTTTAATACTTCTTTACTTCCGGATTCAATTCCATAAGCGAGCCATTTAAACCCGGCTTGCTTCATTTTTTCGAGCATTTTCGGGCTAATAGTATCAACACTGGCATAAGCCCATATATTAAGATCATAGCCGCGGCTGATTATACCGTCACAAATTGCTGTTA
>JBDRMW010000103.1:0-7068 GCA_043811735.1 bacterium
CATATGCATCTCCTGGAGATGCTGCTATCGCGATGGCAGGAACTTTGCAGAAACGCATGGGATATTCGGTCGTCACCCCGGCATAATCAAGCCCGGGAGAAAGAAGTATAAGGCCCCGCAAATCTTTCTTCCGCGATGCACAATTAAGGGCAACATTAGCACCCAAACTGGCACCTCCTAATACAAATCGTTTAGGATCAAGCCCGACCAGCTTTTCAAGATATATAAGAATCTCATCAAGATCATCGATCATAAGCATCCAGGGAGAAGTTTTTCCCCACCGGGTAAATGATTTATAATTAATTTCTGTTCCATTCTCACATAATACGCTCTCACCATGCCCGCGCGCATCATACATAAAAACTCCGTACCCCATCGTATGCAGTTTTTCAGCAAAACCGGTCCATTCATGACGCGTACTGCCCAAACCATGCAACAGCACAAAGTTAAGGCTTGTAACTTCACGCGGCTCATACAATGTCCCCACAATATTTATTCCGCTTTTAAGCGTAATTGTTAATTTTTTTGGTTTATTTATTTCATCCTTCGCTTCTTCGCTATACAGCAAAGCTAAAGGACTAATAATTAAAAGGAAGGCAATAGCTGCTGAAACGACTTTCCTCATATAAAACATTATAAAATTACCTGAAGACTGATGTCAATCAATTTTTGGATTTGCGTAGCAGTAGATGCAGCCGTGCGGGCAAGCCTGATTATACCAGCCGATATCTATACTCTCGGTACAGCCGCATAATGCACGCTGGCCCCTGGCCCGTTTAGTGGAGCAGACAAGTTTATCGGGATGCAGGGCATTGAGCAATGCACCATCAATACATTGTGAAACCGGGAATCCGTCAATACAGCAATATTCGATTTTTTGATTATTTTTTTGTGCTATACATTCAAGCTTCCGAGCCTGCTTTTTTTTTGTTTCAAGAGAGATATCGGCCGGTTCCCAGCCGATTTTATTAATATTTCGGATCACTTTTTTATACAAACTTAACCAGCTTATCTTAATCGTAGAAATATGGTGTTTAGAAAATTCTTCTGCCAGAAAAGGAAAAAAAGAAATATTTGAATATTTTTGAGATCCTTTTTTCAGGTGCATAATGGGATCAAACCGCCATACAAGGCGCTCCGGAGAACCGGCAAACTGGATTATATCGGGAAGTTCTTTAAGAATCTGCCCGCTTGTGGGGATATGGGGCTCAAAAATACTTCCCCCCATCCCGGTTACCGTCAGGTGAATAACAATCTGCCGATACGGCGAAATCTGGTTTCGAAGATGTTTATTATGAATAAGCGGCAGAGGATTCTTTGTCCATAAAACTAAGGAATGCACCTGTTCAAGAGGATATTTCTGCAGGCGTTCAATACATGCATCAGGAAAACATCCGACTAAATCCGTGCGCCTGCTTGCAGAAATAACAACAAGCTTTTTCATTGTTCGGCGGCAAAACTCAAATAAAACCGTTTACCCCGGCGGACCAGATCAAGCACCACGCCATCTGAGGCATTAAGTTTTTTAGTAATTTTTTTAAAATCTTTTATTGAATCAATTTTCTGCAGATTGATTGAACTGATCAGATCACCTTCAATTAAGCCTGCCTCAGAAGCTGCTGATCCGCGCTCTATCTTAGTAATAACTACACCGGTTAGATCAGCCTCTATTCCGTATCGTTTTTTAAGATTTGCATCCATATCAGCAGCCGTCATGCCTAGCCATTCATGGATCTCGGAGGTTTCTTCTTCTTTATTTTCCTCCTCATCTTCGACGCCTGAGACGTCAGCAGGTATTTCGGCTGTCTTAAGCGTAAGTGTTTTTTTCTCTTTGTTTCGGTAGACAACCACATCAACTTTTTTATTTGGCGGTGTTCTGCCGACAATATCCTGCAGGTCGCGTACATCCTTTACTTGTTTTCCGTCAAATTCAAAAATAATGTCACCGCGCTCAATTCCTGCTTTTTGAGCAGGAGATCCCTCAATAATACGGTTAACCAAAGCACCGCATTTATTTTCTAATCCAAACTGTTTGCAGATGATTTCATCAACCTGCCGTATCTCAACTCCCAGCCAGCCGCGCACGACTTTTCCTTTTTCAATAAGATCAGTTAAAATATCTTTTGCATTATTAATCGGGATCGCAAAACCAACACCTGAAAAAACACCGGTTGGTGCATAAATAGCGGTGTTAATACCGATGATCTCACCCTTGATATTAAGCAGGGGCCCGCCTGAATTACCCTGATTTATTGCTGCATCCGTTTGTATAAAACTCCGGTATTCCCGTTCTTCGATCCGCACCGACTGCCGTTCCGCCGAGATAACGCCGACGGTGACGGTTTGTGCTAATCCGAACGGCGACCCAATGGCAATCGACCAATCCCCGATACGGATTAAATCGGAATCTCCCATGGGCAGTGCGTTAAACGTTTTTTTGTCCAATATTTTAATTACCGCCAGATCGGTCCGCGGGTCCTTGCCGATTATCTTTGCTTTATACGGTTTTTCATCGCCGTCAAATACAACCTGAATTTTATCAGCACCTTTAATAACATGCTCGTTGGTCAGCACATATCCTTTCTCATCAATGACGACCCCGGAACCCATGCCGACATATTTTCGTTCATATTTACGGGGTTGTTTTTGATTCGGGCGCGACCTGTTCCGCTGCTGTCCGAAATACTCCTGAAAAAACTCCTCAAAAGGATCGCCGAAGAAAAACTGGTATTCAGGAACCTCATATTTTTCAATATGCGTTGCGGTTATGCTTACCACCGATTGTTTGGCCGATGAAGCAATATCGGCAAATGCATTCTGAAGATTAATAACTTCTTTGCCGACAAGCGGCCCAGAAGATTTCGGAGCGGAAACCAGAGATCTCTCTTCATCAGATGAAAAAAACTCTTTGATTTTATCGGTCAAACCTTCAGCATGCACATATATAAACCAGGCAGAGAGCATGCCGAAAATCGTCATGAGAATATAAAATCTTTTTTTGGCCGTGGATCTTGTGTTCATAACAGCCTCCGTATAAATTTCTTAATACGCATAATAAAACAATATTATTATTACGCGCGCATACTTAATTATTCGTTAGATTCACCACCGGATAAAGATAAAGATTCAAATAGAAAATTACGCTTTATTGTTACTGCCCAAAACATTCCTGTTTTTATCTTCATACATTTTAACCAATGCTTCCCGTGCAGGCCCCAGATATTTACGGGGATCAAACTCAGCAGGTTTTTCGGCAAACACTTTGCGGATCACTGCGGTCATCACCAGCCTGCCGTCAGAATCAATATTAACTTTGCAGACCGCTGATTTAGTTGCTTTTCTGATCTGTTCTTCAGGCACACCGACCGCGCTTTCCATTTTGCCGCCGAATTGATTAATCATAGCAATATAATCCTGCAGAACTGATGAGGCGCCATGAAGTACAATCGGAAAGCCGGGGATTCTTTTTTCAATTTCAGCTAAAATGTCAAAACGAAGCGGCGGGACTTTTTCACCGGGTTTTAATTTAAATTTATACGCACCGTGGCTGGTGCCGATAGATATTGCCAGTGAATCAACCCCGGTTTTTTTCACGAAATCTTCAACATCATTAGGATCAGTATAATGAGATTTCTCAGCGTGCACTTCATCTTCAATGCCGGCTAATACCCCCAGCTCACCTTCAACCGTTACATCAAACTGATGTGCATATTCAACCACTTTTTTAGTCAGTTCAGCATTTTTGTCATATGGATGAGCTGATCCGTCAATCATAACGGACGAAAATCCTGAATCAATGCATGATTTTGCCAGTTCAAAGGTATCCCCATGATCTAAATGAAGTGCAATGGGAATATTACCCCCCATCTGCCTGGCCATCTCAACCGCACCTCTTCCCATATATCGCAGCAGGGTTGCATTTGCATAATCCCGCGCACCTTTGGAGACCTGCAGAATAACCGGTGATTTGGTATTAACACAGGCAGTTATTATCGCCTGGATCTGTTCCATATTGTTAAAATTATATGCCGGTATCGCATATCCGCCCTTCACCGCGCCTTTAAACATCTCTTTGGTATTTACTAATCCCAGTTCCTTATACGAAAGATTTTTTTCAGCTGCAGCTGCCATAACTTTTAAGCCTCCTGTAATAAAATTATTTGCCATTAAATTCAAAACATTGTATAAAACAAACCGTTTGATTGCAAGGGGGGTCTTTTCGAATCATCATTTGACATTATTTTGAATAAGTTATTATACTTAATTATGCAGGACAATATTTGTTTTCCGCGGGAAGGCAATAAAGGTCATTGCATGTGCGGTCTAATGAAAAAATTATTGAAATTTATTTTCAGCATATTATTTTTATCCGGTTGTTTATTACAAGGAGGTTTTGTGACAGGAAAACAGCAGGCTCCGTTAACGCCGTTGATCATAGCATCTGAAGAAGGCAGTATTAAAGAAGTAAAAAGATTAGTAGAAGAAGGGGCTGATATTAATAAAGCTCCGCGCGGATATACTGCCCTTAATGCAGCTGCGTTCAATAACCACAAAGATATTGTTGATTATCTGTTAGAAATGAATGCTAATCTGTATATGCCTGAAAATAATCTTGGCCGGACAACTCCTTTCAGCATAGCGATGTATCATAAAAATTTAGATGCCATAAAACTACTCTATACGTCAAGCGCTAACATTATCCCTGATCTATCCGGCTCTGCGCTCGTACTGGCTGCTGCTGAGGGAGATGTTGGCATTGTTGATTTAATTTATAATTTAGGTGCTCCTGTAAACTGTACGAAAAATAATATGAATAACTGGCAAAAAAATTCTGCTTTGATGGCTGCATGTGAAAATGAGCATGCTGACGTAGTAAAATATCTTCTTAAACATGGAGCTGAAGTTGATCTGCGCAGTATATATGAAGAAACCGCTCTTCATATTGCTAGCATGAAAGGAAATGTTAAAATTGTTAACATGCTGCTTGAGGCCGGTGCTGAGGTGAATGCACTTGATTCAAGGGATAGAACACCGCTGTATCTGGCTTCGGAAGGAAGTTTTTATGATGTGATTAAACTTCTGATGGAGCACAATGCAAAACCGGATGTTATGACCATTGACGGCTGCACAGCCATTTCTGTTCAGCCGCCGAATAATATTAAAATACTTAAACTGCTTACCGGGAACGATGCACTTACCATTAGTCTGCTGATTGATGCTGTAATTCGGGGTGATGCACTTAAAGCAGATAAACTTCTTGACAAAGGGTATGATGTTGATTTAGTTGATCTTGAAGGCAGAACAGCACTTCACTGGGCAGTTGAACAAAAACTAGAAACTACTGTTGAAAAAATAATTGGAAAAATGAACAATGTAAATAGTAAAGACAAAAATGAAGTGACCGCTCTGCATCTGGCATCCGGCCTACAGAATTTAAAACTAATAACTCTTCTTCTTGAGAAAGGCGCAGATCCAAACAGTAAAGATATAAATGGTATGACGCCGCTTCACTGGACGGTGAAAAATGAAGGCGGAGAGCAGGCAGCCAGACTATTAATAGAACATGGGCCTGAAGTAAATGCACAAAATGATTACGGGCTGACCACGCTTCATTTTGCAGCATCTATGGATGACATTAATGCAGCAACATTGCTTTTGGAAAAGGGAGCTGATGTTAATCTGAAGGATAATGAAGGCAGAACTCCTTTATCTAATAGCAGGAATAAAAAACTGGCAGAGCTTCTCAAAAAAAACAAAAAATAAGCTTATCCGGGCACCGGGAATAAAAACCACAAAAAAAATAGCAGCATTAAAGTTGAAGCTGCGATTTTTTTACTTCTTTGTAATAGGTAATGAGGCTGTCGCCTTTGGAAAAATAATCCGGCAATATACCCGCTTTGCTAAATCCTGCATTTGAGAAAAAGGCGGCTGCAGGCGCATATTCTCTGTTCGATGAAATCTCCGCAACAACTACAGTGTGCTGTGCTGTTTTTAGAAGAAACTCCTCAACGCGTTTAAGTAGTTTCTGTCCAATACCCTGTCGTTGATGCTTTTTATCAACAATCACCCAATAAAGATCCCATGAAAATCTGGTCCATTCAATCCTGCCGATTACGGCAAATCCTACTAATTGCGACCCCTGTTTTTCATCAATAATCACATAGTCGCCATCTACACTGCTTCGGCAATCAATGAGCAGGTCTTTTATAATCTTGATTTCTTTCGGACTAAATATATCTGCACGCCGGGCTATGTTAATGTAAGGTTCAACAGATTTTGTTTCTTCTGCCGTATCCATTTAATTTTTTCCTTAAATCAGCGATCTCCCCTTAGGGTACCCTAAATATTGGATATAATTTCAGAAGTTTTTTCAAAACTTTTTGTACAGTTTTTTCTATCAATTATTTTATAAAAGGTGACTAAATCATCATCGTAATCATAATAATTAGGAACACGGCCGACTTCGGTAAACCCTGTTTTTTGATAATATAGTCGAGCAGAATCATATGATTTTATGGATGAGGTTTCAGCAATAAGAACAGCATGGGGAGACTCTTTTAAGATAATTTTTTCAACATACTCTAGCAGTTTTTTCCCGATTCCCTGCCCATGAAAATTTGGATCAACGATCAGCCAGTACATTTCCCAGCTGAAATCAGTCCATTCAAGCTCCCCAAAAATAGAAAACCCAGCCGGGTTACCTCCCCTGTATTCTTCAACCAGCAGATATTCACGGCCTTTATTATTCGAACAATCGATTAATGTTTCACGGAGGGTATTCAATTCACGAGGTTTAAACGCACCTGTCCTTTCAGCAATATCTAAATATTTTGACATGTTTTCAGGATTCATATTTGTATTCATGCTATAATTATTGCAGTGATTCTATCATAAAAAAACTATCTTTTAAACAATAAAAAATACTACGGGTGCATCCCCGCATTTGCAAACCCCCTATTGATTAAATGGTAGTAATATTATATAATAACTACCAGAATGATAAACAAGAACGTACCTCGTGCCAGCAAAAGCCGCCAGCAATTATTGAATATCGGCAAAGAAATAAAC
>JBDRMW010000104.1:0-47719 GCA_043811735.1 bacterium
TATATAGAGCGTATGTTCACCCGCGGTATCAGGAGTCCAAGAGCTTAAAATTGTTGAGCTTTCATTTGAATTGACTGGTTTAAGGATACTTGCGATATTGATAAGTCTTCCATTATTTTGCGGATCACCGTCATACAACGAAATAACGGTTTCATATGTTTTAAATACTTCATAAAATCCAGCAAGTGTTTCTTGGCCATTATTGGTGGCATCAACATCATACCAGGAGTTTCCCTGATTAATACTCATGGCAATCATATCCGGATTGGTGTTTTCGCCTAACCACCATCGGTAACGATTAATCACTGAACTGGTACTTCCCATACATAACCAGTATGTTTCGCCTTGAGTGATCTCAATCGGGATATCAAACGTAAAATCCTGCCAGACCGCATTAGATTCGGTGCAGGTTGTATGCGAAGTTCCTAACAAATTTGATGCACCATCTACTGGTTTAGGGTACAGACTGTTGGGATCATCATTTCTAATCTGCAGTATCGCCTCGTCGGTAGTATCCCCCTGATTGCTGATTAAGAGGCTTACTTTTCCTAAATAAAATGTTTCTGCGGCAACAAAATACTGTCCAAGCCAGACACTTCCATGCACAGGGTAGCTGTCATTGGGCTCATGTTCGGTAAACTCTGAAACGGAAGTTGGATTAACCTGAGATCCGTAATCATTTCCATTGTTAGATACCTCGATCATAATCGTAATGCGCTGGTTTGTTTCCGGGTTTAAATCACTAAAAAGAATTTTAGATGAATCAAGCGTCAAATCAGGAAGTGCCGTGCATATTGATGCGCATAGTATTGAGAAACATGCCGCAAAAAAAATGGTGCGATTATTTTTTATCGTTATAAATTTCATAAACTTTCTCACTGTACAGTATATATATGTAACAATCTGGTTACCCATTATGCAAGTGTAACCCGGTTATGAAATTTTTCAAGGCTTTTTTGTAACAAAACTGTTATCTTAAAAATTGTGTGCAAGGGGGGTATGGATGGTGCATTATATTTGCCCTTAAAAATTAGGTTGTTTTTATAAAAAAATCTATCAAATATCTTGACAAATTTTCTTTTGGGGTTAGACTTAAAGTAACAGAATTGTTTCATGATGCATAACCGATAATAGCAAACCATTCCGAAAGGGTGGGACGCAAAGCCACGGGGCTACACTTTATCAAAGCTCAATTTTAAAAAAAGAGAGCTTGATAAGGCAGTTTGCCGGGTTACCGAAGCATAGATTAATCTGGCATGTTAGCCGGGCTGCCGAAGAAAAAATACTAATTCCTGACATAGGGATTACGGTTGTTTTTTTGGCAGCCTGATTTTTTATTGGTAAAAAATATGAAAAAAAATATTATATTCATTCTCATACTTTTTCTTCTTGCCCTTCTTCCCTGTTCGGTTATATTTGCTGAGGGAGATATTGAACCGCCCCCCGACGGCGGGGGAGTTATTATTCCGCCTGATGGGGATGAACCTGTGCCGGGCACGCATTATGTTTTTCTTACCATGCCTGAACCGGACAAACCGGATAAACCGGACATACCTGGAGGGTACTGGCCGTATTCTTATTACGGCTATCATATTGCCTTCATCACCCTTCAACCATCAACGATCGATTTAGCTGCCGTATCTATGAATTATCGGGAGTCTTACAAGGATCCGTGGGAAGTTGTTACGGTTTCAATAGCAGAATCCTTACAAGAACTTCAAAACCTGGATGTGGATGATGTGGTTATAATCATCAGGTATAATAATAGGTTTTACAAGGGAACGCCGGATATTTCTATTGTATATAGTGACGGTGCTGATAACGGGGTGCAGTATCAAGTAGGCGGATTTATTGATCCGCCGGAAATAAATGTAAGTTCCTGGGAAGGATTTATTACCGCTAATATAAGTGTTGAGGGAGATTATGCCCCTCAGGATATAAACATTGATACTATAAGAATTACCAGGATAAACGGGCAGGGAGTTGAGTATGTGTACTGTGAAACCGATCCTGCCTTGATAGAAATAACCCCTGAGTCTGCCCGGGTGCAGTTTAATCTCTGGGATTTGCGGGGTATTCTTCCGGCGGGACAAAATGTGACGATCCGGATTGACGGCAATTTTGATAACGGAGTGCGGTTTTTTTGTGTAATGAGTATAAGCGTTATAAAACCCGGGGTTCAGGAATGGATCACTCCGGATGAGGGCGGCATTATAGAGGTGCCCGGCAAAGTTCTGGTCAGTATTCCTGCCGGTGCGGTCACTGAAAATATTGAAGTTTCTGTTGATATCGGTATTGCTCATGCAGAACATGTCTGGAACAATACGTCTCAAGGAGCAATCGATTATGCTCACCGGAATCAAGCTGCAGATTTGCAAGGCTTAGTGATGGTTGGAGACGGTGTTCGCTGCGGGCCGGAAGGAATTGATTTTCTCGTGCCGGCTGGTATGTCATTGTATTATTTTGGTATTGATGTCAATGAATCGCAGGAACAAAATCTTAAGATTTATTATTGGAATGCGGCTGATCTTACCTGGGAAGAGCGTGCAGGGAGCAAAGCGGTTCCTGATGAACGAAGGGTCACTGCATTTATAGATCATTTTTCGATATATCAGATAATGTATGAATCATCATCTAACATTGATGAAGCGGTTGATGATGATGAGGATTCAATTGAATTTCCTTTATCCGAAGCCGATGCAGTATTTAAAAAAGGAGAGATCTACAGCTTTCCAAACCCGGCCAAAAATGGTGCATTCCCGACTATTCATATTGAGTCAGGTATCGCTGATAAAATAAGCATTCATATATATGACATCGGGGGCGCACTTGTTCATTCAGCAGATATCAACGATCAACCCATAATTATTGACGGAAAATATGCGTATGAATACAGATGGGACACGTCGGGTGTTGCTTCAGGTATATATATTTACAGTGTGCGGGTAATAAAAGATGGATATTCAGATATATTGGGCATACAAAAATTAGCGGTGATTAAATAATGCGTACATATATGATTAAAAAATATATTTTATTTCTAATCTTTATACTGTCATATGCATCAATGCACATGCATGCTCAGCAGCCGGGTGCATCTTTTTTAAAAATCGCACCTGGATCCCGGGCTGCCGGCATGGGCGGAGCATATACTTCGCTTGCATTTGATGCGAGTGCGGTATGGTGGAATCCGGGAGGCTTAGCGCAATTAAAAACCAATGAATTAACCGGTACTCATGCTGAATGGCTGGCTGATACGAATTATGATTTTTTATCATTTGCCCGCCCCTCTTCTCGGGGAACTCTGGCAGGCGGTATATCGATGTTAAGCATGGGTTCCATTGAATCCCGAGATGAGAACAGGAACAAAACCTCTGATTTTACGGCACAAGATACTGCCATAAGTTTAGCTTATGGGTGTACTATTGCTCAAAAGTTTTCTCAAGGGATACATGTGAAATACATTCAGCAATCAATCGGGGATGTGCATGCCAAAGGATATGCGGTTGATTATGGCGGCATACTTCCATTGCCGGTGAGCGGATTCAGGCTGGGGTATGGCGTATATAATCTCGGTCCTAAAATGAAGTTTATCAGTGAATCATATCATCTGCCATTACGGTATTCACTGGGGGTAAGTTTTCAGCAGGGGGCATTAACAGTTGGGCTTGATACCCATTATGAATATTATGAATCTAAAACAAATGTTTCATTCGGCAGTGAATATGCGCTGTTTACGGTGATGTCTCTTCGGTGCGGTTATTTATACAATACGCTTCAATCATTATCCAATAATGCCGTGAGCAGTAATGAACACATAAATTCCGCAGGTATCCGCGGCGGGTTCGGTATAGCGGTTTTTGGGTATCAAATGGATTATGCGTTGGTTCCGTATGGCGAATTAGGTTCCACCCACCGTATTTCCTTCGCGTCTAAGTTCTAATAAATCTTTTGTAATGTGTAATCTGTAATGTGTAATCTGTAATTATAATTCGACAAAGTCGAATTATATCTAATTATGTCTGCATCCAGCGTTCTTCTTTTTGGAACCAGTCGCCGGGATTGTCCAGGAAATCTTTTGATTCCTGAAGAATTTTGTAGTGGCTGTTTTCCTGATCGCATAAGAATTGTAGAAACTTCTTGGCATCTGCACTTTCTACCTTATCAATATGCGATTTGTACAGATTATATGATTTTTCTTCGATTTTAAGTCCCACCTCGTACGCATCAGTCCGCTGATCAGTTCCCCGCGCTTTTTTAGAAATAAGTTTTTCTGATACAGTGTTGAATATTTTATAAATTTCATCTTTAGCATCTATGTGGCTGTGTGTAAGTTCATTGGTATTAATAAGATGTTCTTTCTCAAGATATGAGGTAAATATCTTCACATGGGTCTGTTCTTCCCCCGCAAGAAACTCAAACGTTGCTTTGACCAGGGGATTCGATGCTTTTTGAGCTGTTTCATGGTAAAACCGTGCTCCTTCTTTTTCTGTTTCTAATGCCATCCCGATAACATCTTTCAACGTTTTCATGATAATCTCCTAATATTTAGTACTTTCAGCAAGTATATTACTGTACTAAACAAGGGCTTCCCAAATCAAGCAATAATAATCAAGAATAATAATCTTTACAAGTGGAAGTTACTTTGGTAAAATCGAAAAATAAATCAGAATGCCCGACAAAAATGTAGCAAGGCAAAAGTTTAATGAATATGCGGGTGTAACTCAATGGTAGAGTGCCAGCCTTCCAAGCTGGTTACGTGGGTTCGATTCCCATCACCCGCTCCATTCCTAATGTGCCGAACTTAAAAGTCGGTGTGGGCGGGATATAACAAAGCGAACGGCTTGGCGTTTTTGCTTCAGTGGAAAAATTTTTCGCGGCGGGCGCGATAGCGCCCGATCCTACCCCCTCAGGAAGTCTACCATCGTCGGAAAATCTATTATAAAACCACTCAACTGAAATCTTCTTTTTGGAATAGGTAATCTTCTTGATAAACGCTCGAACGGCAAGTGATTGGTCAAAACCTTTCCTGCGCGCATACTCCTTTGTAAATGTCGTTAGGCTTTTTTGGAGTTTTTCGGCCGTTAATCCTGGAAAATTGCCCTCTAGTTCGTTTCCCACCACTTGGGGCACATTTTGGGAGTGTTTTGCCGCAAATATTAGGTTTTTGATGTAGTCCGAATCAACAGCAATCCTCTTTAAATTTTTATAAACCGTATCCTGAAACCTGTCTGCATTCACTTCTTTGATTCCACAGCTATCCCAGCCCGAGTGACAGCTTTTTGTACACCGGTAATAATAATATTTTTGTATTTTACCCTTATAATGTTTATTCGTATGACTTGGGGACATAATCGAATTGCACTCAGAACATTCGATCAAGCCTGCATATGGTAATGATTTATGTAAATGAGACCTCTGTTTTGGGGCTTGATGAATGGTCTGCGCATAGTTAAATATGTCTTCGGACAATATGGGATCATGTACTGCCGGGATTAGTTCTCCGCGGTGTTTCCGCTTGCCGATATAGATTGGGTTACGTAAAACATGGAAGGTAAACGAATTGCCCCGAATCCTTCCTCTTTTGGAATAAATGTTATTATCTCTGAGCATTTTAGTAGTTAGTTTTAAAGACCGTGTTTTAATGTATGTATCATATATGGATTTAACTATTTCGGCATTAGGTTTATCAATAACATACCGTCCTTTTTCCCATTTATAGCCGAATGGGGCATATCCTCCGTTGGGGAGACCTTTCAAAACTCGCTGATGAAATTTGTCCTTAATCCTTTCGGAAGTAAGTTCACGCTCGAATTGACCAAAGGTTAACATGATATTCCGCAGGAGCCTTCCCGAAGGAGTTGAGGTATCAAATCGCTCTGTAACGGATATAAACGAAGTCCCGTGTTTATCGAAAACATCTATCAAGTGATAAAAATCTTTCGGGGATCGGGTGAGCCGGTCAATTTTGTAGGTAAGCACGACATCTATATATCCGGCTTCAATGTCATGGATCATTTGGTTTAGAGCAGGACGGTTTAAGTTAGCACCGGTATATCCGGGATCATTGTAAACTTTATAAAGCTTGTACCCTTCCTGACTCTCAATAAAGCATTTGATCTTTTCTGTTTGTGCTTCACAAGAATTAAAATCCTTTTCTGCTTGCATATCTGTTGACACGCGAGTATAAATTGCACATGGTGTTGATTTTATTCTTGATTCTTGCATAAAGCACCTCACAAAATGTAATATATTTTTAAAGAAATAGCAGCATATTTTTATAATCTACTCAATATCGAATAGTTTTTATTATGATTGGTGATAAGATTAAATACTGGAGAAAAAAACGAGGGCTAACTCAGGAAGAACTGGCTAAGAAAGCTGGATTATATTATACAATGGTGTGTAAGATTGAACAGAATTTTTCAAAAGATCCCACAATACATACAGTAAATAAAATAGCAGATGCGCTTAATATAAGTTTGGATGATCTTGTTGAACGAAAGAGACGTTTAAAATAATTGTTTTCCTTTCCCGCTAAATCCTCGTTTGTATATAAAGAAATGCGCGCAGGAAAGGTTTTGACCAATCACTTGCCGTTCGAGCGTTTATCAAGAAGATTATCTATTCCAAAAAGAAGATTTCAGTTGAGTGGTTTTATAATAGATTTTCCGACGATGGTAGGCTTCCTGAGGGGGTAGGATCGGGCGCTATCGCGCCCGCCGCGAAAAATATTTCCACTGAAGCAAAAACGCCGAGACGTTCGCCTGACTTTATCCCGCCCACACCGACTTTTAAGGCCGAAGCATTCAATTTGGAGCAGGACTTTGAATTATCTCAAACCATCCCTCTGAGTTTTCCTATTTTAGAGACTGATTGAATAAAACAATTATCCCGCTGACAATTACTTCAGATACGGTTTCAAGTGTTCAATCTTGGTATTGCTTAAGTGTATACTACTAAAGAATGATAAGTATTTGCAATATTACTTTTGTTTAAATTATATTTGATATTGATAAATATTGAAACTGAAATAACATTTGAAACTTTAATAGGTTTTTTAAGTAATTAAAAGAATAATGAATTTTTGATGAAAATATGAATAAATGAAATGCATGATGATTAAAGCAGAGAAGCTAATCGAACTCGAGTAACATGCAAAGGGTTAGATGCATATATACCGGATAAAGGATTCAGGAAACGAGATCCAAGATTTGAAACTGCAAAAAGACATAGAACTTCAACAGATGGCAAGAGAACAGAAAAAAAGAACAAATGGTATACAATAGAAGATTTTACGTATGATGAAGAAACGAAGAAAATGGTTTGTCCCGCAGGAAAACAGATGTATATACGGAATAGGAATTGGGAATACAAAGGGAGGAAAGCAATCGCGTATATGGCGCGAAGGAAAGATTGCCGGATATGCCCCTTGCGGATAAAATGTCTGAGAAAAAAGCAAACGGTAGCACGTCAGATACATGTATTTTATAAATATGAGGGAGCAGAGAATAACGTATTACAAAAGATGAAAGAAAAGATTGACACGGTAGTAGGCAGACACATATATAGTTTAAGAATGAAGATAGTAGAACCGGTATTTGGCAACATTAGGAATATCATATGGTGTATCCATTTGACCAGACTCCGCCTATAGCACCGATGAATAATCTTTAATCTGTACGTAACCGCATGTAATCTGCACAAATCATTAATTATCCTGGAGGAGCTCTTTTTTGTTTAGGTACTACTTCTTTAAACAACAGCTTACCGCCGCAGGATCTGCAGTAAAGCTCTTTTGGATCAGATTGTTTTGGTTCGGTGTTGTCTTGACACGCAATCGTGCATCCCAGAATCTGTTGAATATGTTTAAAAACCTTTCTTTGATTCTGTGCGAGGAACCCATAATAACGTATTTTCACCAATCCTTTCGGAAGCACATGTGTTAAGAATCTGTGCATGAATGCGATTGCGTCCAGGGTGGTGTATTGCCAGATGTTTGAACCATTTTGTTTGTATTTATACGTTACCATCCTTCCCTTAAAATTTACAATACGGTTATTAGATAGAGCAATACGGCGTATGTAAGGTGAAATATATTTAATCACTGCATGCCCAGAGCCTGCAGGCTGTATATGAACAACCCAGTCTTGCTTCCAGACTTCTTTAGGAATAGTATCACATAAATCCGATTTTTTAAGGAATTGGTAGGGATATAGGGTTTGTCAAGTTTGTTAACAACGCCCCGTTACCCGTTTTAGCAATTCATTTCTATCTTGTATAGAAACGATATATTTCATATAATCAAATTTGGGTGAATGCAATATGCTAAATGTGAATAATTATAAAGATAAATTAAATGCAGTTTGTAGTAAATTCAATCTAAAAAAACTCGATTTGTTTGGATCTGCTGCCACATCGAAATTCGGGCCAAATAGTGATATAGATTTTCTTGTTGAGTTTAATGACGAACATAAAGTTAATTTATTCGATAAATACTTTGACCTTAAGGATGAATTACATAATATATTTCAAAGGTCCGTTGATATTGTCATCGAACATTCTGTGCGAAACCCATTTTTTAAGAAAAGAATTAATAAAACGAGGAAGCCAATATATGACAGAAGAAATAAATAAATATCTTTATGATATATATCAAGCTGTTAAAAATATCAAATCTTTCGTAAAAAATAAATCTTTTGAGAATTACAAGAGGAATACACTTCTTCAATCCGCTCTTGAAAGACAATTTGAAATTATCGGCGAAGCACTGAACAGGATAAAGAAAATCGATGATGCTTTTATTTCTAGCATTGATGATGCTCACAAAATAATAGGCCTGCGCAATGTTATCGCGCACGGATATGATATTATTGATCTCAAAATTATCTGGGATGCTGTAAAATACAATCTACCTAAATTAAAAAAAGAAATAACAAGATTATTGAAAAAATAGATTTCTAACCAGGCCCAACCCGACTTTTACCCAGCTCCTTCGGGGCTCCGTAAAAGCAGTTTAGCTTTATGGTATATCGTTTGAAGAAACTAAAACTGTATTTTATGATCAAAATGCGTTATTAATTAATGATCCTGATCATTCTGATTATGAAGAACGGTTTATCATACTTGGGTTAAGTTATGTCTTGCGCATATTAGTTGTTTGTCATTGTTATAGGAAAAGTGATAAAAACATAAGACTTATTGCAGCAAGAAAAGCAGAAAAAAAGAAAAAAATCAATATTAGAGGGATTTGTGGGATCTGGGATCTGGGACGTTGTTAACAAACTTGACAAACTCTTAAATAAATTACTCCCATTATTTTATGCCACGACAACCTCGAATTGACCTGCCTGGATACCTATATGATTGCAGAAAAAAATGGGCTTGATAAGACGGTGATTTGCAGTAAAAACAGCGCTTATTAAGTTGAAAAAGCTCGTAAATTAGCGGTGTATATCGGGGTGAGAAAATCGGGGCTTACTAATTCAGCAGCAGGGCAAACCATTAAGATGACGCCAAGCGGAATAACAATGCTTATGAAACGAGAAAAACAATTCTTTGAAAAGCTAAGAAAAAAAAGTATAAAGGAATTGGCAGGGATATAGGGTTTGTTAAGTTTGTTAACAACGTCCCGTTACCCCTTTAAAATAAATGAAACATATATTTTCAATAATACTCTCTTTTCTTAATTTATCAGTTATTGTTGTTTTAGCGCTCTATGCAATCCAAAATGAGTCCGGGCACACTGGATTTAACCCTTATTTATTGAATGCTCTATTTATCCCGTCTTTTTTGATCGGTTTATTTTTGTTGGGGTTAAAAAGGAAAAAAGCCGATATAAAAAAATATTACATAATTCTTATATTAATATCATTATCGGGAATACTCTTATTAATCTTTCTGGACAAAAGCAATCTGCTGCTCGAATATGAAGTGTGGATCGAAAGAGGATTATTATAGTGTTAGTCAACATATACGCTGGTGAAAAGTTTGGCATTAATAGTTGAATACCGTGATAAATAAATCAAAAACATAATAAGGAAATAACAAATGTCAGGTTATTCAGCAGCGTCCCTGTATCGGAATATCCTGGCTCAAAAACAGTTCCATGATATTACAGATAAGTTTATGCGCAGTAAACTTCCTTTTATTCCCATAAAAGGAATAGTTTTGCTGGATCTGCTCTATACCAATATCGGAGAACGTTATTTAAGCGACATTGATATATTAGTTAAGGCTGGTGATCTGCAGAAAATACACAGTCTTATGCATGAATTAGGATATATACCAAGCAAAGATAGTCCTTCTGAATGGATTCCTGCTGGAGATGGTCTTCCGATTGATATGCATGCTGATATATGGTACGCATCATCGAGCGAATTACAGCGATTATGGCAGATGTCGCCTATACGAATGATTGCAGGCTTACCATGCCAGGTTATGCCTAAAGAGGAGATGATTATTCATGCTGTTGCTCATGCATTTATCCATCATGGGAATCGGGAGGGGGATTGGGAAAAAGATGTGGTGTCCATGTTGAGCAGGTGGCAGGAATCGCTAGATCTAAAAAAACTAATTTTCTCTGCTGGTGCGTATAATTTAATAACTCCCTTTAGGGCAGCCTTTCACCAGATGCAGCCTAAATTACCCCCGGCTGTCGGTGATGCAATAGCAGTATTGCTGAAGGGAAAAGAAAAAATATTTGAATCCTGGTTCCTGCATAAATCATTATCATTAAAACACAATCTTAAAGGCCATATATTACGTTTTGTTTTCCAGAGAAATGTTTTATTTAAAATGGGGTTTCTCCTGAAAATGGTATTTCCAAGCCCTTATTTTATAAGGCGCAGATATAATAGATTTAGCACTATTGGGGTGATCGGCGCATATATAATGCGGCCTTTTACATGCATGGTTTATGGTTTTCGCGTGGTGAAGAAAATGGCGGGTTTTTAAAAATGTCCGAGGCTGCCTTTTTCCCTGGTTTTGTTAAATGCTTTTCTGAACACCGTACATCCTCCATATAAACTGAGTAACCCCGCTGCGGTTAATACAATTATAGGCAATACAGAATCTCTGTATGAATCAGTTAAAACCGCTTTCCGTGCTATAGAAAGTATATGAGTGGTTGGAATAAAAAATGATATTGATTTGATCCACCCGGGGAAAAGAGTTACGGGAAAAAATACTCCTCCTAAAATATCCGATATATTAACAAGCACCCATTGAATGGGATCGCCTTTTTTATACACCAGAATAAAGCTTCCAGCCATAAGGCCTAATCCAAAATAAACCAGTATTGATATGCATGCAAGCATAACTAAAAACAGTATTTTTACGAGGCTTAACTTGATCTCTAAAAAAATAAAACCTATAGTTAATACCCCCATACATTCTGCAAGAATAAACAATAGTTTGCCCGAGGCAGCGCCGGCAAGTATCTGCTCAAGGCGGACGGGGAGGGAAAATATCTGTTCAATCGTACCGTAGCTTGTTTCTTCCCGTATAAAATTACTGCAGAATGATAATCCAAATGAAAAAATCGGGGAAAAGGCAAGCCCGATAAGCACAAAAGGAAAATAGGATCCTCCGGAAACATCTAAGAAGCCGTGAGGATCAGCGTTGATAAGTTTTCCGATGAAGTAAAAAAGAATTAATTGCAGAAGTATGCCTAATATGCGGAGAATATTGTCAAATCGGTATGATTTTTGGATTAAGATATCTTTTGTAATAAATGGCAGTAACAGGTGTATATTATACATGCGTAACCGTTACATCTTTAACGGCCTCTGACAGGCCGCCTTTATTTGTTTTTTTGATGAGATTTTGAATGGTATCTGCATACATTAATCTTCCTGATTGCAGAATAAGTATTTTATTAAAAAAATCGGATTGCCCGGATATGCTGTGAGATGAAAAAATAAGTATTTTATGCGTATATGTCCGGTGTATATATTGCACGAGCGATTCCTGCATGCCGGCATCAATAAAACTATTCCATTCATCAATCAATAAGATTTCCGGATCAGTAATTAATCCTTTTATCAGGCAGGCTCTTTTTTTAATGCCATGTGAACAGTTTTGGAACGGCATAGCACCAAATGACTCAATGCCAAAAACTGATATAAATTCATTTATTTTATCGTTTCTGCGCTTTTTATCAATAATATAAGGATGCGTAAAAAACTCAAGGTTATCCCGCAGGGATAAGCGCGGGTACATGCCGTTAATATCGCTTTTAATAAAGCTGATTTTTTTTCTGAGCGCGATCTCATAATAATCAAGCAGTTGATTGCCGTACCGGCTTTCTCCGTGGTCGGGAATGAGCAGCCCGCATATTGATTTAAAGAGCGTTGTTTTTCCTGATCCGTTAGGCCCGTATAACAGCATCTTGTCGCCCGGGAATACCGTAAAACTTACCTTATCCAGCGCGGTTATGGCAGAACCATTTGAAATAAACGTTTTTGATAGTTCGGCAATGCGTAACATAGATGCAAAATTCTTTCAAGTATTTTTTAAAAAATATTCTAACAGATAAGATTTTACAATAATTTGCGCATATTTCATATAGTTTTCATTTATTTACTTGCATATAATCTTTTAGTAAAATAATATTGACATTTAAATAAAGAGATCTCTTAAAAAAGACTCTCTGAAGAAGAAAATCCCCCTCACCTAAATCCTCTCTCCGAGGGAAGAGGGACGGGTGAGGGAGCTCCCATGCATTAATATGACGCGTGATAATAAATTGATTCCAAAAATAGCTGTTTTTTTCCTTATCGCATATGGATGCGGTTTTTTGTGTATGCATGCAGTTGGCGCACCTGATTATAAAAAGAAGCAGATTAAAGTTTTTTATGAAGGAGATGAATTACGTAAAAAAACCTATATTTTTATTGATAATGGCTTCCCGTATATCCCGGTAAAAGATGTTGCTCATATTTACCGTATGACCCTTGATTGGAAAAGAATGTCTCAGGAAATCGTCATGAGTATTCACAGCTCAGCGGTTGTCTTACAGATTGGCAGTGCCAAAGTAATAATCAATGATATTCCCCGGCAGATGAACAGGGAAATGATTAAAATCAACAACAAAGTCTGCGTACCGCTTGAATTATTATTGGCACAGTCTTTTGAAGATGCTTCCCGGTCGATATCAAACTGGAATAATGAGACGTTTATGTTAACGGTTGATAAGAAAGTAAATGTGCAGCCTCCGCATTTTTACTCTGATACGGACATGACGCGTATTGAGATTGAGTATGATCCCTATGTCATATGTAAAGATTATATCAAGGGAAACCGCATAACCCTTTCGTTTGATTATGGTATTTCCGGAGAAGATGAGAAATTCTTTGTTGATGATGGGATTGTGAAAAATATTAATATGAAGCAAAAGAACCGGAAAGTGATTGTTGATATCAATCTAGATGCTTCTGCGGGAAACGCACGCACGTCCTACACGGCCTATCCTCATAAGGTTACCATAGAAGTGCCCGGGAAAGGTGATAAAGCACCAGCGCGGCCGGTAAGATATGATGGGACAAAGAAGATTATTGTTATTGATCCGGGCCATGGGGGAAAAGATCCCGGTGCCATAGGACGCAACGGCACTAAAGAAAAAGATTTAAATTTAAAACTTGCATTAAAACTGGAAAAAATATTAAAAAATAAAGGGAATTTTACCGTTATTTTAACCCGGGACACGGATGTGTTTATCCCCTTATTGAAACGGGCGCAGATCGCAAACAGTAACAAAGCTGATCTTTTTGTCTCTATACACTGCAATGCTTCGTTAAAAAAAGAAAGCGAAGGATTTGAAATTTATTTTCTTTCCGGGCAGGCAACCGATAAAGCAGCTGAAGCAACGGCCAGGTTAGAAAACTCCGCATTGCAGTTGGAAGCTGACTCAATGGTGAAAAAAAAAGGTGTAGAAAAGATGTTATGGTCCATCGCCAAAAATATGTTTCATGTGGAATCAGCCGATGTATGCTCTTCGGTCTTGAAACAAGTGCAAAAAAGAGTTAAGATAAAAAATCGCTCCGCAAAACAGGCACAGTTTTACGTGCTTATGAATGCTCAGATGCCGTCAGTCCTAATTGAAACAGGATTTGTCTCCAATAAGGATGAAGAAGCAAAACTTAAGAGCGGGCGGTTTCAGTCAAAGATTGTTGATGCGTATTATGCAGGAATTGTAGATTACTTTAATAATAAATAGCATATAGCGTATATTAAGAAATTTTAATGACAAGGAAAATTAATCTTATGAAAAATGTAAATAATCGGCCGATCGGTATTTTTGATTCAGGTATTGGCGGGTTAACCGTGTTGAGGGAGATAGAAAAACTGCTGCCCGGGGAAGATCTTATCTATTTTGGCGATACCGCACGGGTGCCGTATGGGACGAAATCAGCAGATACGGTTATACGGTATTCTCTGCAGATTGCCGAGTTTTTAAAAACAAAAAAAATAAAAATGTTAGTCGTTGGGTGCAACACGGCTTCTGCCTATGCGATTACCAAACTTCAGCAGAAATTATCATTTCCGGTGAGCGGCGTGATTGTGGCAGGTGTCAAAGCAGCGCTGGCGCATACCAGAAACGGCAACATTGCAGTTATCGGAACGGAAGGCACCATAGGAAGCGGTTCGTACAAGAAAATATTGATGAATAAGAAATCATATGCTCAATATACGGGTAAAAAAATATCATATATCGGGAAAGCATGTCCCTTATTTGTGCCCCTGGTTGAAGAAGGATGGCTTAACGGGCATATTACGGAAGATATTGCCCGCACCTATTTAAAAACCATAAGATCATCCGGCTGCGATACGATTATCTTAGGATGCACGCATTATCCATTACTCAAAAAAGTTATTAACAAAGTATTGGGGAAGAACATATCTATTGTTGATTCAGCCGAGGAAACCGCAGGTAATGTGTTTAATATTCTGCATGCTAAATCTATGGTTAACCCTCAAAAAAATAAAGGGAAGCGTATGTTTTACGTCAGTGATTCTCCGGATAAATTCTGCCGGATCGGGCAATTGTTTTTAAAAAAGAAGATAGAGCAAATATCGTTAGTAAGATTAGATTAGTTTTTTTAAGGTTTTGACTTTGTTTTGAGTTTGTAATTTGTGATTTGGAATTTGTTTAGAGTTTAGGATTCAGAATTTAGAGTTTGGTTTAATGATATGTATAGAATAGGTATTGAAAGTAAGTTCTCAGGTGCCCACCGGTTGCGGCGGTATAGGGGAAGCTGTGAACGCCTGCATGGGCATAATTGGAATGTGCGCGTCGAACTTGAATCTGATCGGGTCGGCAAAGACGGGCTCGTGATGGATTTTAGGATATTAAAGAAAAAGGTTAAAGCTGTTTTAAAGCAGATGGATCATAATTATTTGAATTCTCTCGCCATATTTAAAAAACAAGAGCCGACGGCTGAAAACATTGCGTGCAAAATATTTAAAGATATTAAGAAAAAAATTGCTAAAGATACGGCACACGTAAAATCTGTCCGTGTGCATGAATCAAATGACAGCTGGGCAGAGTATACTGGATCCTAGATACCAGACATCAGATACTAGATACTAGATACTTGATAACGTCAAGGATTCAGGTAAAACAAACTTCAATGGCAAAGGCAACGGCATGAGTTATAAAAAAAAAGCTATTGTGTTATTATCCGGCGGGTTAGATTCAGGCACTCTGCTGTATTGGGCAAAGCAGAAATTTACGTGTACGGCAATAACATTTGATTACGGACAGAAACATAAAAAAGAAATAACCTATGCTAAAAAAATAGCACATAAAGCAGGTTGTCCGTGGATGCAAATTAAACTTTATCTTCCAGTTTTAAAAAGCAGTTTAACTGATGCGCGGTTTACCATTCCAAGGGGGGACTCCCGCAGAGCAGGGAAAAAAAAGATTCCCTCTACGTATGTTCCCGGGAGAAATACGATTTTTTTAAGTTATGCGGTTTCTTTGGCTGAATCCTGGGGATGCACTGACGTGTGCATCGGAGCTAATGCGGTTGATTATTCAGGTTATCCTGACTGCAGGCCTGATTATATTAAAGCCATGCAGTATGCGGCATGCCTGGGGACTAAAACAGGGAGAGAGGGAAATCCCATTCACATTAGTGCGCCGCTTATTCGTAAAACCAAAGCAGAAATAATTACATTAGGCAGACGTTTACATGTTCCTTTTGACCTGACCTGGTCATGTTACCGCGGAGGGGAAAAACCCTGCGGAAAATGCGATGCCTGTATTTTGCGTGAAAAAGGATTTAAAGAGGCTGGATGAAAGCAAAAATTGTTGAGATATTTTCCTCGCTGCAGGGGGAAGGAATAAAACTGGGTGAACGGCAGATTTTTGTGCGGTTTGCGGGATGTAATCTGCAATGCGGATACTGCGATACGCCGGCAAGCAGAGAATCTGTTCATGCACGGGAAATGAGCATAGCAGAAGTTATGCTTAAGATAGATCTGTTAAATAAGCAGCGTCCGCATAAGACGGTTTCCTTAACCGGAGGAGAACCCCTGCTTCAGGGGGAGTTTTTAAAATCCTTGCTTCCGCTTTTAAAAAAATCAGGATATGAGATTTATATTGAAACAAACGGGACTAAACCGGAAATCCTGCGGCAGATTTTATCAATGGTAGATACGGTTTCAATGGATATAAAATGTTCGTCTGACTGCGGCCATGATTTATGGGATATCCACCGTGAGTTTTTAGAAGTTGGATTAGGAAAAATATTTGTTAAAATCGTTTTAACCTCACAGACCACTAATGATGAGATTATCCAGGCAGTGCATTTAGTTGCTGATATTGATAAACATATCCCTTTTGTGCTGCAGCCGGTAACGGTTATGCCGGGGATTGAAGCTGCGTCAAGAGATAATATTCTTTCATGGCGGCAGATTGCCATGAAGCAGCTTTCTGATACGCGGCTTATTTCGCAGAAACATCCGGAATGGAAAATACACTAATATAATGAAATTCGAAACATGAATATCGAAATTCGAAACAAAGTCAAAAGCGAAATAAAATGCATGGTTCAGCAAAATTGATGTGTTTGGAGTTTTGAAATTTTGTATTTCGAATTTGTTTCGAATTTCGGATTTAGTAGTTCGAATTTAAAAGACAGGGGTATGAGTAAAAATAAAAAGTGATTTATTAGAATTATAATAAATGATAAAAACGATAGTTAAGAAAGTGTTTATTGCGGGAAGTGTGGGGGTTGGGAAAACGACGTTGATTAAAGAGCTCATGCTCCAGCATAAGGATGTAGTTGGCGGATTTTATACGGATGAAATTAAAGATGACGGCAGACGCCGGGGTTTTAAAATTGTTAGTTTAGACGGGCGGGAAGGCCTGTTTTCTTCAAAAGGAATGAAAACTGCTCACAAATACGGCAAGTATGGTGTTGATCTGAGCGTGCTTGAAGCAATCGGTGTTTCAGCAATGCTTGATGCGTTGGCGCATAAAAAAATAGTCGTTGTTGATGAGATTGGAAGCATGGAGATCCTGTCGAAAAAATTTCATGAAACGCTTATGAAATGCCTTTTATCGGATATATATGTGTTAGCTACCATGCGGGTTAAATCCCAGCCTTTCAGTGATGATATAAAGCAGTTAGCCGATAAAAAAATATTTGTTTTAAACAGAGAAAATTTTGCGGATATTAAAAATCAAATCCGGGATTGGATAACACAATGTTTGAAAGAATAAAAAATATTCATTTTGTAGGTATCGGCGGGTCAGGCATGTCCGGTATAGCGGAGGTTTTTTATAATTTAGGGTACAACGTATCAGGCTCAGATATGCAGAAAGGATCAATAACTAATCGGCTTAAAAAATTAGGGATCAAAATCTTTATTGGACATAATGCCCGGAATGTCAGAGGAGCGCATGTGGTCGTTACCTCAACGGCCATTCCACGGAATAATGGTGAAATTAAAGAAGCCCAAAAATCAGGTATCCCGGTCATTGCGCGTATAGAGATGCTGGCTGAGCTGGCACGGTTAAAATACACGGTTTCTGTTGCAGGCACTCATGGTAAAACAACAACCACTTCGATGGTTGCCTTTATCCTGCGGGAAGGAAAATTAGATCCGACTATTATCGTAGGAGGGATCATCAATAATATCGGCACCGGCGCACGCCTGGGAGACGGAGATTTTTTAATAGCTGAAGCTGATGAAAGTGATGGATCGTTTTTGAAATTGTCCCCCACTATTGTGATCGTAACTAACATTGATGACGATCATGTCGATTATTACGGATCAATGAAAAATTTAACCAGCGCCTTTGCTGAACATATCAATAAAATTCCGTTTTACGGAACGGCTATCGTAAACGGTGATGATCCGTACATAAAACGTATTATGCCCGGTATTAACCGGAAGATGGTAACCTTTGGCATGAGTGCATCGAATGACTATCATCCGCGCATTATTGCACAAGAAGGTTATAAGACCACGTTCTCGGTAATGAAAAAAACAAAAAATTTCGGGAGTATTACCCTGCATGTTCCGGGTAAGCACAATGTACTTAACGCAATGGCCGCAGCCATCACCGGGCTTCAAGTCGGCGTCTCGTTCGGCAGTATCAAACGTGCATTTAGAGAGTTTGCCGGGGTTAAGCGAAGACTTGAAATAAAAGGTACGGTTAATGATATTCTGGTGATTGATGATTACGGCCATCATCCGACTGCAATAAAAGAAGTCTTAACTACCATTAAGCAGGCGTGGCCAAGGCGTCGGCTGGTTGTATTGTTTCAGCCGCACCGGTATACCCGGACCAAAGCATTATACCGTGAGTTCGCGATTGTTCTAAAGAATGCTGATGTGATTCGTTTATTGGATATTTATCCTGCCAGCGAGAAACCAATAAAAGGAGTTCATTCGTCGATGATCGTTGATTGGCTTAAAAAACGGGGAGTTGAATCTCATATGGTAAAATTTAACGATCCAGCGCTGAAGAGAAGTTTAAAACCAGGGGATATTTTTTTAAGCCTTGGTGCCGGAAATGTCTGGAAAGTGGGTGAATGGCTGCTTAAAAACAGGCAGGCTGTTAATAACGTATAAATGCAGGAGTTTTAAGTAAAAAAATGTTTGAAAAATTAACATAATATTGCTAATATTAAGTTAACAATATTGGGGATAAATAGGCTACAGGATATCTTCTGGATACTTCGTTGGATTTAAAAAAATATTTTCGCAGGAAAAAGATTGCTGTTCTAATGGGAGGTTGGTCTGCTGAAAGGGAGATATCTCTTAAAACCGGCAAAGCAGTCAGCCGTGCATTGCATGAAGACGGGTTTTGCGTTGAAGAGATTATCTTGCGCAAAACTTGGCTGGCTGATTTAAAAAAAAGGAATGTAAGTTTTGTTTTTATTGCCCTGCATGGGCCGTATGGTGAAGATGGAACAGTCCAGGGATTATTGGATGCAGCGGGTATTCCGTATTCCGGCCCCGGAGTCTCTGCAAGTGCAGTGAGCATGAACAAAGCTGCTGCCAAAGCGATTTGGGATGCAAAAAAGCTGGTAACTCCTGCCTGGTGGGAAGTGCACCAGGCATTGAATAAAAATGAAATTAAGTTCTTTGAAAATAAACTGCCGGTTGTTATAAAACCTAACTCTCAGGGTTCGGCTTTTGGCGTGTCGATTGTGCGGCATCTGCGGGAGATTCCAAAAGCGGTACAAGGGGCGCTTACATATGATACCTCGGTCCTTATTGAGAAATATATTTCCGGCACCGAAATTACCGTGGGAATTATCGGCAGAAAACCGTTGGAAGTCATAGAAATAAAACCTAAGGGAAGTTTTTATGATTTTAAATCAAAATATGAGATCGGCGGCAGCGATCATATTATCCCTGCTAACGTAAGCAAACGGGTGCGGGAAAAAGCTAAAAGAATCGCACTCAGCGCATACCAATCGCTTGGATGCGAAGTTATGGCGCGGATCGATATGATGGTAAACCGCCAAGAAAAGATATTTTTGCTTGAATCTAATACGATTCCCGGCATGACCGAAACAAGCCTTCTGCCTGAAGCGGCGCGGTTTGAAGGGATGAGTTTCCTTAAGCTGGTTAAGAAAATTATTGAGCTGTCTTTGCAAAAAAAATGAGCCGAAGAAAACAGCATGTGGTCCTCCGGAAGAAAAAAAGAATGCACCGCCGGAAAACAGCGAAGAAATTTATTTTCGGAGTATTAATAGCAGCATGCACGGCCGGCGTTTTATATATTTTGTTTGATATGTCGTATGCGCTCTTTTTTTCATCGGCCTATTTTAAAATACTAGAGATTGAGATCCAGGGGACCAGCACCGAAGAGACCGAGCAGATTAAAGAACGCTTAACTATTAAAGAAGGAGATAACATATTTGCTTTTCGAGCTAAAGATGTTGTCCATAAGCTGCAGGCTGCCCGGCCTGAGATAAAAGATGTTATTATAAAAAGGGAGCTGCCGCGCCGGGTGGTTCTTAACCTAACGCATCGGGAGCCGATTGCGCTGATTGCTTACGGCAGCAAGATGTTCTGTGTTGACGAAGAAAATGTGATGTTCAGGCTGCCGATCCTGGATCAGAAACTGTATTTAAAAAAGATGTTTCTGCCTGAGGTCATCGCGGCGGGTGAGATTGAACGGAACGTTCTGATTAAGTTTTTAAAACTGCTTAAATCAATGGATCAGGGGCTCGGACAGGATATTTTAAAATTGCATACAGATATTCCTCTGGATATTATCTGTTATTTAAATGACGGGACCAAGATTGTATGGGGGGAGTTAAGCGAAGACGATTTTAAAATTAAATATGACCGTATGTTGACGGTCTATATGGATGCAAAAAAAAAGTTTAATAAGATACGGTATTTAAATATGCGCTGCTGGGAAGACGGACGGGTGTTGATCCGGCCCCGCGGCATAGACAGTGATGAGGAACAATATTAAGAATGTAAGGGGAGGACGTTATGCCGAAGAATGATATAGTAGCTGCGTTGGACATGGGTAGTTCGCAGATTTCATGTGCGATTGGAAGGCGCGATGAGGTGTCAGGCGAACTTAACGTGCTGGGTGCCGGTTTTTTACCCTGCCGGGGACTGCGCGGAGGAGTGGTTATTAATATTAATGAAACCGCACATGCGGTTTCTAAAGTTATTGAACAGGCGGAAGAAATGGCACGGGAGTCCATTCAATCATTATATATCGGTATACGCGGCCATCATCTGCAGGCATTTAATCATCATGGGGCATTGAATATTGCGCGTACTGATAAGGAAATAACGCCGGAAGACGTCTCTCTGGTAATTGAAAATGCAAAAGCTATCCCGATTTCATCTGATCGGGAAATTATTCATACCCTGCCCCAGGAGTTTGCATTAGACCGGCAAACCGGGGTGCCTGATCCCATCGGGATGGAAGGATCTCTCTTGGAAGTTGATGTGCATCTGGTAACCGCATCCAGTTCGCATCTAAACAATATTTGGAAAGCGATTAATCGGGCGGGATTTAAAATTGTTGAGCCGATCTCAAGTTTGTTGGCGGTAGGCGATGTCGTGATCAGCCCTGAAGAACGGGAACTGGGATGTTTGTTATTAGATATGGGCGGTCAATCAATTTTGATCGGGATTTATTCTGAAGGAAGTATTCGGTATGCACGCGAGATTCCTATCGGCAGTGATTTTATAACCAAAGATATTTCGTATGGACTGCGCACGTCCTTAATCACGGCTAAAAATATTAAAGAAAAATACGGCGTGGCAATGCTGAGCTTTTTAAATGGTGATGAAGAAGATGTAGAATATACCAATGTTGACGGCCGGACCGTTAATAAGATCAGACGAAGCACTCTGGTTGAAGTTATTCAACCGCGTGTTGAGGAAATTTTTAATTTAATTAATGATGAGATTAAAAATTCAGGATATATTGATTATATTGCACCGGGCGGGATTGTGATGACCGGCGGCGGCGCCAAACTGCAGGGCATGGTTGCAGCAGCCGAGCAGGTGCTGGGACTGCCCACCCGGTTAGGTATGACCCAGGGCATACATGGCCATGAATCAGTAATCGGAGATTTAACGTATGCAACCGTATTAGGCCTCTTGAATTTTCAAGGGATGAATGAATGGTCAAAAAATAGACGGGCATTACGGAAACAGCCTTTTTGGAAAAAAGCAGCCAGTATTTTTGAAGAAATATTTTAATAAGACAATTTAAAATTTAAGATTTAAAATCTAACATTACAGTTAACAGCATGACCGCAGCATAAAATATTTTTAAATGAGGTATATTGTATGGTAAGAATACGATTTGTTGAAAGTTTTAAAGAGCAGCCGGCTAATATTAAAGTAGTCGGTGTGGGCGGCGGCGGCGGAAATGCGGTAAACCGCATGATCGATTCGGGTATCCGCGGTGTTGAATTTATTGTTATCAACAGTGATGCGCAGGATTTACGGCGGAATAAAGCGCCGATGAAAATACAGATCGGCGATAAAATGACCAGGGGCTTAGGTGTCGGCGGTGATCCCCAAAAAGGCAGCCAGGCAGCAATTGAAAGCAAGGATGCAATTAAAGAAGCTATTCTTGGTGCTGATATGGTATTTATTACCTCCGGCATGGGCGGCGGTACCGGTACGGGAGCAGCTCCGGTTATTGCCGAGGTTGCTAAAGAATGCGGTATTTTAACGGTTGGTATTGTAACGCGTCCGTTTGAGTTTGAAGGGAAAGTCAGAGCCCGGCAGGCTGAACAGGGTGTTAAATCATTACGATCATTTACTGATACATTACTGGTAATACCTAATGAACGGTTATTTTCTATTATTAATGAAAAAACTTCGTCTTATGAAGCGTTCCGCATTGCTGATGATGTGCTTCGGCAGGGTGTTCAATCGATTACGGATGTGATCACAACTGCCGGTGAGATTAATGTTGATTTTGCTGATGTGCGTTCTATCATGACCGGTGCCGGAGAAGCATTGATGGGCATCGGTGAAGGTGAAGGGTTGGATAGGGCGGTTCATGCGGCACGGCAGTCTATATCGAGCCCGTTGCTTGAGAATGTCTCTATTGCCGGCGCGCGCGGGGTGCTGGTTAATATTTCAGGCGGAAGAGATATAACCTTGTATGAGATTAAAGAAGCAATGTCCCTGATACATGCAACGGCATCTCCTGAATCGCATGTGTTCTACGGGCAGTCTATTGATGAAACAATAAATGATAAAATACGCATCACGGTAATTGCAACCGGTTTCCCTCCCCAGAAACCCCGCCGGATTGATACGAGTTCATCACAGAAATTTCATGACCGGGTTAATCGTAAAGAACCGGCAATGGCGGGGGTAAGTAATCCTGCATTTGATCAGCTGCAGGATTCAGACCTCGACCGTCCGGCTTATTTGCGCATGAAATGCAAAAAATTAAAATAAAATTAATTACATTATTTTTGGAGGATCAATGGATCTAAACAAATTATTGGAAACAATGGTGCAGAAAAAATCATCCGACCTGCATATCAGGGCAGGTTTGCCGCCGGTTGCCCGTATTGACGGACAGCTTGTCCCGTTGGATCATCCGAAAGTAACACCTAAAGAATCATCCGAGGTGGTGTTTCATCTGATGAATGAACGTCTGCGGAAAGAATTTGAAGAACGATTAGAATGTGATCTGTCATGCAGTCTGGCTGGACTCGGCAGATTCAGAATTAATGTGTATCGGCAGCGGGGATCAGTTAATATGGCTATTCGGCATGTGCCTGATAAAATCAAGAATTTTCAGGAGTTAAAACTTCCCCCCGTTATTCAGGCATTGTCTGATAATTCACGGGGATTGGTCTTGGTGACCGGCACCACCGGATGCGGTAAAAGTGCAACGCTTGCGGCAATGATTGATTATATTAATGAAACGCGCTCAACACATGTGGTAACCATAGAAGATCCGATTGAATATTTGTTTAAAGATAAAAAATCCATTATCAGCCAGCGTGAGTTAGGATTTGATACCAGAAACTATTTGGAGGCATTAAAACATGTCGTCCGGCAGGATCCGGATGTTATTCTCTTAGGTGAGATGCGCGATCTGGAAACAACAGCCGCCGCAATCACGGCAGCTCAGACCGGACATTTGGTTTTATCAACCATTCATACGGTAAATGCGACACAGACGGTCTCGCGCATTGTCGATCTTTTTCCGCCGCATCAGCAGCCGCAGATACGGTTTCAATTATCAGATACCTTAAAAGGAGTTGTTTCCCAACGGCTTCTGCCGAGCTCGTCGGGTTCAGGCAGAGTGCCTGCGGTTGAGATTCTGGTGGTAACCGCATTGGTGCGTAAACATATTGAAGAGAACAATCTTGCAGAAATCAGCAGTCTTATGAAACAGGGTTCATATTACGGGATGCAGACATTTAACCAGGCATTGCTTACCCTGTATAATAACGGAGAAGTAACGCTTGAAGATGCATTAGCAACCGCATCAAATCCCGAAGAATTAATGCTTGCTATTCGGGGGATTGAATCCGGAAGTGCTGGTGCTGACAAGATGTATGAATAAGGCAATTTAAAATTTAAAATTAAAAGTCAAAGTCATAAGGCATAAGGCAGTTTTATTTCAGCTTGAATGGTATTGGATTTATATTGTGTGGGTAAAGACCGGGGCATTATTTCAGGATACAAACTTTAATAAATCCAGCTGCTTAACACAGTTTACTACCAATCGTAGTCAAGGTAATTTTAAGGATGATGCTCTCCGTCGCCGATTCATGGCGGGATTCCCCTGGGAAGGATGGGCTATAGGCGAGCAGGTACACGGTACGAACATCGTGATAATCTCTAAGCCGTATCAGGGGGAACGGTTGTCCCTTAAGACAGATGGGTTTATAACGGGATGCAGATCAGTGGCAGTAGGGATTTTTACCGCTGATTGTGTGCCGGTTTTTTTTAACCATACGTATAAGAACATAGTTGGCATTGCACATGCAGGATGGAAAGGTGTTTATAACGGTATTGTCCCGCATATGATTGACCTGCTTACATCAACATGTGCATGTGATACAGCATCAATACAGGTTTCAATCGGACCTCATATGCGTTCATGCTGTTATGAGGCGGGGAAAGATCTGGCGGATATATTTAAACTTAGCAAACATACAAAACTTGATTTAGAGAAAATAGTGATTCAGCAATTAACAGACAAAGGAATCCAGATAAAAAATATTTCATCTGCGCCATGGTGCACGGCGCATGAGACTGACCAATTTTATTCTTTTCGAAAGGAGAACGGCACTGAAAACCGAATGTTTTCAGTGATCGGAATGGTATGAATAAACTAAAACTTTTAAGAAAAAAAATTGATACGTATGATTCTAAGATCGTGCGGCTTCTTAATCTTCGTGCTCAGGCGGCGCTTAATATCGGCAAATTAAAGAAAAAGAGCGGAGGCAGTTTTTATCTGCCTCATCGTGAAAAAGAAGTCCTGCGCAAAGTAAAACGATTATCCTCGGTTCTTTCTCAGGATGCGGTGGCAGAAGTATATGATGAGATTTTAAACGTCTGCCGGAACCTGCAAAAGAAGCTGGTTATCGGTTACTTTGGCCCTGAAGCAACATTCACGCATCAGGCTGCGCAAAAAAACTTCGGGATGCAGGCTGAATATTTTCCTGCACCTTCAATCAGTGAAGTATTCGAACTGGTTGAACGCGAACAGGTTGATTACGGTGTAGTGCCGATTGAAAATTCAACAGAAGGTATTGTTACTCATACGCTCGATATGTTCCGTTCATCGGATTTAAAAATAGTCATGGAAATAAAACTGGCGGTTCATCATTGTTTATTGTCGAAATGCAGGAATGTGGCGAATATTAAAAGAATATATTCTCATCAGCATGCATTTCCTCAATGTTCGGGGTATATTAAACGGAACCTGCATACAGCTGAGTTTGTGGAGGTTTCATCCACCGCTGAAGCAGCAAAAAAAGCCAGCCAGGATGCGCACGGGGCGGCGATCGCCTCTCAGTTAGCCGGCAAATTATATAAA
The DNA here is from genome assembly GCA_043811735.1 of bacterium. Taxonomy (GTDB): domain Bacteria; phylum Elusimicrobiota; class JBDRMW01; order JBDRMW01; family JBDRMW01; genus JBDRMW01. Next base: position 26,033 of record JBDRMW010000104.1, read on the forward strand.
CTGCCGATTGTTGCCAAACGAATAGAAGATCTGCACAATAATGTTACGCGGTTTTTAGTTATCGGCAGAGATATTGCTCAAAGCACGGGACAGGATAAAACATCCATTCTTTTTGCCATTAAAGATCGTGTCGGCGCATTACACGATATTTTAAATCCGTTCAAGCGGATGCATATAAATATGACGAAAATTGAATCACGGCCTGAAAAAGGCAAAGCATGGAATTATATTTTCTATGTTGATTTTGAAGGTCATATAAAACAGGAGAAGATACGAAAACTTATTAAAACTATTGATGATTACTGTAAATTCGTCAAGATTCTAGGATCATATCCGATGGCTGAATAAGGCAATTTAAGATTTAAAATTTAAGATTTAACATTATAAAGTCAAAGGCAACTTCAGCTTCAATGTCTTTTCATGGGCCGGGGTAATTTATGAACACTGCAAAACTTGTGAGATCCTGTGTAAAAAAATTTAAACCGTATGTGCCGGGTAAGCCTATTGAGGAATTAAAACGCGAGCTTAAACTGAAAAAAACAGTTAAACTTGCGTCTAATGAAAACCCGTTGGGCCCTTCGGGCCGTGCCGTTACGGCGATGAAGAAAGCCGCATCCGCGGTTTTCCTCTATCCCGATGGCAGCAGCCGAGAACTGCGTGAAGCGCTTGCCAAAAAACACCGGGTTTCAGTTAATCAGGTCATTCTGGGAAGCGGAACGGATGAGATTATTGAGATTATCGGCAAGACATTTTTTAAACAAGGCGATAATATAGTGGTCTCAAAGCATGCCTTTATCCGGTATAAAATGGCAGGGGATTTGATGCAGATAAAAGTAAAAGAAGTCCCGATGAAAAATTATACGCATGATGTTGAGCGTATGCGCAAAGCCATTGATTCAAAGACCGTTGCAGTCTTTATTGCTAATCCGAATAATCCGACGGGAACGTATATTGCTGACAAAGAATTATTAAACTTTATCACACACGTTCCCCGGCGGGTGCTTATAGTCTTAGATGAAGCATATTTTGAGTATGCCTCAATTTATGCTGATTATCCAAATGGGATTTCTCTTTTTTTACGCGGTTTCTCGAATATTATTACCCTGCGGACATTTTCCAAAATATATAGTCTGGCAGGGGCTCGTATAGGATACGGGATTGGGGACAGGGCAGTTATTGATCCGATGGATCGGATACGTCCGCCGTTTAATATTACCCGGCTCTCTCAGGCTGCGGCAATTGCCAGTTTACGCAGCAATGAATTAGTAACACAATCGCTGGCGATGGTTTCTAAGGGGAAACAAGCGTTATATCGCGAACTTGATAAACGTTTGCTGCCGTATGTGCCGTCCGCAGGGAATTTTGTCTTAATTAAAGTTCCCGGCAGCGGTGCCGCGATATTTAAGAAGCTTCTTAAAAAAGGAGTTATTATCCGGGCGATGGATGAGTATGAACTTCCTGATTTTATCAGGGTGACGATCGGAAAACCGGATGAAATGCGGTTTTTTATACGCGCATTAGATGCGGTTATGGGATAAGGCAGTTATGTTATGAATTATAAGTTATAAGTTATGAGTTAACGGCAGCGGCATCCCGTACCATTCGCTTCGCTCAGGTACCGGGCGTGAGCATAAGGGATGAGATTTAAAGGGAAATGGGAGATGAATAAATGATATTGACGTTAAAGAAAAATGCCAAGGATCAGGATATAAAAAAACTGGAAGCAAAAATTAGAGAATTGGGTTTTGCTCCGCATATCGACCGCGGTAAAGTATTAACGGTCATCGGGGTGATTGGCAGCAATGCGATTGCTTCACGCGAAGTTTTTGAAGCAATGGATGCGGTTGATTCTATAAGCCCGATATCAAAACCGTATAAATTAGTAAGCAGGGAATTCCGGAAGAAAAATACGGTAATTAACATACCGCGGCCTAAAGGAACGATTGAAATCGGAGGCAAGGGAGTCGTCGTCATGGCTGGCCCCTGTTCGGTTGAATCCTTAGAGCTTCTTCTGGATATCGGTAAGGTGATACGCAACGCAGGTGCGGTCATTATCCGCGGCGGCGCGTTTAAACCGAGAACCTCACCGTATGCATTTCAAGGATTGGGAGAAAAGGGATTACAGTATCTATCGGAGGTGCGGGAAAAATTTAATGTACCGGTTATAACCGAAGTCATGGCGCCTTCACAGGTCAAATTAGTTGAGCATTATGCTGATATTATACAGATTGGTGCGCGAAATATTCAGAATTTCGATTTATTAAAAGAAGCCGGTAAAAGCAGAAAACCGGTTATGTTAAAGCGCGGTATGGCAGCCACCATTGAAGAAACTCTTATGTCTGCTGAATATATTCTTGCACAGGGGAATTATAATGTTATGTTGTGCGAACGAGGCATACGCACCTTTGAAACCGCCACCCGATTTACGCTGGATTTAAATGCAGTGCCGGTCTTTAAACAGCTGACTCATTTACCGGTCATTGTTGATCCCAGTCACGGGGTGGGGGTGCGGAATTTTGTAGCAGCGATGGCTAAGGCATCAGTGACCGCAGGAGCTGACGGGCTTATTATTGAGGTTCACACCAAACCCGAAGAAGCCAAATCTGACGGCGGACAGTCATTGTTTCCTCAGCAGTTTGTTCAATTAATGGCTGAACTTAAATCTGTCGCACATGCAGTCGGAAGGACGATCATAAAGAAATGAAGACCAAAAAAATTATAGCAATTTATGGATTAGGCTTAATCGGCGGATCGTTAGGCCTGGCGCTCAAACAAAAAGGATATTACCGGATTGGTATCGGCAGAAATCCCAAAAAATTAGCTGCGGCATTTACTCTGGGTGCTGCTGATATGGTTACGACTGATGTTCGTGACGGCGTGAAACATGCTGACATAGTTGTCTTAGCGCTTCCGGTTGACCGGATATCAGCAGCGCTGAATACTATTAAGCCGTGGATTAAGAAACAAACAATCGTTACGGATGCGGGCAGCGTAAAAGGCTGTATTATGCGTGATGCGGCGCGCATACTCCCCGCTCAATTTATTGGCTCTCATCCCATGGCGGGCAGTGAGAAAAGCGGTATTCATTATGCATCAGGCTCATTGTTTAAATCTGCGGGATGTGTGGTTGTTCCGGGCACAAAAAATCCTAAAGCTCTGGCAGAGATAACCGGTTTATGGAAACAAGCCGGCGCTGAAGTTATTGTTACTGATGCCGAGACTCATGATTATATGGTTGCGGTCTGCAGTCATATACCGCATATTCTGGCATATGCGATGATGGAATTTGTTGGAACGTTGGCAAAAGAAAATCCTTCAATTTTAAAAGTTCCTGCGGGAAGTTTCAAGGATATGACGCGGGTTGCGATGAGCAATCCTGAGATGTGGGCGCAGATATTACAGAGCAATAAGCATCAAATAATGAGGGCATTGCGTATGTTTAATACGCATGTAAAAAACATACTATCTAGTATAGATAAAAAAAATAAATCATCCGCCATATTTAAACGCGCCGGAGATTCACGAAAAAAGATGGCTCTTCATGGATAAATCTTCAAAAAAAATAATACCGGCAAAAAAAATAACAGGTTCTGTTCAGGTTATGCCTGATAAATCGATCACTCATCGGGCATTAATGCTTTCGGCTGTTGCGGAAGGTTCAACGATTATTAATAATGCTTCACAAGCGCTCGATTGTGTGAGCACCAGGAACTGCCTTAAAAGCCTGGGAATAAAGATAGATTCACATGCCTCTTCTTTAAACGTTTTTGGAAAGGGACGGCAGGGGTTAAAAAAACCTAACCGCATGCTTGATGCAGGAAACTCAGGATCAACGATCCGCATGCTCTCAGGTATTCTTGCCGGCCAGGGATTTGCCGTTGAGATTAACGGGGATTCATCGCTTCAAAAACGTCCTATGAAACGTATTGTCGATCCATTGCGGTTAATGGGAGCGGTCATTACGGGAATAAATTCATTTAATGGTAATATACTCTGCCCGCTTGCCATTAACGGCACACCTTCCCTGCAGGCTGTTGTTTGGCATATGAATGTCGCCAGCGCCCAGGTAAAAACAGCTGTTTTATTTGCGGGTATAAATGCAGCAGGCACAACCACGATAATCGAACCCTCAGCAAGCCGTGATCATACTGAGCGTATGCTTGAACTCTTTGGCTGCCCGGTTTGTAAGGTTAACAATAGCATATCTATTACGGGGCCGGTTGATTTGCGCGCCACTGAGCTTACCATCCCGGGAGATTTTTCGAGCGCTGCTTTTTTTATCGTACTGGCCAGTCTGCTTCCTGGTTCAGAGATAATCCTGCGTGATGTTGGTGTTAATACAACACGTACCGGACTTATATCCATTTTACAAAGAATGGGTGCTGATATACGGATTATGAATCGTAAAGAGCTGGGGAACGAACCGGTTGGCGATATATACGTTACGCATCATAAACTGCATGCGACGGTTATTCAAGCCGATGAGATCCCTGCAATGATCGATGAGATACCGATCCTGGCGGTTGCTGCATCTTTAGCTCAAGGGAAAACAATTATTAAAGGAGCCGGTGAACTTAAATTTAAAGAGAGTAACCGCTTAGAAGCAATTGCGGAAGGCTTAACCCGCCTGGGTGCGGATATTCAAGTTACTGATGATGGACTTACATTACAGGGAAAATCATCTCTGCATGGTGCTGAGGTGGATTCATATGATGATCATCGCATCGCTATGTCATTGGCGGTGGCAGCGCATTGCGCTGATTCAGTCTCTTATATTTCTCATGCGGACTGTGTGGATATTTCATTCCCCGGTTTTTGGCGGATACTAAAAAACACACGTTAATGAATAAGCCTATGAGATTTATATTAAAGCACATATTGTATTGCATCGGCTGGATTTTTTTTAGAACCGTATTTACTGTTTTTTGGAGATTACGCATTACCGGCAGCGAACACGTTCCGAAGCAGGGGCCGGTAATAATCGCATCACATCATCGGTCAAATGCTGATCCTCCGGTGGTGGGAAGTTCGATTTTTCGGGAAGTTCATTTTGTTGCAAAAGAAGAGCTGTTTAAAATACCGGTTCTTAAGAGACTTATATTATGGGTAAATGGATTACCTATTAAAAGAGGCAGGCAGGATCTTAAAGCTTTTAAAAAGGCCATTCAATTATTGAAAGACGGAAAAGTTCTCTTAATGTTCCCTGAGGGGCATCGCAATCCTCGGGATAGTTTTTTACGGCCCAAGCCGGGAGTCGGGTTTTTAGCCGGTTATACCGAAGTTCCGGTAGTGCCGGTCTTTGTGGTTAATACTGAAAAAATCCTATTTTTTAAAAAAATCTGTGTTTATTTCGGTAAACCGATGTATTTTAAAGGAGAACATGATTACCGAAAAATTGCTCAGCAGGTAATGGAAGGCATACAAGAATTAAAAGATACTATTGCCGTAAAACAGGGTTAATCGAAAGGAACATCTGTCTTGAATACGAAAAATATCAATAATAAAAATGGAGAAAATAACATGGAACAGACCGAAACCGCAGAAGAATTAAGCATGGCAGAACTTCTTAAAACCGAAGATAAGTCCCTGCGTGATGATATTAAACAAGGAGAAATAATCTTAGTTAAAATTGCAGCGATAACCAATGAATCAGTCTTGGTTGATGTTGGCATGAAATCTGAAGGGTCAATCCCTAAGATTGAATTTAAATCGGACTATCTTGCCACGCTTAACGTTGGTGATAGTATCCCGGTATTCTTAACAAATTTACATTCTCGTGATGGATCACCTGATGTTTCATTCAGAAAAGCCTATGAGATAAGCATGTGGGGGAAAATTGAAAAAGATTGTAAAGACCATATAATTGTTGAGGGGAAAATAACCAAACGGATCAAAGGCGGATTTATAGTAGATATTGGAATAGAAGCGTTTATGCCGTCATCACAGCTTGATATGCGTCCGGTCAGAAATCAAGATGTGTGGGTGGGAAAAAAGATACAATGTCTCATTACTGAAGCTGACCGTCGTAAAAATAATGTGGTTGTATCGCGCAGAAAAATCGAAGAAAAAAATAAGCAGATTATAAAAGATGAAATTCTTGCGCGCACCACCATCGGCGATGTGGTGGCCGGGAAGATAACCGGAATAACGAAATTCGGTGCGTTTGTTGATATCGGCGGTATTGAAGGATTGCTTCATGTGGGCAATATTTCCTGGTACCGCATTAATAATATTAACCAGGTCCTTCATGTAGGTGATACGGTTAAAGTGAAAATCTTGAGTATTGAAAATGACGGGAATAAAATTTCTCTGGGGAAAAAACAGCTTGAACCTCATCCCTGGGAAGGGGTTGAAGAACGGTTTGAAATAGGCAGTATCAGGGAAGGAAAGGTTGCATCAGTTACTAATTTCGGGGTATTTGTTGAGCTTGAACCCGGGGTTGAGGGTCTCGTGCATGCAACAGAGATGTCCTGGAAAGATAAAAATACTGATCCCCGCAGATTATTTTCTGCCGGCAAACCGGTAAAGGTCAAGATTCTTTCTCTTAATCGAAAATCTGAAAAAATATCCCTTTCCATTAAAAAAACCGAAGAAAGCCCCTGGGAGAAAGCAAAAGCATTGTACAAACCTAAAAGCAGGGTGACGGGTACAGTTTCGCATCTGACACCTTTTGGTGCATTTGTTATGCTGCCGCTCGGTATCGAAGGACTTATACATATTTCTGATATGGTGTGGATCCGGAAAATTAAGCATTCTGGGGAAATCGTAAAAAAAGGCCAGGAGATAGAGGCTGTAGTTCTTGAAGTTAATGTAAAGGAAGAAAAGATTTCATTAGGTTTAAAACAATTGACCGAAGATCCATACGCTAAATACAAAGTAGGAAAGCATGTTGAGGGCAGGGTAAAAAAGCTGACGGGATTTGGTGCGGTCATTGAACTGGAGCGTCATATTGATGCATTTGTCCATGTTTCTGAAATGCTTTCTCCGAATACCGACCCGATGAGTAAAAAAAATATTAAGATCACCGATCCGGCGGAGATTCTAAAAATGGGTGAGCATATTCATGCGAAAATCCTTCGGGTGAATCGTGATGAGCGAAAGATAGACTTGTCTATTAAGAAGTATGAAAAAGAAATAGAAAAGCGGGAAATGCAGAAATATATGAACAATAAAACACGGTTGACCTTAGGCGACCTGCTGAACCAAAACGAAGAAGAATAGTTTAAATATACTGCCGGTACCATATGCATGAGAAAAATAAGTATATATTTCCTGATTGTTTGTATATGCAGCCCTGCGGGGCGTAGTTATTGTGCATCATACAATAAACAGAGGGTGAGATCGTTTGATTGGCATATCGTTGAAACAGATAATTTTTATCTGTATTATTATGATTCGTCAGAACCTCTGCTGGAAGATGCAATTGTCTATATAGAAAAATCATATCAAAAACTTATTGATTTCTACCAGATACAGCCGCAGAAAGAAAAAATCCCTTTCTTTCTATTTGCGGAACATAACGAATTCGAGCAGACCAACATCGTAAGTATCGGCGAGGGGACCGGCGGGGTAACTGAAGCCTTTAAAAACAGGCTTTTGGTATTTAATGATGGATCAAAGCGATGGCTGGAAAATGTAATCACTCATGAGATGACTCATATAATGCAGTTTTATATTTTGTACGGAGGATTTTGGAGATCCGTCCGGCTCCTGAAAAGTTTTTTTTATCCATTATGGGTAATGGAAGGGCTTGCCGAATATGGAACCGGTGAGCTTGACCGCACAACCAGGGAAATGTATATTCGTGATGCCGCAACCTCGGGCGGTCTTATTCCCCTGCAGCATCTGCACAATTTTAACCATCTTAAACCCCACCAGATTACCCTCGCATATAAAGAATCAGAGATGGCTATGCGTTTTTTGGCAGATGAGTACGGGGTGCAAAAAATCATTAATATATTGCGGTCATTCAAAGCGCGGTTTGATTCACATACGGTACTTACCGAATTGATCGGAACAGATCTTTTTGGGCTAAGTAAAAAATTTATTGAACGTTTGGAAGAAGAATATGAGGTAATATCCTCATCCATGACTGAGCCGGAAGTCTACGGCAGGCGGATAACGCCGTTATGCAGCGTCCCGGTCTTTAATACGAGCCCGGTATTTACCCCTGACGGGGATGAGATCTTGTACATGACCGATACCAAAGGATATGAAGAAATTTATGCATATAATATTGCTGAGGATAAACATGTACTGGTCTTGGGCCAGAAACCATCCGGGTTTGAATATATGGGTACGCGGGAAAGAGCATTTTCGATAAGCCCGTCAGGAAGGTATATAGCTTTTGCTGCAGAGAAAAAGCAAAAAGACTTTATTTTTATATTTGATCGAACAAAGCATAAACTTAAAAAACTTAAGACCGATTTATCGCATGTTGCCTCACCGGTATTTTCTCCAGACGGCAAAACCATTGCTTTTAAAGGCATGAAAGACGGGATTACGGATTTATATGTGATTGATATTGATTCGAAAAAATCTATGCAGTTAACACATGATGTTTCTGATGACCGGTATCCTGCATATATGCCGGACGGCAAGAGTATCGTGTATAGTAAAGAAATCCGCCGGCCTGAGGGAGAACTTGCGTATGCGCGGGATTTATATCGGTTTGATATTGAGACCGGCACTGATGAACCGATTCTTTCATTACCCGGCGATGAAAATTACCCTTCAATTTCTCCCGATGGAGCCCGCATTTATTTTATTAATGACCAGCATGATGTTTTTGATATGTATTATTTTGATTTAACAACCAAGGAAGTAAAACAGCTTTCCCATATAATAGGGGGAAATTTTTCTCCTTCACTCTCGCCTGATGGCTCACAGATGGTCTTTTCATCATTTAGGAACGGGAATATGCATGTGTATGTTTCTAACGATAGTCAGATTCCGGAGATCGCCGTGCTTCCTGAACAATCTGAAGATATATTCTTGGTAAGCCTGGATTCTGCGTTGACTGAACAGTATCATATTGAAGCACCGGAAGTAATCGATAGCCTGTCCTATACGTTTAATGCGTCGACGGACCTCTTCTTCCCGGTCCTCTTTTACTCTTCGTTAGACGGTCTTTTTGCGCAAATATATTATCAGGCTTCCGAAATGCTCGGCAACCATCAGATGTCAACTAATGTCGGATATGCTTCGGGCGATAATTTTTTAAATTATGATTTTATCTACGGGTATTCAAAATTTAAACCGCAGTTCTTTGCGGGGGCTTCCGGCAGGAACTATTATGAAGATTTTGATGAAACCGAGCGTCGTACCCGTCATGCTCAATTCGGCGGCGCATCGTATCCATTAAACCGTTTTGCAAGTATCAGTGTGCAGTCAGGAACGGTTGAACGGACAACGCGGTATGCTGATTTACAAAATTTAAAAATCCGGGAACGGGAAAATTTTATCGCCGGATCATTGTTGTATGATATTACGTCGGGAAAATATCTGGAGATAAGAAGAGGGTACAGTCTGCGCGCGTCATATGAATATTCTAATGAAACGTTTTTTGACAGCGACTATGATTATCGCACTCATATGTTTGAGGGCAAACAATATGCGGCATTAGGTATTTCAACTTTTTATCTGCGTTTGCTGGGGGGGGTAAGTTTTGGCGCAAATCCCGGCGATTTTAGGTTAGGCGGGGTTGATCGGGTGCGTGGTTTTTCGCGGGGCTCAGATGAATATAAAGCACCGCGGGCAATTATGGGGAATCTTGAATGGAGAATACCATTGGCCAATCTTAATTATTATATGTGGTATTTATTTCCCGATTTCTTTTTTAAACGAATGACCGGCGTGCTGTTTACTGATGCAGGTTTTGTCTGGGATACGAGAGACGAGCTTACGTCCTTTGGGCATAAAGATATGCTGCATTCCGCCGGTATTGGCCTCAGATTTTTTACATTTCTGCTGCAGACATTCAGGCTGGATTTAAGTTTCGATTGGGCAAAACGGACAACTGACGGCAAAGATATATTCTATTTTTCTTTCGGCCCTGAATTTTATCTTCCTGCTTCGATTGAAAATGGTTTATAAGCTAATGTATAATAATACTTTATATGCAGCGTAGAACCTTTTATCTGTTAAGTGTATTGTTTCTGGTTATTCTTATATCCGGTTCAGTTGAATTTCGAAAATTCTTATCGGATGTACCGGATATTTCACAGCTGGATACCTATATTCCCTCATTGGTTACCAAAGTTTATGACCGGAATAATCAATTAATCTCAGAACTTTTTGCTGAAAAAAGAACATTAATCCCGTTGTCTCAACTGCCCGTAGACCTGCAAAATGCGATTATATCAATTGAAGATACCCAATTTTTTGAGCATTGGGGAATCAATATTAAAGCTATTGTTCGTGCATTTATAAAAAACACATTAGCCGGCCATGTGGTTGAAGGCGGGTCAACTATTACTCAGCAGTTAGCGAAAGTATTGTTTTTAACGCGTGAGCGGACTGTATCCCGTAAAATTAAAGAATTAATCCTTTCTTTGCAGCTTGAATATTTCTTTACCAAAGAAGAGATTCTCCAATTGTATTTAAATCAAATATACCTCGGTCATGGAGCCTATGGGGTTCAAGCAGCTTCAAAATGGTATTTTAACAAGCATGTACAGGAATTGACCCTTGGTGAATGTGCGTATCTGGCAGGACTTCCCCGGGCGCCTAATCGATACTCAATGTTTAAATATCCTGAGCGGGCAGCGCAAAGGCGTTCAGTGGTGCTGCGCCGGATGAGAGAACTGGGTTTTATCTCTCCTCGTGAAGAAAATGAAGCGCTTATGATTCGCTTAAATTCCGACCGGCCTGATGTGCCGGAAAAAGTCGCTTCATATTTTGTTGAATACGTACGGCTGCAGCTTGAACCTGCTTATGGATCTGATATGATTTACCGGGGAGGTTTATCAATTTATACTACTCTTGATTTTGAAATGCAAAAAATTGCAAAGGATGAATATGATTCATATTTAGCCGAGCTTGACCTTTCCTTTGTGGAACAGGCGTTACAAGATCGTGAAAAGCTGAATCTTTCCGAAGAAGAATTAGCTGAACTGCCGGAAATATCAACTGCCACATTGCGGTTACAAGGAGCGCTTCTTGCGTTAGATGTGCGTACCCGGGGGATTTTAAGCATGATTGGCGGAAGAGATTTTCAGGAGAGCCAGTTTAACCGGGCCGTACAGGCACAACGCCAGCCCGGATCAACCTTTAAACCATTTATCTGGATGGCTGCACTTCAGGAAGGATATACTGCAAGCACGATTGTTGATGATATGCCGATTCCTTTTTATATGAACAGCCGTGCGGGAACCATGGTTAATAAATCACCGCAGGCATACAGAATAGCTTTTTCATCTTCATCCTGGGAAAAAGGTTCTGTCTGGGTGCCGCAGAATTATGATTATAAGTATTTGGGGCCCGTGACGTTGCGCAAAGGTCTTGAACAATCAAGGAATCTCGTATCCATACGGCTTATGCACACAATTAATCTTAAAAGACCGATTGATATAGCATATGCCCTTGGTATCAGAAGCCCGCTTGAGCCGGTTCTTTCATTAGCATTAGGGACTTCCGTGGTGAATCTGCTTGAATTGGTATCATCGTTCAGCACGCTCTCAAACGGAGGTATTTATGTAACCCCGTATTCTATTCGAAAGGTGGTAGATAATGAAGGAAGAGTACTGGAAGAAAATATTCCTTTTGAACAGGAAGTATTTCCTGCGGTGGATGCATATCTGATGGTCAATCTTATGCAGGGAGTGGTTAAACGGGGAACTGCCCGCAGAGCACGGATTCTTCAACGGTTAATTGCAGGTAAAACAGGAACTTCACAGGAATGGCGGGATCTCTGGTTTATCGGATATACGCCGGAAGTTGCGGCAGGTGTTTGGCTGGGGTACGATGATTTTAAGCCCATAAATGAAGGTCATCAGGTAAGCTCAAGCATGGCGGTACAGCTTTTTGTAAATTATATGAAACGAGCGCTTAAAAATAGACCTGAAACAGATTTTCGTGTTCCTGAGGGAGTTGTATTTATCAAGATTGATGCACAAACAGGTCTTTTAGCATTAAGAGATTGTCCGGATGTTATTTTAGAAGCCTACCGAAGAGGAGAGGAACCGACTGAGTTCTGCAATGTTAACCATGCCCTGGAAAAGAAACCTGCCCGATAACAGAACGATTGGTTTTATTCAATTTCTTCCATTACTTTAAGAACACCGGTGATATGTTTTTTCTTATCAAAAATAGGGTTAATCGTACATCTAATTTTTCGGTTGATGCCGTTACAATGTATATATCTAAGCTGGATATGTTGTTTTCCGTTTTTAAGGGTTTTTTCTACGGCACATTCATGACAGATCTTCTCCTGCGGAGGCGTACAGAAGACATGAAAGCACCGGGGGGTTTCTGAAATGTGCATCTCCGGGAACCATTCTTGTATCTGCTTATTAACCTCAATTATTTCCATTTCCGAGCTTATAACAGCTATACCAAACGGAATATTATCCATTATGGTGTGATATTGATTTTCTATTTGTTTTTTTTGTTTATCAGCTTCAATTTTTTCTACCGCCTGGCGAACCCTGAATTTAAGTTCAGCGGTATCAAACGGTTTCAGCATGTAATCATAAATGCCGCAGCGGATCGCTTCAACCGCTGATTCAACGGACGAATGTGCGGTAACCAGTATAAATTTAATATCCCGATTCATATTCCGGGATGCTTTAAGTACATTGATCCCGGTCGTATCCCCTAAATTCATATCACATACTACAATATCATACAATTGTTTCAACAGGATATCTAATGCTTCCGTACCGTTGTGCGCGGTATCAATGATATACCCTTCATCAGAAAGTGCAAGTTTTATGGTTTCAAGCACTGTTTCGTCATCTTCTGCAATTAGAACTCTAATCATATTATAGGCCGCTTATAAAATAAATTTTACTCATTATAAGTATAAGGATTTATGTAAGAATATCAATAGTTTATTGTTCGTGCGTAATGTTATAAAATTTGGTAAAATAATCACGTATGTAGGAAGATATCTTTTTGGGAGGAATGCATGGTTTTTAAAAGAAATAACTCAGCAATATTTGTTTCTTTGGTTTTGTTGTTTTCTTTATGCGCGGGATATGGTAATACAGCTCAGCAAAAAAAAAACAGGTAAAAAAATTACCGCAGCATATGTACGCACAAGCATAGAGGCCTATATTAAGGAAGAAATAAAGCTGAAAGGCGGGTTTTTTCTGCAGTATGATGAGAAAGAAGACAAAACCTGGAAATTGCTCTTTGATAATGTAAACCAGCGGGTAAGGCGGTTACAAGGTAATGTGTATGCGGCAGGCGTTGATTTTAAAACATCCGGTGATGATCCTGATCACGTAAACCTTGATTTTTATATGAAACGCACAGGAAATAAACTTGAACCGCAGCAGGTAAAAATACATATTGTTAATGGCAAAGAGCGGTATAAATACCGCGTTAAAACAAAAACAAAAAAAGGAAGTTCTTCTTCATCAACGCTGGATGGTGCGCCGGATTTTACGCTTCTTAATATGGAAGGCAAAAAGGTACGTCTTTCTCAGTTTTACGGCAAAGTAGTGATCTTAAATTTTTGGGCCACCTGGTGTCCTCCCTGCAAAGCAGAGATCCCTGATTTTATGGATCTGTATACTAAATATAAAGATAAAGGCGTTGAGATGATCGGCATTTCGCTTGATCCTGACGGCGCACAAGCAGTTGACCGGTTCATGGAACAAATCAAAATAAATTATACTGTGCTTATAGGCAATATGAAAGTTTCTTCCTTATATGGGGATATTGATGCGATCCCAACCAGTTTTGTGATTACCCCAAAAGGAGGAATTTACAAGAAATATGTCGGGTATCGTTCCCGGGATGTGTTTGAGCAGGATATTAAAGCATTATTGGAATAATTAGAATAATACCACTTGAAACTTTTCTTTTTTGTTGCTAACATAACTCTTCTATAAGTCAATTAAAGGTACGTTATGAAATTAAAATTCTGGGGTGTACGCGGTTCGGTGCCTGCACCCGGTAAAGATACCGTTAAATATGGCGGGAATACATCATGTGTTGATCTCCGTTCAGATACCGGTGAACTATTTATTTTAGATGCCGGTACCGGTATTAGAAAACTGGGCAATAATTTGATGGCAGAGGATAATCCGCTTAAACTAAATATCTTGTTGAGCCATGTGCACTGGGATCATATCGAAGGCCTTCCTTTTTTTAAGCCCTTATATTTTAAGAGATACCATATTGATATTATCGGTTGTTTTGACAACAAACGAAGAGTAAAAGATGTTATAAATTTTGCGCTTCATCAGCCCTATTTTCCGGTAAGCTTAGGAGATCTCAAATCCGAGATTGAATATAAAGATATAACCGAAAATTCTTTTAATATGGGCGGCCTGCATATAGATGTCCTCCCGGTTAATCATCCGGCCTACACCGTTGCATACCGGTTTTCTGAAGGACAAAAAAAAGTGATTTATATGACGGATAATGAGTTATTCTGCCAGAATAATGTGAGCACACCGTATGAAAAAATAGTCGAATTCTGCACAGAAGCCGATGTGCTTATCCATGATGCCATGTATACAACGGATGAATGGAATACATATAAGGGATGGGGTCATAGTTCGATCTCTAATGCACTGCAGTTAGGCATTGATGCACGCGTACAAGGCCTTTTTCTATTCCACCATGATCCCGAACGGACCGATAAAGAAGAAACCCAAATTATTAAAGAATGCCATGTCCAGATAAAAAAAGCAAAAAGTAAAGTCCGGTGCGAAGGAGCCATGGAAGGCTCTGAAATCATTATCTAGCTCCTAAGTGCTCGGGTTTGAAAAATTCCACAAATTATTATAAACTAAAAAATAATATTAAACATAAAAGTGCTTAAAGACTTTTTTTAGTTGTTAGAAATACAAAGAACGAATTACTAATAACTAATAATGCGGGCGTAATTCAGCGGTAGAATGCTTGCTTCCCAAGCAAGACGTCGCCGGTTCGATTCCGGTCGCCCGCTCTGAACTGTAGGTGTCGAACTCGAAAGTCGGTGTCTCCGGGCCGATTCCTGATAAAGGAAGCGGCTTATTTAATTTGGGAAAATTTGGGGCGGCGGCGGGCGCATCGGCGCCCGATTTTAAACCCACGCGAGAAGACTTATCGTCGGAAAATCTATTATAATACCACTCAAGAGAAATTGTCCTTTTGGAATAAGTAATCTTTTTAATGGCGCGGCGAATATGAAAGGCCTTTTCGAATCCGTTATACTTGGTCCATCCTTTAAGAAACGATTTTAGGCTCATCTGGAGCATTTCAGGGGTCAAACCGGGGTATTTTTCACTTAGTTCGACACATGTTCTCCCAGGTTTATTTTCTTCATATTTTAAGGCTAAAATAAGGTTTTTAATATATTCAATATCTAATGAAATACGTTTAAGATTCCCTAAAATAGTATTATGCCTTGTAATTCAATTTTATACGCATGATGAAGTAATCTATCACATATTGCATCAGCAATTGTTGGATCTCCAATGATTTGATACCAGTCTTTGATCGCTAATTGACTGGCAATAATCAGAGAAGTGTTCAGGCTTCGGTCTTCAACAATTTCTAATAAATCTTTTCGTTCAGATTCAGCCATAGGACTTAATCCTACATCATCAATGATCAGCACGTTATATCGAGATAATTTTGACAGATATGATAAATAGCTGCCATCCGCACGTGCTTGGTATAATGCAGTAAAGAGACGCGGTGCACGAATATATAAAACACTAAACCCTGCTCTGCATGCGGTATTGCCCAGTGCACAGGCAAGATACGTTTTACCTACCCCCGTTGGTCCGCTTAAGAGAATATTTTGATGATTGTGTATCCACTGAGACGACATTAACTCAAGAATGGTTCGTTTATGTAATCCCCGGGAATGTTTGTAATCAATATCTTCAACACATGCCTGCTGTTTTAATCTGGATTTTTTAAGCAGGCGGGTAAGTTTTTTTGTTTCTCGATGAGTTGTTTCAGCATCAATCAAGAGCCCAATAAATTCAGCGGGTGTTAAATCGCCCTGCTTGATTGATGTATTAATTTCTTTAAATGACTGTGCCATGCCATGTAACTTTAGATGCTCCATTTTAGTAACTGTTTGTTCGTGCAACATTGTATGCCTCCTGTAGAGATACGTGATTTTTTTGCAATTTCTGGTCTGTATGACTTTTTTTAACATGAGTGTTATTTCAACACCATCATAACAAAAGCAATAAATCATCAATTTTCATTAAAAAAGGTATTATCTTTATTTTATAAGGAAGGATTTCTTTTCAACTAAATTCACTATTAAGCAATTCAAAACTTTCATTGTTTTCATTTTCCATTTTATTACAAATCATTATTGCTTTCATTATTACTCTTTTGTATTATCTCATTATTGAAAGACAAAAGACAAACAACCAAAATCGCGTATAAAGTATGCGTCAACGGGCCGAATTAATTGTGCTTGGTTAATTGATAAATATATTGGTCACTAAGTATTGTATTCGGAACTTTCAATCTAAGCGGTAGTAAAATTATGAACTGCTGCTTTTCAGACGGAAAATTATACTTTTTGGGATTTGCACGTTGCTATTCAGGATGCAATGGGTTGGGTTGATTATCACTTGCACGAATTTATTTTAAAGAATCATTCTGACGGCAGTGAAGCTAACATCGGTATTCCTGATGAAAAAAACATGTATGAATTAGATACCATTATTTTGGCTGATTGGGAACGCAATATTTCCAAATGGTTTACGCTTGAAAACAACTAGGCAGACTATACGTATGATTTTGGAGATAGTTGGGAGCATAAGATAATTTTAGAGAAGATCCTGCCGCGGGAAGCTGGCGTTAAATATCCCATTTGCATTGACGGAAAACGTGCTTGTCCTCCTAAGGACTGCGGAAGTTCCCTCGGGTATGAAAGTATATGTGCCGGCACTCATGAATTTCAGAAGGACTTTAAATATTATGATCCCGAATACTTTGATCCAACGGATATAGATTTTGACAATCCAAAAAAGCAATTAAAAGCTATGCAGAATGATATATAGACTGCTTTATTAATTACTGTTACGTTCCGGGGTCACCTATTTATCAGGTCTCAAGCAAGTTATTGAGGGTCAAGACCTCTTAATCCGACCCCTTAATCTTCTTGACAAATTATCGTTTCTCATATATAACATACATAATATTGTATTTTAAGTCAGGCGATTGACTTAAAATATTATTGGTTAAATTATGAAAAAAAATAAAAATATACATGGGACAAAAAATAAAATTCTTACTGCGGCAAAGAAATTGTTTGCTGAAAAAGGCTTTCATGGAACATCAACTCGTGAAATTGCCCGGGAGGCAAAAGTTAATTTAGCCGGTCTTCATTATCATTTTCAAAACAAACAGAATCTCTATGGTGAGGTTGTAAAATCATTGTACAATGATACCAATGATATGATTAAGCATATTATTGCTGAAAAAGACTGGAAAACCGAAGAGCTTGTGATAAAGATTTTTAAGACTTATTTAGATTCTGAACAAAATGTAGCTGAAACATATCGTATTATTATTGGTTCAGGAAAGATTCTGGAATCGCTTTCAAAAGATGAGACCATGCCTCAGTACGGACCAGGAGGCTATGCGTTATATAACTGCATCATAAAAGAGTTCGGAGAAGGAATAGCCCCCCAATTAAAATTTTGGGCAGTAAAAGCAATAATATCTTTTATTGAACTGAATGCTTTGCGTTTTCATGTAGTTGAAGGGACAACATTGGCAATTGAAAAAGATGTTTTAATAAACGATCTGAGGAAATTAACCGATGTAGTGCTTGATCAGTTAAGGATATGATTTGAACACCTATATACAACTGTATATGAAAAAATTATTTATAGTATTATGTGGATTTATCTTGTTAAAGATATCTTCAGTTTTTGCGCAGGATGACGGACAGGCACTCGTTTCTTTAAGTATATCTGAAGCAGTGGAATTATCAATTGCGCATAGCGAAGATATACAAATTTCCCAGGAAAATATTAAAAAAATGGATAATACGTATACACAGGTACGGGCATCCATTCTGCCGAATATTACGGGCAAGGTGGACTGGGATCATTATATAAAATCTCCGGTTCTTTCTATTGATTTAGGTGAGGGGAATATGGATATTCCTTTAAAGCAGGATTGGGATGTACGAGCAGGAGCTACGGTTTCACAATTAGTTTGGGCATTTGGAAAAGTTAATACGGCTATTAACATTGCACGGGAAGCAATCGGTATAGAAAAACTGGCGTACCAGGTGACTAAGAATGAACTTATTTTTGCAGTAAAAAGGGCATATTATACGATACTATTTGCTGAAGAAACCGTAAAAATAGCTGATGAATCACATAAAAATGCACAGACAAATAAATCTGCACTAAAAACAAGGTTTGGGAAGGGAAGATCATCCCGTATTGACAATATTAAAATGTCTGCTGATGTGGCGAGCCGAATGCCGACTGTTTTACAGGCTGAGAAGAATTTAGATCAGATTACTATATCCTTTAAAAACATGGTTGGTATGGGCAAAGATGCAGGTATTACCTTTACAGATGATTTAATTCGTGAATTTCCGGAATATAATTTTGATGATATACAGAAAATAATGCTTCACAAAGAACCTATGCTTAATGTTTTCAGGAAAAATGTTGGATTACAAGATCAGGTTATACGATTAAAAAAGGCTGATATTTATCCTACCCTGTCAGGTTTTGCTACCTATAATTATGCCGGCAACGGTGATAATATCTATCCCCAAGATGAGATACAGCCTGAAGTTATCGCAGGATTAAGGCTTAATCTTACTTTTTGGGACAGCGGGGCCATGTTAGGCTCTTACCGTCAGGCTCAAAATGATCGTGCTATCGCCGGTCTTGCTTATAAAAAGAAAATCGAAGAATTAGAAGTTGAACTGCAGTCTATCCGTTCTGAGTATGTATCATTAATTGAATCGTATAAGGCAAATCAAACGGCGCTTAATTTGGCGGAAGAATCGTACCGCATCGCACTTTCGAGTTATAAATCAGGTGCGGTATCCCAAACTATGCTTAATGATGCTGAACTCCAGCTGACCGTCGCAAAATTAAGAACATTAACTAATCTGTATAACATTAACATGCTCATTATAACAATTGAAAAACTTATCGTTAAGGATGATTTATGAGAAAAATAGTTTATGCAACTATCTTGATCCTTTTTATTTTATCAATTATATATAAAGCAAGAAAGATTACGCACAATGAGCAAAGAGAAATAGTCAGCATATCAGCTGAATGGGCAAAATCCGGCAAACCGGTTGATGTATGTAAAGTAATGAAAAGTACAATCAAATGTAAAACTACTGTTTCGGGGGTTTTAACAGATAAAGGAATGATTGAAGCATATGTTTCTCCTGAAACAGTTAAAAAATTACAAACCGGGAATCCGTTTACGATACAAAGAAACGGCATAGAGCACATAGGGTTTATTAAATATATATCAGAGAAAAGTGATTTAGTCACCGGTTTGTATACGGTATATCTAAAGACGAATAACCTGCAGGGATTACCGCGAGGTTCTATTATGGTAGCAGACATACAAACAGAAATACTTACTAATGTTTTGAAAATCAACCTGGATGCGCTGATGAATGAAAATGGAAAGGTTTTTTGCTGGATAATTGAAAAAAATCATGTTAAAAAAAGATACATCAACCTTGGTATGGTTAATGATATATATGTTCAAGTTATTTCAGGGCTTGCAGTTGATGAGATAGTGGTGGCAGCGGGCGGAAGCATATTGGCGGAAAATGATAAAGTGCGCATACATAAGATGAAGGAAAAACATGATTGAATTATTTGTTAAAAGACCTGCTATGACGGTTATGTTTGTTATGGTATTCGTCGTGCTGGGGATTGTTTCTTATTCTAATCTCATCATAGAAAGAACACCTAAAATCGATTTTCCTATTGTTTCAATAAAGACGTTTTACAACGGGGCATCGCCGGTTGAAATTGAAACTCAAATTATTAAAAAAATTGAAGATGCAATTGCAGAGATCTCTCAAATAAAGAAAATTAATTCAATCGCGAATGAGAATTTTGGCTTGACGATGATTGAGTTTAAAATCGATGCGGATATAAACATAAAACTTATTGAGGTTAAAGATAAAGTTGAAGCTATAATCAATGATCTTCCCCGGGAAGCTGATAAACCAGTGATTAGTAAGTTTGATCCTCTGATTCAGCCTATTGTTGATCTGGTGTTGGTAAGTGATACGGCTGATGAACGGACATTGTATGAATATGCTGATAAAAAGTTGCGGAATAAATTAAGCGTGATAGAAGGGGTTGCCTCAGTTGATATTTACGGCGGTAAACACCGGCAGATAAACGTTAAGCTGGATCATATGTTAATGCAGAAATATTATATTTCGATTTCTGATGTAATTAAAGCCGTTGATCAGCTTAATGTAAACGTTCCGGGAGGTTCCGTTGAAAAAGATGAGCATAAATCAACATTCAGATTAGTCGGTGAGTTTGAGAACGTTGATGAGCTTGCCCATATGGTGATTGTTTCGGGTGAAGGGGAAACACTTACCCTGTCAGATATCGGAACTGTTGAGGATTCCTTTAAGAAAGTTGAAACCTACTCCCGGTATAATGGAAAGCATGTTGTAGGATTATCATTAAAAAAGTTATCTGACGGGGATGCGGTTGCGATAATAAAAAAAAATAAAAAAAGATCTTAATAGTATCAATAAATCACTCCCTGAAGGTATGGATCTTATTATTGCGTATGACTCAACTGAAAGTATTATAGCCGGCACCAAAGGAACGGTTAATAATATATATATCGGGATATTACTGACTGTCCTGATTCTGTTGTTATTTTTGGGAGATCCGCGGGTCACGATTGTTGCAGCTGTTGTTATACCGGCATCTCTTATTTCTGCGTTCTTCCCGATGGATTTCTCCAGGTTTTCAATAAATATGATGACACTCCTGGCAATCGCTACGGCGTTGGGTACGCTTATTGCAAATGCATTGGTTGTTATTGAAAGTATTGATCAGCATCTGGCGCATGGGAAAGCATCTGTTCAGGCTGCAATTGACGGTACCAAAGATGCTTTTGTGGCTGTTTTAGCATCAGCAGGGACCAATATCGTCGTATTTACACCCATTGCATTTATGGGCGGTATGGTTGGACAGTTTATGAAACATTTTGGACTTACGGTTGTGTATGCAACAATTTTCTCTATTATTGCTTCTCTCAGCCTTACGCCGATGCTTTGTGCACTGCTTTTACAACCCCGCAATTTAAAAGGAAAGAGCACTGAACGCAATAATATATTTAAAAAGTTTTTTACCTTACCGCATATACTGCTTGCCATATTGCTCGCGGAATATAAAATTGTATTCAACAAGATCTTTAAGTACCCTAAATTAACCATGCTTTTTTCTTTATTGTTAGTGATTGGAAGTTATTATCCGCTGCACTATTTAGGGAATGAATTTTTTGCTGCTTCTGATA
>JBDRMW010000105.1:0-22096 GCA_043811735.1 bacterium
TTATTATTTGCTATAATTTTTCAACTTCGATAAACATCTCGATTATTTACTTTTCTGTAACAACATCATTATTCATCCCCCCAGGCATGAAAGGCCGGGCATGATTTTAAAAAATAAGATTAACATCTTTTCACAATTAAAGCCCGGAGACCATGTTTGTTCATTCTATGGCGCAGAACAAGAGCATGCAGATTTAACCGTGCAATTTCTACAGCAAGCACTGGAATCTGCAGATAACATATTGTATCTGGGCGATCTTCTCAATAGAGATTCTTTAAGGACATATTGCAGCCAAAAAGGAGTATCCATCGAGGAACATCTCGCATCGGAAAAATTGATTATTCTCAATTCTGATCAGTCATTCCGTAAAAATGGTTCATTTGATCCCGATCAGTTCCTTTCCTCTTTTAAGGCTCAGGCTGAAACACTTCTTGCCCGGGGAATTACCAATGTATGGATATCAGGTGAAACATCCTGGTTAAATCGTGAAATTACTGAATCATACAAATTTACCGTTTTTGAATCAAAATTAAATAATTTCCTTCAAAAGCATTCATGTACGGTGCTGTGCCAGTATAAAATTAATGCCGTAAATCCTGATCTTTTAATTCATGCTCTTCATACGCACCCTCTTGTTATTATTGGAGATTCTGTATATCCCAATATCTATTATATGCCTCCAGATAAATTTTTTAGCTCTAATAAATATTCTGAAAGTCTCAACTATCTGCTTAACTCAATAATGTATAATAAAAAATCCGCTGATTTGCTCGTAGAAAAAAGTGAAGAATCAAAATCATTATTTTCCAATATCGCTATCCCTCTTTTTAGAACTGATATTAAAACCGGCCGCATTATTAACTGTAATGAATCACTGGCGGCATTTCTAAACTTTAAAGATCCTGACGAGCTCATACAAAAAAAACTGCGTCTTGCTGATTATTATGACGAACATATCCGTGCCGTTTTACTTGAGCATATGCATAAGAATAATGGAAAAATATCCAACTGCGAAATACCCATCACCAAACCGGACGGTACCATAGGATTTGTCCAGGTTACCGGCAGAATATATCCTGAAAAAGGGTATCTGGAAGGCAGTTTTATCGATATTACCGATCTTAAATTATCCGAACTAAGGAATAAAACAATTTTGAAATCAGCAATGGATGGGTTTTATATATTTGACCATACCGGAACCATTATCGAAGCAAATGATGCCTTCTGCCGGATGACTGATTTTTCTCAAGAAAATATCTGCGGAATGAATATCCATAATTTTGATCTTAAAATGCCTGAAAATAACATACTTAAGCTCTGCGGGATTATTAAAAAAACCGGTTCGGTTCATTTTGAAACAAGATACCGCAAAAAAGGCGGAACTTATATTGATGCTGAAATAACCATTAATCACGTACATATTAATAAAGATCTTTTCTTTTCATTTGTAAGAGATATTACGGCCCGAATTCAAAATGAAAAAAAGCTCCTGTTAAGAAAGCGAAAACTCGAAGAACGCATCAAAGAGCTTCAATGTTTATTTAATATTGCTGATTTAGTGGAAAAATACGGATCTGATATTGAGAGCATACTGGAACATGTTGTTCAAACTATTCCGCAGGCTATGCAGTATCCCGGCATTACCGGTGCCAGGCTCATCACCAATGATACGGAATATACATCCGCTAATTTTGTTAAAACAGCGCATATAATGGTTTCCTATATTCATATATTCGGCAGACGATCAGGCATGCTTGAAATCTGCCTGCAGCTTCAGAAAGAACATGATATTCAAAAATCATTCCTAAAAGAAGAACGCCGGTTGTTGGATCATATTGCGCAGCGCATAGGCAGGATTATTGAACGCGTGCAGACTGAAAAAGAGCTTAAAAAATACCGCCATCAGCTTGAAGAAATCGTCCAAAAGCGGACAGAAAAACTTAAAAATGAAATTATTGAACGTAAAAAAACCGAAGAAGCGTTAACAAAGAGTGAACAAATGTATCGTGCGGTTGTCGAGGATCAAACTGAATTTATTAACAGAACTTCTCCGGAAGGCAGGCTCACGTTTGTCAATAAGTCTTTGTGCAAATATGTTAATATGAGTCCTGAACAACTTATAGGTGAAGATTACATCCAGATGCTTCCTAAAGATGCCCGGCTGATTGTAAAAGATTGTTTAAATTCTTTAACGGTCAAAAAACCCGTAAAAACAATTGAACACCGCCATATCACTAAAAACGGCAAAGAGCATTGGCTTGAATGGACAAACCGTAAATTGTTTGATTCGCGCGGCAATACGATTGAATTCCAATCAGTCGGCCGGGATGTAACCGAACGTAAATTAAGTGAAGATGCCTTGTTGAAAGAGAAGAAAATGATCCGCGAATACCTGGATGTTGCCAATGCAATATTCGTGGTGATAAATCGTGATCAAAAAATAAGCCTGATAAATAAAAAAGGGGCTGAAATGCTCGGATATTCTTCGTATAAAGATCTGGTTGGAAAAAACTGGTTTAATACCTGCATCCCCAAAAAAGACCGTAAAAGAGTTAAACATGTTTTCACCTCTTTAATCTCGCCACATACTAAGCCATCGGATCTTTCTGCGTTTGAATATTTTGAAAACACTATTCTTACCAAAACCGGCGGGGAACGAATCATCGCCTGGCACAATACCATCCTAACTGACGAACACGGCAGAATAAAAAGCACATTAAGTTCGGGGCAGGATATAACTGATAAAATATTACTTGAAAAAGAAAAAGAAAAATACCGGTCACAGCTTTTTTTATCGGATAAAATGTCATCCATCGCTTCTCTTGCAAGCGGAATCGCACACGAACTTAACCAGGTATATAATGAGATCACTCGTCAGATTGAATTCTGCCAGACAACCCACGATAAACTTAAACAGAGGAATGCGCTTAATGCAATTTTTGATAACTGCACACTGGTATCAAAAATTACTAAAAATCTCTTAAAATTCACCGATCATAAAAATACATCAAAAGAAAAATGCGATATTGCTCAATTAATTGATCCGATTCTTTCTCTTACCGAAACACACTTGAAAAAACACAATATTATCGTTAAGCGAAAATACAAAGGACCTCTCCATGCTAAGCTGAATAAACAAAAAATTCAACAGGTTCTTCTAAACATAATATTTAACGCGCGTGATGCGATGATTCCTGATGGAGGCACGCTTACGATCAGCTCAACAATTAAAAACAATTTAGTTACGGTACAGATTCAAGATACCGGCAAAGGTATTCCCCAACAAATCATGAAACAGATATGTGATCCGTTTTTTACGACAAAATCTATTTCGAATGAAAATAAGGCACATAATATTGGGCTGGGACTTTCCATTGCATATGGAATTATCTCAAACCACAACGGCAATATTCATATTGAAAGTAAACTTGGGGCAGGCACCACCGTGACTATTTCCCTTCCCCGGAATATTCAGAAATAATAGATTCTTACTATTTGACATTAATCATATGGTTTGATACCATAATTTTATATACATAATAAATTCACCGCGAAAGGAACTGCTCATGACTGAAACAAACATACCAACCATATCTCGATGCAAAGTTACCTATTTCATGGGAAAACTTCTTGCAAAAGCAGGAACTTTATCATTAAATTCAGAAGGCCTTACGTTCATACCGACCGCCCTTGACCGTGCCATTGGTGCGATTGATATACCTATTCCTTTGGAAGATATCCAGGCATTTTATTTTAATGACACCTTTCAAAAAACGCTGCAAATAAAAACACCGTCGCAAACACATAAATTTATCGGAAGCGCCGTAAATGAGATTCATGATAACTTAATTGTCTTAAAACGCCAAACTTCGCCCCATACTCTTCAAAAGAAAGAAGCTGAAAAAGCATCGTCCGCGCCCCCTGTCCCCCCTGTCTCATTATACTGCTTCACCTGCAAAAAACCCAGTAAAGATACCTATAAATTCTGCCCATACTGCAAGACACAGCTTAAAAACCTATGTCCAAACTGCAAAGAAGAAATTAATGAAGGCTGGGCCGCCTGCGCCTATTGCAACTCAGACCTTAAAAAAGCGTAGACTACATTGAAACCAACGGTATTTTTTATCCCCGTACATAACGCACAAGACACCGGTAAATTATCCGCATCATTTAAATTACTTTTACGCAAAATCCCCTGGAAAGACATATTCCCTAACAATTATATTGTCGCCGTAAAAATGCATTTTGGAGAAAAAGACAATACCGGGCACATTCCGGCACCAATCATTAAAAATCTGGCTGATAAATTAAAATCATCCGGTATTAAACCGTTTATTACCGATACAAATGTTCTTTACCACGGACAGAGAACCAACAGCGTTGATCATATTAATCTTGCCCGCGAACATGGCTACTCCTTACAAACATGCGGAGCCCCCGTTATTATTGCAGACGGATTATTCGGTGAAAATGTTTTTGAAATACCTTTCAACGGAAGACACTGCAGACAGTTAAAAACAGCCGGGATTTTAAAAAATCTTCATGGTTTTGTATCAGCTGCACATTACACCGGGCATATGGTGACCGGTTTCGGAGGGACACTCAAGAATATCGGCATGGGCTTTGCAAACAGGGCCGGAAAACAGATACAGCATTCTGCCATAAAACCATCAGTTATAGAAAAATCATGCACTTATTGCAAAAAATGCATCGCTGTCTGCCCCGTTCAAGCTATTGTCGCGAAGAATAACAACGCATTTATTAATGAACAAACATGTATTGGATGCGCAGACTGCATTGTTGCCTGCCAGTTCAAAGCAATCAAAATAACCTGGGAAGAATCTTTTAATAACCTGGAAGAGAAAATGGTTGAATATGCCGCAGGCATAATCAATCATATACCTCATACTTACTTTATAAATTTTGCCGTGCATATCACCAAAGAATGCGATTGCCTTGCAAAAGACGATCCTTCAATTGTTGATGATATCGGCATTTTAGCATCACGCGATCCGGTTGCACTTGATAAAGCAACATTGGATTTGGTCTTAAAAGAAGCGGGAAAGGATATTTTTAAAATACATCATCCTGATACTGACTATCAACGCCAGCTGGACTATGCGTCACAGATCGGATTGGGCTCTCTTGAATATAAACTCGAAGAAATTCAGTAGTTATCATACAATTGCCGATTCTATTCCACTTAAAGATATACTTGCATCTGATACGCGTTTCAGATGTTCCTTTCCTCCTTCAATATCATCTCAATTATACATGTCTATTAAAACCCTGGGTATTATGCATCCGATTATCTGCCGCACATTCCCTTCATCACGCACAGTGCAGATAATATCAGGTTTTAGAAGATTCAATGCCGCCAAAAAACTTAAGCTTTCACATATTCCAGCCTATGTGTATCCACACAAAGAGCTTACTGATAAAAAAGCCATGGTACTCATCATTCATGATAATCTGACATCCAGAGGATTTAATATCATTGAGATTGCACGTCTCTTGCGCGCATTATCCAGCAAATCAGCATTTTCTGAAAAGGAAGTTATCTCACGGTTTCTGCCGTTATTATCACTGGAACCTAACCGCTGCATTTTTGAACGAATGATCAAGCTTTGTTCTCTTAAACTCCCCGGACAACATCTGCTTGCCGAAGGAAAAATATCCCTGCAGACCGCTGAACTGATCCTGCACGTTCCTTCCCGTGAACGAGATATTATTTGTACTGTTCTGCATAAACTTAAAACCGGCAGAAATAAATCCCATGACATCGTAACTCTCTTGTACGATATTTCTAAACGCGAGCATATAAGCATACAAACGTTAATTCAAGAAAGGTTCATGCAGGACATACTTACAGCTAAAAACTCTTCTCCGCCCATTATGTTTCATGCCATGAAAAGCTATTTATTTAATAGAAGATACCCTCAACTCTCGAAGCTTAAATCAGAAATCAGTTCTCTAATTAAAAACATGCAGCTGCCGAAAAACATCCGTATTCAGCCTCCGGGTTCACTGGAAGGTGAAGGCATTACGTTTGAACTGCCTGTCCGAAATACTGAAGATTTGAAGCAATCCATCCAGATATTAAAACAGCTTATTTCTAACCCTTGCTTTAACGAACTGCTTAAAAAAACATGATCAGATTTAAACCCTCCGGCATATTGATAGAACGAACGGTTTTACAGAATACGCTGACCAAACATATTTGTAACATGTTTCCTCGCCTGCCGCGCTCAGTTATATCAAACGCATCAGATCTTCCTTCAACTACCTTAAGCTCAACACTTATCCTGGCAAAACAGCAGGGAAAAAGCATTGTCCATTGTCCCGGAACACCACACTATCTATGTTGTAATTATTATATTATCGATATCGGTATAGGATGTCATTACAACTGCTCGTATTGTTTTCTGCATCAATATCAACAACATCCGGGAACAATCGTATATGTTAATGCAGATCATATCCTGCAGAGTTTATCCGCATACATAAAATATAAAAGCCCTTTCATGCGGATAGGAACCGGGGAGTTTACCGACTCGCTCATTACAGACCATATCACCGGATATTCAAAGAAATTTATCGCTTATTTTGCCAGGCAGGATAGATGTGTATTGGAATTAAAAACCAAAGGAACAAATATTGATAACCTTATTAACTTGAAGCATAACCTTCAAACGGTTATTGCCTGGTCGCTTAATCCGGAACCTATTATAAGATTAGAAGAAACTGCTTCAGCTTCTCTTGATCAAAGGCTTAACGCAGCGCAGACCTGCCAAAAACAAGGATACCCTGTCGCGTTTCATTTTGATCCCATCATCTATAGTGATACCTGGGAGACCGCATATCAAAAGGCAATACGTAAATTAACTCAAACTATTAATCCGGACCGCATAGTCTGGATAAGTCTCGGGACATTAAGATTTAATCCGCACATGAAACAGATTATACAGAAGCGTTTTCCAAAATCAAATATTATCTATGAAGAAATGATCAAGGGATTAGACGGCAAATTAAGATATATCCAGCCGATTAGAATTGAGATTTATTCAAAGATGTATGCATGGCTTAAGAAATATTTCCCCAAAACACCGGTATATCTATGCATGGAAAGCCCGGTTGTGTGGAAAAGATCTTTAGGTTTTGTCCCGGGCAATCACCAAGAATTGGAAACATATATTATGAAACGGTGGGGACAAATCAGGGAAGAAATCAGGAAATAGTTTTGGGATACTCGATAATGGTGTGCCTGGGGCATGTGGGGATACAGGCTTTTTGGAGTGTGCATGTGCTCGGATGAATACAAGCCAGATTATCTTCAACGGTAATCGCCTGGGAAGAACATGCTTTGACGCATAATTTGCATGCGGTACAGCCGACCGTACAGTTTTTACGCACTTCAGCTCCAGTATCCCTGGATTTGCATGCAACAATAACTTTTTTGTCTTTTGGAATAATATCTATTAACTGCCGCGGACATGCAATAACACATTTTCCGCATGAGGTGCATTTTTCTTCATCTATATGCGGGATAGCATCATCCCTCATAACAATCGCATCAAACGGACAGGATCGCATGCAATCACCTAATCCAAGACATCCGTATACGCAGGCTTTATTGCCGCCGCCCGTAATATTGACTGCCGTACAACTGGAAATACCCGAATAGATAAATCGTTCAGGGGATTTATCCCGTCCTCCATTGCAGAACACACGTGCAACTCTTTTTTCCATTCTGCCAGCCTGTATGCCCATTATAAGCCCAAGTTTTTCTGCTGTTTCATTTCCTCCGGGGATGCATTTGGTAAGCTCTTCCTTCTTTTCAATGATCGCTGCGGCGTATGCGCCGCAGCCGGGATACCCGCATGCACCGCAGTTTATGCCCGGCAGGGAATCTAAAATCTTTTCTTCACGCAGATCAACTTTTACGTTAAAATATCTTCCGGCAATGCTTAAGATGATTCCTAAGATAAGTCCGGTTATGCTGAAACATACAACAGCCGTAATAATCATATCTGAAGTCCAAACATACCGGCAAAACCCATAAATGCTAAAGACAGCAGACTTGCCAGTATAAATGATATGGGATAGCCTTTAAATGATTCAGGGATAGGCGCACGTTCTAATCGTTCCCGTAAACTTGCAAAAACAACAATCGCAATCACAAAACCGCTTGAAGCACCGAGCGCAAAAATCACTCCCTCTAAAAATGAATATTCAAAATCAATATTTAAAAATGCAACAGCCAGAATCCCGCAGTTCGTAGTGATCAGCGGCAGGTATATCCCCAGCGCCCGGTATAATGTAGGTGAAGTTTTCTTCAAAAACATCTCAACAAGCTGAACCAGTGAAGCAATAATAAGAATAAAAAATGCGGTCCGCAGAAATATTAAGTCTAAAGGAACCAATATCAGATGATATATAGTCCAGCTGACTGAAACAGCCAGCGTCATCACAAATATAACGGCCAAACCCATTGAAATAGATGTTTCAATCTTATTCGATACCCCAAAAAACGGGCATAATCCTAAAAACCGGATAAGAATAATATTGTTGACCAGCATTGCCGCAAAAAATATTAAAAATAATTCCACACAACCTCCTTCGGAAATTATAAATTATAAGTTATAAATTATAAATTATGAATTAAAAACACTAAGGTTTTGAATTTTAATGTCATTCATAATTTATAATCTATTTTTTATAATTATCTTGCAGCTTACTCATGAGTTAGCAGTTGATGTTTTTACAATTGCTGTCAAAATATTTATTATTGAACTACACTCTTTAATTATGTGAGCCATTTTATTTTTATCAACTATAGAAGAATCAGCAATTAATCTTAACCAATATTTTGTTTCACGTGCTTCTTTTTTTGCAATATTCATTTTAAATATAAAATCTTTCTTGCTTCCAGCACCCTGCCCTTCTTCAATATTTGCACCGATTGAAGTTCCAGATCTAATCAATTGTCTCCCTAAAATATAACCAGCTGTATCTTTCGGAATTAAACGAACTAACTTAATAATATCCAGAGAAAAATCATAGCTAAGGTTTTGAATTTTAATGTCATTCATAATTTATAACTTGTAATTCATAATTTTCTTCTAGATATTTTATTAAGCCCCGCCATAAGAAAGCCGATAACTAAAAATGCGCCCGGCGGAAGAATCATCAGCAAAAACGGCTGATAATTTCTGCCAAAAAGTAAAACCCCGAAAATCGTTCCATTTCCTAAAACTTCTCTGATTGATCCTAATGCAACAATAGCACATATGAATCCAAGCCCCATGCCTATTGCATCAACGAGTGAAGATAAGACTGAATTTTTATACGCGAATGCTTCAGCGCGCCCTAAAATAATGCAGTTAACTACAATGAGCGGGATGAATACTCCCAATGATTTTGAAAGTTCAGGGGTATATGCTTTCATAAGGTAATCGACCATGGTAACAAAAGTTGAGATAAGCACAATAAAAATAGGGATCCTGATTTGATTCGGAATAAATTTTCTAAATACAGAGACCGTTAGATTAGATGATATTAAGACAAAACTCGTCGCAATTCCCATACCAAGCGCATCAAATGCGCTGGTAGATACAGCCAAAACCGGACAAAGGCCGATCATAAGGCGCAATACCGGATTTTCCCGTAATATACCTTTTGAAAAATCATTCCACAGATTCAAAATTTATTCTCCCTGTTAAATTTCTGCAATGCTTTGCGAACCGCATCAGTTACCGCACGCGATGAAATAGTTGCCGCCGTAATCGCATCAACCTCCCCTTGCGGAGAATCCTTTTTTAAAAACATTCCTTTATGGCTTTTTCCTTTAAACTGCCGTTTGAACGATTCCATTTCTATGTTCTTCCCCAAACCAGGAGTTTCTGTATGCGAAAGAATTGCAATAGCAATCAACGTACCATTACGATCTATTCCTGCTAACATCTTTATTTTTCCGCCATAGCCTTTGGGTGCTAATTCAACTGCGGTCCCGATTTGTTGATCATCAGCAAAACCTTCAAACTTATTTTCTTTCTGCTCAAAACGATTCGATCCGGGAAGTACCATGAAAAGATTCCGTTCAACTTCTTTTCGAGCATTCAGCTTTATGCGCTCTGCAGTTAGTTTATAAACAGACGCAAGCCCCGCAGAAGCAGCTAAACAAACAATCATTAACTTAAGGCTTAAATCCAAAATATGTTTCATGTATTACTGTCCATTTTTCACCCTCTTTCTTTCAGAGAGAGGGAGGAAGTGAGGGTGTAATACCCTTACTGCCCATAGATCCTGCCTTGCGTATATCTTTCTATTAAAGGTGTTCCTGCATTCATTAAAAGAATAGCATAACAGACACCTTCAGGGAATCCTCCGTACAAACGTATCAAAACAGTCAATATCCCGCAGCCAATGCCAAAAATAATCTTTCCCTTCCGTGTAATAGGTGAGGTCACATAATCGGTTGCCATAAATAATGCACCCAGCATAAGACCGCCGGAGAACAGATGATATAATACATTACTGCTTAAAAACCAGCTTAATACCGCCACGGTTCCGATAAAACTAACCGGAATACGCCAGCCTATTACCCTGCGTAACATCAAATATACTGCACCGATTACAAGAGCAATAACTGATGTTTCTCCCAAAGATCCTGAAACCCGGCCTAACAGCAGATCCATATTAGATGCTGAAAAAATGCCGTTACCCAACCCGGCTAAAGGGGTTGCAGCAGTTACCGCATTAAACTGCAATCCTGCATGATTAATCGGTTTTGACCATACCGTCATTTGAACCGGCCAGCTTGCCAGAAGAATGGCCCGTCCGACTAATGCGGGATTAAACGGATTATGCCCGATACCCCCGAATATTTCTTTGCCGACAACAATGCTTAAAGATGCACCGATAACAACCGTCCAATAGGGTATCGCCGGCGGCAGACAAAAAGCAAACAAGACGCCGGTCACTATCGCACTGCCGTCAAAAATCGTGATCCCGCGTTTCATCATTTTTCGGCATATATATTCACTGCTTACGCACGTGATAACCGAAACAAGTGTGACCAGCAATGCACGTATCCCAAAAAAATAGATTGATGCTGCCAGGGCAGGGATGAGGGCGATATATACATCCCTCATGATCGACTGAGTATCTTTTTCTGCTACGACATGCGGTGCAATTGAAACAGTAAATGATTTTTCCATAAACAGATCGTTATTCGTTTTTCGCTTTTTTCGTATTTAATATTTCGTATTTCGCATTTGGTTTTTTTTTATTTCTGCTTTGGCTATTTTAATCCATTGCACAAGCGGCCGGCGTGCGGGGCAGACATATGCGCATGAACCGCATTCCATACAATTTAAAATCTGATTTTCTACTTTGGTATCAATATTTCTAGATAATGACGGATCAACAAAATATTCAGGTGCAAGACCCATAGGACACGCATCCAGACATTTCCCGCATCTTATACATGCATATGAATTACACGGTTTAACGTCTTTTTCACGTAAAACCAAAATACCGCTCGTACCTTTTATAACCGGGACTTCATCAGTAGGCACCGCTATCCCCATCATAGGACCACCCATAATAAGCTGGCCGATTTCTTCATTTGGGCCCCCGCAGAACTCAATAATATCTTTGAAAGAGGTGCCAAATCGCACTCTAAGATTAGACGGATGCTTAATATTGGGGCCGGTTACGGTTACTACTCGTTCGATCAATGGTTTATTATACTCAACAGCTTCATATACCGCATATGCGGTGCTCACATTCTGCACTGCAACACCCGCATCAGCAGGAAGTTTACCGCTGGGGATCTGTCTTTTAGTTAAGGCTTCAACTAATTGCTTTTCAGATCCTTGCGGATATTTGGTACGTAAAGCAACTACCTGGATATCAGCCTGGTGTTGAGCAGCCGTACTCATCAGCTCAACGGCATCCGGCTTATTATCTTCAATACCAATAATAACACGATCTGCCTTAATTGCAGAACTGATGTATTCTATTCCTTTAAGGATTTCCTGCGGATACTCGATCATAAGCCGGTGGTCACCGGTAAGATACGGCTCACATTCAACCGCATTAATAATTAAGGTGTCAATTTTTTTATCTTTCAAAGGCGAAAGTTTTACATGCGTAGGGAATGCCGCACCGCCCAATCCAACGATACCGCAGGCACGCACACGCCCGGTAATTTCATCTGCGGGAAGCGTTTTAGAAGTTTGAGAAATTGATGGGTCCCACGAATCCTCCCCGTCGGATTCAATCATGATACCGGGCAGTTTTCTTCCCATAGGATCAATAAAAGCTTTAATATCTTTAACGGCCCCTGAAACAGTCGCATGCAAGGAAGCGGTAATAAACGAATCAGCATCGCCTATTTTTTGGCCCACTAAAACGTTATCCCCTTTTTTCACCTTCGCTGCACAGGGCTCACCGGTATGCTGGGCAAGAGGTAAGATGACAGATTTCGGCGGAGGCATTTTAACTATCGGCAGTGAAGAAGTCTGTTTCTTATGCGTTTCAGGATGAATGCCGCCTTTAAATGTAAATATTTTCATAAAATAATCTCTATAATCTGCGGTTTATATTTACCGGATTTTTTAGCCGCCTGATCACAGATAAATCCTGCTACAAAACCGCCGCACAAGCCTATCCCGGCACCCAGCGCAGGCAGGAATTTATATGGGGATGCAGCATGTTTTAAGATTAATGTGCCTGCAATACTTCCGCACACTATTCCTAACAGGGGTATTCCATAGACGATCAATGATGCGGTTATAATATTACCCCCCTGCAAAGCAAGCCGAACCTTATCCCCTTTTTTTGCCTGTAATGGATTGATCACATCGATCAGAAGCATCTGCCCTGCTGCAGAGGGAATGCACATGCCGCATTGCTTGCACTGCCTGTTCCGCTCAAGCTCAACCTGAGCAGTATTTCCTGAAGTATCAATGACAATTCCTATTTCTTCCATATAAAATAAGAATTTTAGCAAAAATGATTGTTTCTTACAATAAAAAAGGTAGTTTGGATTTGATTGGATAATTTTTTAAAACAGGAAATGAATTTGACCGTGATTTGAAAATTTCCGGTATTCGAAGACAACATTCAACAAACGAAGGAATAAACACAAAAATGGTATGATTTAAAAAGACAGTTAAGAAAACCTCACTGCGGCCATCTAAAAAAAAGACGTATTAATGCGAGAAGGAAATAAGAATCTCCCATAACAATTTCTCAATTATTCGTATAAATTAATTTTTACAATGATTCCCGGCTCTTACTATATATTAAAACTTCGTTGAAATGCTTATCCGGTGCGTATCACCCAGTTCACCAAACGGGGCAAACGCATAATCAGTCTGGATATTCCATATGTTAAATCCAATCCCGGTGCCAAGTCCGGCCATGCCGCCTAACTCTGAATCCATACCCATCTGATATCCTGCACGCAGACTTAAAACCTCGATAAGTTTATACTCAGCACCTGCTTTACCGTAAAACCGCTCATCAATAAAATATTCATCAGCATCAGCAACCAGTAAAAGCTTATTGTTAAACATCCGGTACGAAACACCCAGCCGAACCATCATCGGCAGAGGATCGCCTTCATCAACGAATTTGACTTCAGGCCCGATATTAAACACACCTAAACTTGCATTTAAGTTTGTAATGGGTGTCTGGTACAAAGCAGCTAAGTCTAATGCCGGCGTATTGGCTGATTCATCATCAATCTCCTGATGCAATGCTTTAATACTTGCCCCAACATCTAATCCTTCAACAAATTGGCCCAATAATTCTTTGTTTGCATAGGAAAGATACAATGCTGCATCGCTTGCACCAAACTTACCTTCAGGCAGATCATCTCCGGCTGCATTATTAGTATCATTAACAAATGATAAACTGCGTTTTTCAATGCCGCCGATGGAAAGATAACTTAATCCAACACCGAACGTACCTTTAAATAACTGTTGTGAATATGCTAAAAAGCCGATACTCACATCCTGCCAGTAACTAAGGTACGAAGCAGTAGCCTGACGGTCTTTTTGATTGGCAAGGCCGGCCGGGTTGTAATATAGGGCATTCAAATCATCAGCCACCGCAGAATATGCATATCCCATACCAACCGGACGCGCGCCGATGCCGATTTTTAAAAACTGCGCACCGGTCGTTCCCACTCCGCCAGCCAAAGATACTCCTGCGACGAATCCAACCAGAGACAAAACCGCTGCTGTTACTTTCACGCTTTTCAACATTTTTCCCTCCTTAAAAAATTTCTTTTTTTATTTTAATTTTACCTGATCTCATTGACTTCTGCCCGTGTGCTTTTGATCCTTTCTTCCTAACTTTACCGTTGCCGTTGACGTCGCCTTTTGACACCATGACACTCTGACACTATTTAATCAGCGCCATCTTAATAACTTTCTTTTTATGCCCAACTTCAGCATAACAGAAATACACTCCGCTTGCGCAGTCTTTGCCGTCACCGTTTTTGCCGTCCCATTCAATGTAATAATAATATCCGGCATCCACACCGCCGGTAATTATATCTTTTGCTTTAAGTTCTCTCACCAGCTCGCCGGCAATATTGTAAATCCTGAAACGAGCGTCTATATCATCGCCTAAACCCGGCGGCACCGCAAAACGTATCAGCGTTCCTTTAACACCGCTTATTTGAGCACTGCTGCCTTTATCCGTCCTGACATCTTTTTCTTTAAGATTAAACGGATTCGGTACATTGAATACCCAGAGGTCTGATCCGGTATACGCCGCACCCTGATCGGATTTAACAGCCATAAATATACCTGCTTGATTCGATGTTGATGATGCACGTTTTGACAATACGTATTCTTTGCCGTTGAATGAAGCGCGTGATATTTTCTTCGGTGCTAAACCCTGGCTTGAAAGAGCTGCATTTTCAATTGAGTCAACTTCGATTGAGCAGGTATTAGACATCGGATCAACCATCACATTACCAACTACCCGAATCCAGGATTGAGAAGCTTCGTCCCACTGAACAATTCCCACTGGATTTTCTCCAATGAGATCAGGATCATACCCGATGGTAAGTGTCATGGTTTTACTGTCATTCTGTTCGGATCCATTCATGGTCAGATCAACGCGGTAGACATCGCCGCCCTGCTGATCAAGCGGCATATAACCTGCTTCTGTTGAACTTGCATTATCTTCACGTTCCATTGAACACTGCGGCGCATCGCTGTCCGGATCAAGCGTTATGGAACCAGCGCTGAAATAAAGCCCCGAAGGATCACCGCCGTCAGGATTCAAAAGGAATTCACCGTTAGTCACCGCATCATCATCAATATCTTCCTCTTTTGCAGAAAGTTTGTTCGGATCATACACAAAATCAATAGTATGCGTCTGCGCTCCTTTACCTAATGTAAAGCGGATAGTATAAAACCTGGTGTTATCTACAGGCAACGGAAACAACCAGCGGTTATCTCCTATTTCTTTAACTGTTGATTCGTCGACAGAGTAAACGGTTCCTGCCCCGTATTCACTGCCTTCATTATATGTTGCGCTTTTCTCAGTCAACTCACCCGGGCTTTTACCTTCAACAGAGACCGTTCCGTTACTATTCGGATAGGCGATAAGGCCTAATTCCATCTGTTTATTTTCATAGACGAAATCTTTCCCCGTAACAGCTGATTCATCAGCGGGGATTAATGGTGAAGGATTATACGGCACCACTGCTTTTCCAGGAACCACGAGGTATACTTTATATGTATGGCCTGCAATACACGGTTTGATCGTATATGAACCATCAGATTCAGTGATTGTTTCATACAATGCCAGTTCTTTCTCGGGATTTTCTCCGTTTGCCGTATCATCAAAAGCAACGACTTTGTCACCGGCACTTGTTAATGGAAACGGGAATTTCCGTGCAAACACTGTCCCTGAAATACTGCCCGTGCATGCGGTCAGATTAAAATTAACGATCGTATTTTTTTGCGCATGTATGGCAACTTTTTCTGCATCAAGTGCATAGCCTTCTGCTGTCACCAGCATGCGGTATACGCCGGGCGCAAGGCCGGGAATAAGGTACGAGCCGTCAGCCTCGGTTATAACACTGCGGTCAAGCAGTCTTCCCTTTATATTAACCGTTGCATCAGCAATAGCTGTTTCTCCGGATCGGACATATCCGACCAATGTTGCACCGGCACCGACATCTTTATCCATATCAATATCCCAGGTCCCGGTAATATTGACGGTCTTATAGTTAGCGGGATAATTAGGTGTAGTGACCAGTGCTTTAACACCATCTTGCTCAGTAAGATAATGGACACCATAGACCAGGCTGCCAAAATCAGTACCTATTTTACTGCCAATTTCTGAATCAGGAACTTTGTCAAGATCTGCCATTCTTTCAGGATTCGGCACGCACATAGCCCAGCCTAAGAAATCCGTGCCTTTTTGAAGAATAACTTTTGGTACAAAATCCATGAAATTATCAAAGTTTTTCTCAATAATCTTTTGGTCTGCTTCCCGTATCGTATTGACACCGACATAATTACCCGACAAGGTACCAGCTCCGATAGATACATCTACCGTAATATTCTGAACTTTCCAGGCTGGATCGCCTTCCCGTGCCCAATGCGGATAATAATCATTAATCATCTTATCAGCGGCAACTTCCACATCCAGCGCTTTACCTATGATGGTCCGGTAAAAATGACTGGTGGATTCCTGCTCGGCACCCAGATGCATGTAGAAATTATATCTGCCCGGTTCAAGCCTGATCGTTTCAAAAGCACCGTTCCACCAATAGATTGAAGGTGCACCTTCATGATCGCCGAAATACTCTTCAAAATTCTTCAAATTAATAATCACATCAGCAGGTGTATATACCAGCTGCATATGAGCACGATCCCCGCCTTCTTCACCGCCGCCGTCATCCTGTGCAAGCATATCCAGAATTTCCTGCGGCAATGTTTCGGATAAAACCGGATTGATTAAACTGCCTTCTTTTAAAGGTATGGTAACATTGGTTGTTGCACCAGCAGTTACAATCACATCATTTTTCCGTGCGGTTGCATATTCATATGCACTGCCCCATCCGTTGGTGCGCAATGAATATTTTCCTGGAAGAAGCCCTGAAATAAGGCAATTCCCGCCGTCATCAACTTCGCCCCATCCCCAGCTCCCTGAACCCCAGCTGTCTGCATTGACATTTGCGCTTGCACCATCATTACCGTATTGTCCTTGAACACGCCTAAAAATCGATCCGTCAGGTTTCATCAGTTTTACATTGACACTGCCTGCAGGCGCCATGGTAAAAGCAATTGTTTTTGTTGCGCCGCCGGCAAGTGTAATATTTTCATTATCCCGATTACCGTCATCAAACTTCATCCCGAAGTTAGGCGCGATAACTCGTATCCTATATGTATCATCAGGAACATTTGATATGGTAAAAGGATACTCACCCGTAACTGTTTGCGCGCTTGCACCCAGGGTAGTAAACTTAGCATTTGGCGGCCCTTGACTGCTGTCACTGCTGCAATCAGCCCGCGCAATAATCATCACATCATCAAGCTCAGGCGGTGTGTTATCTAAAAAGGATACGGTACCTGTAATCGTATTTTCCCCGTTTGCAGATGAAATCATATTTACAATAATCTCTTTGATACCATCGCTGTCAACATCAGCATAGTAAGCTGCTGCTGCAACAGCTTCATTTGAAACATTTAATACCGTTGCATATATTCCATTGTCACCGCCGCTGTCATTGGTCGTTGCACCGGTCTCATCAACCTGAATGATTAAATCATCCGTTGTGCTTTCAAGATCAGCACCGCGGTTAAACTCTCCCGGCTGGTTGTTAAACTCTGACCATACCTGTAGAGTATATCTGCCTGATGCAATCCCCTCCATGGTAAATGCGCCGCCGCTGGTCCGTGCATTCCCAAATCCCATTCCTGGCTTTTCCCAATCATCGCCTGATTCCCAGACACCGTTTTGATTATCAGACCAGACACTGACCCAGGCATTAGGAACAAGAATCTCATCCATATATACGACACCTTTGATTTTACCGGTTGCAGGAGTCATGGTTATTACCGTCTCGGTTGAGTTACCCACCACATAATCATAATAAAATTCCCATTGTTGTCCCCTAAACTCGTTCCTCATAAAATTAAAATAATAGGTATTCGTAGCAAACAGATCACCATCAAGATTATTGTAAAACATAAAAATCCCATTATCATCCGACCGGGCAACGAAATTGCTGTTACTTCCCCACATACTTACATCAACATTAGACAAAGGCTGACTGTCTGCTGAATTAACAATTCTTCCTTTTACCACCACATCACCCAGTTCTTCACCTGAACCGGTCTGATTGGTAGGCATATAGTTAAAATCTCCAGTAAGATCAATTGAAAAATTCTCTGTGCTTTCATTTACATAATCAGAAATAGTTGATCCTTTCCCGGTTGTCTGGCACCAGACATCAATATCATATTTATTATCAGCATCGATCGGAATGGCATACACTGATATACGATCGACACCTACACCATAATCCCCCGCTCCAGCCATGTCAGTATCTGCACCTGAACCATAACTTATGTATTCTCCTGTCTGTCGATTTTTTACATTTACAAATGTAATGACTGTTTCTGATGTCGTATCCCCATGTGTTACTAATACGTCTACCTGAGCAGTACCGGGTGGAGGCTCATAAATGGTTAATGTCCTGCTCTGGTCAGAATCCATATACGCACCGTCATACCAGGAAGGCATATAGCCGTCTTTGTTTGCATTAAATCCATAATGTTCATTGTCGGTCAAAGTAATCTCAGCGACACCACTGGCATTAGTTGTAGGAAATGGAGTTACCATACTCCCATCGCTATGCTTGTTTACAACAACCTTAGCACCAGAAACCCCTGCACCTGCCTCGTCTAAAACCGTAACCGTCAACGTTGCTGCATTGCTGAGACTTACTGACATTAAAAAACACAATGTCAGGACACTGCTGAAAATCTTTTTAAACTCCATGTTCTCCTCCTTAAAGTATGGTTAATATTTTTTAGAATACATGCATAGTAAGATAAGTATAACGGATGTTCTAACTTTTGCAAGGTGTTTTTTATCACCATATCACCAGGTCCGGCATGTTTTTTTTCTTCTCCGTTATGCATACTATGACAAGTCTAATCGAGTTCTTGTATTTGTCAACATTTTATTTTGTTACATTACAGCTTGTGCAATTATCCTTATATTCCTTAGTATCTGTACATTACCTAAGATAATCTTAACTGCAATTCCTGTTTTGTCAAGTAAATTATTTGTTACACACCAGGCCAATGCTGCCTAAGCTTTTTACCGTTAATCTTAAGCACAATTTAGATTATATGTTTTTTTTCTCTCCCATCGGGGAGAGGAGTAAGATGAGGTGGAATTACGGATAGGCCTCGGTTAGCAGTTTTTTTATTTCGGGATCATTCGGCAGCAGAACGCCGGCAGCTGACAATTCTTTTTGAGCTGCTTTATTATCTTTGATTTTAAGATAAATTTTTCCCATATTTTTGTGTATTATTGGATTAAATGGATTAATTGCATTTGCTTCCCTGTAGTATTTCAATGCTTCTTCTGCCAGCCCGGCCTTATATAGGTAGCCGGCAAGCAGCACATAGCTGGTAACATAGTTTGGATTGCTTTTAATAGCTTTTTCAAGTGCTTCATTTTCTTCTTCGCCTTTATTAAGCTGACTCAAGCAGCGGGCATATTTAGTTAATATAATCGGATTCTCAGGTTCTTTTTCCAACGCTTCCTTATATTGAATAAGAGCCACATTGTATCTGCCGCTTTTCCTGAACTTATCCCCCAGCCGGACTTTGCCCTGCACATCCGCACCAACGAAACTTTGAATCTCATCGATTGATTCTTCAAAAATATATGTTTCTTCAATCGCACCTTTATTGCCTTCATACGGCAGGCTTTGTAAATATTTTTTCCATTTCTTTTCCAATGCTTTTTCACTAATGCCCAATATCTTTTTAAAATTATTTTTCTGCTCATTAATTTGTAATCCCTCTAATAATTGAATAGGCGCATCTTTATGGTACTGCGTAGATATATATTCAATCATATTAGAGACTTCAGAAAATGCAAGGCTTACCTCATCCTGATTTTTTAAATAAACCATTGAGGGAGACATGCGTTTAAAAGGAATTAAAGTATCATTATGTACCGCATCCATAAGCTGGGCTCTCGTACCGCTGGTTAAATAATCCAAAGGATTCTCCTGATCACAGCGCCAAGTGAGCTCATAATACCGGGCAATGCCTTCATGCAGCCAAAGGGGTGTATTAAACCGGCTTACCTGGTTTATAAGCAGATGAATCAGCTCATGAGAAAGCGCATCCATCCACCGGTATCCCATAAGAAGCGCCCGGGGTGATAAGATCATTAACCGGTGAAACTTGCAGATGCCAATCGCACCGGATCGTTTGAGGGTTTCCTCAGTTAAGGTGGAAGCAATAGAAAACTCTTCCTTATTTGGATATACTTCAACCACAATCTTTTCTTCCGGGATGGTTTTAAACAGCGCAGTTAAGACCGAAAAAGACAGTTCAAGCGCCTCAGCCATATATGATTCAAGGATTATATCTTTTCCTTTAAACCTGAGAACAAAATGCTCCGTCTCTTGTTGAATAAAATCATTCGCATTTTGTTGTATCACTGTATAAAAGAGAAGGCTGTGTGCAAGAGATTCATCCTGGGGTGAGGCAATTGAAGCTTGGTGCATGTAATTAACGGATTCAGCATATGCACCCCGGTAGAAAGCAAGGTGAGATTTTAATTCATTAATATACCCCTTGTTTTGAGGATTAATATCTTCTTCATTCTTGATTCTCTGTTCAACTTCATGCATCCGCCCAGATTCAAGGAGCCCGACAACTTCATTCTTCCCGTCCATCCCATACTGATGCCCGTGCACAATATACGCACAAAAAAGAATGAAAATAAATACATAGGGACAGCGGCTATTTAACACAAAACTACTCCCCGTTTATAATACTACCCGATTTCCTTACAAAGAAGTGATACAACTTCTGCTGATTTTTTAAGCGCCGCAGACTCTTCTGATGTAAGATCAACCTCAACTATCTTTTCTACTCCCTGGGAACCAAGCTTAACCGGAACCCCGGCAAATGTGTTTTTTATGCCGTATTCACCCTGACAGTATACCGAGCACGGCAGAATCTTTTTCTGGTCTTTGATGATTGATTCAACCATCTCGCAGGCTGCTGCCGACGGCGCATAAAAAGCACTGCCGGTTTTAAGCAGTTTTACTATTTCAGCACCGCCGTTCCGAGTACGCTCAATAAGTTCTTCAAACCTTTTATGTGGAATGAGCTTCTCAACCGGAATACCTGAAACGGAAGCATATTTCCTGCAGGGAACCATTGAATCCCCGTGCCCGCCTAATACACAGGCTTGTACTGATACAGGAGATACTGACAATTCTTCAGCTATAAATGTCCTGAAACGAGCTGTATCAAGAATGCCTGCCATACCTATCACCCGCTCTTTAGGAAATGCACTTGCCCGATAGGCAACATATGCCATAACATCTAATGGATTGGTTACAATGATAAGAATCGCCTCAGGAGATTTTTCACAGACCGCATTAGTAACTTTGCGAACCACTTCAGTATTGGTCTTTACCAGATCTTCACGGCTCATGCCCGGTTTACGGGGAATCCCTGAGGTAATAACAATGACGTCTGAGCCAGCGGTATCTTGATAGTTGTTTGTTCCAATAATAGAAATATTATATCCTGATATCGGTGCTGATTCTAATAGATCAAGTGCTTTACCCTGCGGAATTCCTTCAACAATGTCTACTAATACAATATCCCCCAATTCCTTTTCCGCACAACGCATCGCCAGTGTAGCACCCACATTCCCCGCCCCAATCACCGAAATCCTCATCTGAACCTCCTTGTTGGGGGACGTGGGGTTAAAATTTTTTAATATTTTTTTTAATGTTAAAAAAATTAAAAACCAGACCCCCAAATTTTTTAGAAAAAAAAGGAGA
>JBDRMW010000106.1:0-9901 GCA_043811735.1 bacterium
TGCAAACAATTCTTCGCGAATTCTCTCAAATATAAGCACATTTGCATCAACTGCCATGCCCACGGTTAAAATAATACCTGCTATACCGGGTAAAGTTAAGGTAAAATGGAAATAAGCCATTGCACCGGCAAGAATAATAAGATCCAGGACAATTGCTATATCAGCAACGATACCTGATAATTTGTAATAAAATATCATAAACAAAAGAACAGCTAATCCGCCGAGTAAAATTGATTTAATACCCGCATTAATCGAATCCTCTCCTAAGCTCGGGCCGACGGTGCGCTCTTCAATAACACGAACAGGTGCGGGCAATGCTCCGGCTTTAAGGATGGTTGCCAAGAGCTTTGCCTCTTCTCCGGTAAACTGTCCTTCAATAATAGCCTGGCCGTTGGGAATACGCGACCTGATAACCGGTGCTGATTGGACAACCCCGTCTAATACAATCGCTAAATTCTTACCCACATTATCACCGGTTACCCGGGCAAATATCTTTGCACCCT
Source organism: bacterium (assembly GCA_043811735.1). Lineage (GTDB taxonomy): Bacteria > Elusimicrobiota > JBDRMW01 > JBDRMW01 > JBDRMW01 > JBDRMW01. The sequence goes on from JBDRMW010000106.1 coordinate 504, forward strand.
CACTGTTAAATTCAAGGGAAACATGCGGGAATCCCCCCATCGTCCCCTGCCCAAATGCAACTTTTGCATCAATTAACGTTGCTCCGGTTAATGAAACGGATGATTTAAGTAAAAAATACTGGTCATCTTTTCCGGGAAAAATAGCTGAATCATCAGGCACAAGTGCGGCAATCTGAGGATCAAGATTGCCGTCATTATCCCATAATTCCTTAAACGATTTTTCTAACTCAATGCGCTTTTCATTTATTTTTCTAAAATCTTCCTCTGATCCTACCAGCTGAAACTCCAACAAAGCGGTTTTCCCGATAAGCTCTTTAGCGCGTGCGGGATCGGTTATGCCGGGAAGCTGGACCGCAATCCATAAATCACCCTGACGCACAATATTAGGCTCTGCCACACCAAACTGGTCAACTCGATTTCGAATAATCTCAATCGCACGGCCCAAGGCGTCTTTTACATCAGTTTTCTCATCGAGTTTATCAACATCAAGTTCAAGCAGCAGATGTGATCCCCCTCGGAGATCAAGGCCTAATTTAAGCGTTTTTTCAATCATTTTATCGCGAACCCGTTCTTTGGTCTTACGCTCTTGAGGCGTAAGCATATACCATTGAATGGTCGGGTACAAAAAGAAGAAAGAAATGCCGATGACGCTTAAGATCAAAATAATTTTAACGCGTAATTTACTCATACAGTTTTCCTTTTATAATCGTTTATTTATTTACAATTTCTGCTTCAGTAATGCTGGGTGAATCGGCCTCCGCTAACCCGGATATTGATGATCTGGATACTTGAATTTTTACTTCATCAGCTATTTTCACCTCTATTATTTTCCCGCGCAGCGCCGTGATTACTCCGTAAATACCACCGCTTGTCAGAATGCGGTCGCCACGTTTAAGCTCGCTTAATGTTTTTTGATGTTCTTTGGCTTTTTTCTGCTGAGGACGGATAAGCAAAAAATAAAATATTCCAATAATAACAAAAAACGGCATAAGCCCCATAATACCGCCCTGCGGTCCAGCCGCAGGCCCCGCAGCATTTTCTGCTGCCCATAAGATATCAATCATTGTATCCTCCCTGTTTTTTATTGATCAATTTATTGATTATTGTTTCAGCCGCATACATGCGGACAAGATCATCGGCATCTTCCAGCATTGGTTCAAGTAATTTTAATAGTTTTTTATCACTTATTAAAGCTATTGATTTAACGGCTTGAAGCCGTGCATCACGATCCTTATCTTTAAGCGCTATTTCAATATACTCTAAACCTTTGGTATACCCATACGGGCCAATGGATCCGGCAGCTATCACCTTCAAGACCCCGTCATCACTATCCAGGGCATGTTCAATGACCGGTAAATTCTGCGGGTCAAATATTTTTCCTAATGCCCGAATGACTTCTCTGGTTACCCGGATATCTTCATCATCAGCACGATTTCTTAAATAAACAGCTGTATCTAATAGACCGATATCGCCGAGCGCATGAGCTGATTCTGCGCGAACCTGCGGATCCGGATCGATTAAGCTTTTTTTTAACACGCCTATACTTGCGCTGCTGCCTATAATCCCTAAAGCTTTTACCGCAGTCTTTCGAAGAGACGGATCTGTTGTTTTATCAATGCTTACCGCATTTTCAAAGATAACGCGCTCACCCGGATCCCCAAGCATAGCAAGCGCGATGCTGCACCCGTCGCGGATTTGACCGTCACCGGTTTCAGACCTGAGCGTTTTAATCATTCTAAATGATTCAGCATCACCAATTTTACCCAAAACCCTGGCAGCTGATATTTTCCTGAATCTAAAAAGCGAGTACGATTTAAATTTTTGAATCTGAGTTGCATGCTCATCAATTGTTATTGTTTCTTCTAATATATCCTCAAGCACTTGTTTTCCTGTTTTATCTCCTAATGTATATAAAGCCAAAGCAGATTCAGAAACAATATCATGGTTTTTTTCCTGCATAAGCTGATGCAGCATCTTCTTTGAAGATTCATTATTAAACAATCCCCACACACTGGCTGCTTTTGCTTTTGATTCAATGTTTCCTTCACGGGTAATCTGCTGAAGGACAACTAAAGATTTTTGAAGTAAATCTTTATCCATATTATTTTTTTTTGCGTTACCGTTCATCGTTCCAAAAATAATTATTAAAATAGTAAATGTATATGTAAAAGTGTATTTCATAATTTATTTCCAATATGATAAAAATTCGCGTTTATGTGCATCAAACGTATTGTTTTTGATGGAAATTCTAATTAATTCTAGCAATTTTACCATAAAATGCAGATTATGTAAAGTAGTTAACCGGGGCCCGAGAATCTCTTTAGCTCTAAAAAGATGATTGATGTAAGCTTTTGAATAACCGAATGAACAGGCAGAACAGGTACAAGCCGATTCAATCGGCGTATGATCATCCCTATACGGGTTGTTACGTACATTATACTTGCCTTTAAATGTAAATACCTGGCCTTTTCGTGCATTACGGGTGGGAACAACGCAGTCAAACATATCTATTCCTTCTGCAACAAAATCCCACATATCTTCCGGTGTACCTATGCCCATTAAGTACCGCGGATACGAATCCGGAATCTCAGAAACAACCGCATTAACCGCTTCATGCATTAACTCTTTAGGTTCACCTACAGATACACCGCCGATCGCATATCCATCAAACCCAAGGTCAAGAGTCATCCGGGCGCTTTGTTTTCTTAAATCTGTATAGGTTGATCCCTGGATAATACCAAACAATTGATTTGTATCTGGTGAACCCGCATAGATTTTTCTCCAATGTTTTATAGACTGCGCTGCCCACCGGCGGGTTCTCTGCAGAGAAAGAAGGGCATAATCTTTTTCACAAGGGAAAGGCGGGCATTCATCTAATACCATAGATATATCCGAGCCCAGTTTTTTCTGCACATCAATAACCATCTCGGGATAAAAAAAATGCGGAGAACCATCTATATGCGATTGAAACTGAACACCTTCATCAGTAATTTTACGCAAATCAGCAAGACTGAAGACCTGATAACCGCCCGAATCAGTAAGGATCGGTTTATCCCATAACATAAATTTATGCAAGCCTCCTGCATGCGATATTATCTCTGTCCCGGGACGCAGATATAGATGATAGGTATTCGCCAATATAATGGGAACCGAAAGTCTATGAAGCTCATCGACAGATAATGTTTTAACCGAGGCTTGAGTCCCGACAGGCATAAAAACCGGCGTTTCAATCTCACCATGGGCAGTTGACAAGACCCCGATGCGGGCTTTATTTTCTTTTGATTTGGAAATAATTTTAAACATAACTTTAAGAGCTAAAAACGCAAAGCTAAAAAGCAAAAAGCGCAAAACCAATTCACGGCCTTTCGGTTTTTCTCATAGTGGTTTTTTCCTTAGCTTTTCGTTTTGCGCTTTAAGTTTTACGCTTCTTCGTTTTGCGCTTGAAACTATATGATCAACATCGCATCCCCGTAAGAATAAAACCTATATTTCCTCTGTATCGCTTCCTTATATATTCGTTTTAATTCCCTCAAACCTATTACTGCCGCAGTCATAACAAAAGGTGAATGTTGGGGCAGATGAAAATTAGTAATCATTCCATCGATAACGTTAAATTGAAAACCGGGCTTAATAAAAATATCTGTCCAACCGTCCCCTCCAGAAAGTATTCCTGATGAATTTACCGCTGACTCCAGCGCTCTGACCGTTGTGGTGCCGACCGCAATTATCCTTCCGTGGTTTTGGCGCGTATGGTTAATCTCTTCTGCTGACTTATCAGATATATTATAATATTCTGCATCCATCACATGCTCATTAATATCAGACGATGTAATCTTTTTAAATGTCCCTACGCCGACATGAAGCATAATTTCAACAATCTTGACACCTTTTGATTTAATAGATGTTAATAATTGGCTGGTAAAATGAAGGCCGGCGGTCGGCGCTGCTATCGAACCAGGATGTTTTGCATATACCGTCTGATACATTTTTAAATCATTTTTTTTAACCTGATTGGTTATGTTATTTCTTTTAATATAAGGAGGCAGCGGCATAACACCATACCAGGCTATATGATCAGTTAACTTCTTCCCGCTGTTCCAGGTAACTTCATATCTTCCAAACTCATTCTTATGAGTGATCTCACCAATCAGATTATCAGAAAAATAAATCAAAGAACCTGCTGGCAATCTCGGTTTAAGCAGGCATTCCCACCGTGCATTACTCAGCGATCTAACAAGTAAAACTTCGACTTTTCCTCCGGTAGACTTATTTCCAAAAATCCGTGCCGGCATAACTCGCGTGTTGTTAATTACTAAACAATCACCAGGTTTAATGTATTTTACTATATCTTTAAAAAGCACATGTGCCTTTACCTCTCCTGTTTGTCGATCACATACCAATAATCTCGCCTGATCTCTCTTAAGAAGAGCCTGCTGAGCAATCAAATCTTTAGGGACATTAAACTCAATTTCTTTTAAAAGCATGCAAATTCCTTTTAATATTTACATATAAACTTATGCAATGAGTTATTGTAAAGAAATTTACATTATTTTACAAGGAATTTATTTAAACAATTCGGAATGCTTTTTGTTAGTAGATTTTTTTAATTTGTGTGCCGGGATAATAATATTTCAGGATTTCTTCATATGTTTTTCCTTTTTCCGCCATGCCTTTGGCGCCCCATTGGCATAATCCAACGCCGTGCCCGAATCCCTTGCCCGTAAAAGTAAATCCTATTTTGGAACGTGTAATTGATTGTATATTCGTACTGCGTATAATATTAGGGCCTGCCGCCATGCGGAATTTGTGTGCCTTAATTTTTTGCGTTTTTCCTCCATGCCTGATCATTATATATGCTGCTCTTCCTGATGCATATCTGGATGCAACTTTTATTGATTTAATCGGTTTTTCGATGCCAAACATCTGAAGTGCTGCCAGAAGATGTTTATGGGGCGCAAACTCGGTCCAACGGTAACGCGCAGATTGGGTGCAATAGGTGCAACTCCGGCCTTTTAAATATTCGGGAACCGAATTCCATTTCCAGATATGATCAACCTGTTCAGTATGGCCTCCGCATGTTGAAAAGAACACGGTCTGCGCCAGGTTGCCGCGGTATTGAAGGACCATACCTTTTGTTTCCAAGACCGCTTGCTTAATCAATGCGGATTCTCCATCTACCCCGCCGTATACCTGGCAGTGAGATAACGCGCAAAGATTAAATCCTTCTTTTTCATGCCGGGTCATATTTTTTAATGCATATGTCCGCGATATTACCGCCTGCGTCTTTAATGCTTCATAGGGCCATTTAGGAGAAATTTCTAATGCTAATATGCCGTTTAGATAATCTTCCAAGAAAAGCTGATTAATAACCTTTATGCGTGAATCATCATAGACGCGGATAATAATCTTTCCCCGATACCTGCTCCCGTTTATCTTCACCAATCCGTTATCGAGCGGATTTATTTTAATTTCTTTGCCGAACTTAATCTTCCCGATGGTTATGCTCTGTGCATCATTAAAAACCATATAATTAGTTCCGCCGCCAAAAATCTCTTCTTTCATGGTTTTAACATCAACAACATGCATACGCGCAGTTCCGCTTAAGGTAATGCCTTTAATCTTTTGAAAAAGGCCGATTCGTACAGTTTTAAGGACAGGTTCTTCGGGAAGCAAAAGCCCGGCATTGAGCAAGATAAACAGAGCAGTCAGGGTAAAGTATATTCGATGTTTCATGAATGGCATCAATGCTTTTTTTTAAAAGTCAGGCATGAGCTGTTTTTTTATTGTTTTTTAAGAGTTAATGTCTGCACACTTCGATCATTGATTCTTCGTTCTTCTAAACTCAAGAGGCATCCGCAATAGTTTTGAATATAAAATCCTTCAGCACGCGCCGTATTTCTTCCGGCATAGTAGCTCGTCCTGAAATCGTTATAGACAAAATGCGCACCGCCGGTCATTATGCCGATTTCCTTTATCAGATCATGCTTCTGGTACGGGCTTGCCAGCAGTGTCGTAGTAAAGAAATCAAGTTTTAGCTCAATCATTTTTTGATATGCCTCTTGCAGACGCATCGTATAACATGCCGTACACCGGTCAACACCATCTTTAAGTGCTTTTTTAACCGAATAAATCCATTGAGAGAATTTTTCAGGATATGTTTCAATATAAGCTATTGACTGTTTTTTATGAAGCTTTACAAAAGAATCTTTTCTCTTTTCATATTCCTCAATGGGCTGAATATTAGGATTACACCAAAATCCAATTAATTCATAATTTTCGTTAAAATATTGTTTGAATTTAAAACCGCAGGGACCGCAGCAATAATGGATCAAAAGCTTTTTTTTCAAAAAAGATCTCCTTCGAGATTATCTTTAAAAGATTTTTTGGGTTTGATGCCGAAAAGCTTGAATGCTTTTTCTGTAACGGTACGCCCCCGGGGAGTGCGCATCATAAAACCTTCTTTTATTAAAAACGGTTCATACACATCGGTTAATGTATCTACCTCTTCACTGACCGCGATAGCCAGACTTTCAATGCCGACCGGACCGCCGGAAAACCGTTCAATAATTGCTTTTAAAACTTTTCGATCCATCGCATCCAGCCCCTGGGCGTCAACATCAAGTGATTCGAGCCCATGGCGCGCTATATCTCCGGTAATAATTCCGCTGCCTTTAACTTCAGCAAAATCGCGCAGACGGCGGAGCAATCGGTTTGCGATACGCGGGGTACCTCGTGAACGCTGTGCAATCTGATTGGATCCGGCAGGGTCAATAGGAATGTTAAGAATACTGCTTGAGCGTTTGATTATCTGCACCAGATTATCATGCGTATAAAACTCAAGATGACCGACGATACCGAATCGTTCACGCATGGGGCTTGTTAAAAGCCCTGCACGCGTGGTCGCACCGACAAGCGTAAATCTGGGTACGGGGAGTTTAATCGTTTTAGCGCTCGGCCCCTGCCCGATGATGATATCTAATTCAAAATCCTCCATAACCGGATACAATGCTTCCTCAACTAATCTATTCAACCGGTGGATTTCATCAATAAAAAAAACATCTCCTTCGGATAAATTAGTTAAAATCGCTGCCAGATCTCCAACGCGCTCTAAGATCGGCCCTGAAGTGCTTCTGATATTTACGCCCATTTCATAAGAAATAATATGTGAAAGAGTTGTTTTTCCAAGGCCCGGCGGACCGTAGAATAAACAATGGTCCAGCGGTTCTTTTCTCATTTTCGCCGCGGTAAGAAAAACATCGAGATTTTCTTTCAATCTATCCTGCCCTACAAAATCATGCAGTGCGTGCGGGCGGAGATTTTGTTCAATTTTTTCATCCGGTCCCTGCTTCTCAGGCAAGAGAAGTTTATTGCCGATTTCTTCTTTTTTCATATCTTCTCCGCTTATTTTGAAGAAACTTTTTTCAATGAATTCTGTATAATCTGTTCGACTGTCTGCGATCTTTCCACTGAATTAACCATTTCCAGCGCTTCATTCCGGCGATATCCCAATGCAACAAGAGCGGCAACCGCCTCCTCAGTAACGCCTGATAATTTTGTGGTGCTCCATTTCTCATTTCCGGAAACATGAATTTTATCAATCCGGTCTTTGAGATTCGTTACAATTTTCTCAGCAGCCTTCTTTGAGAACCCTAAGATTCCGACTAACGGTAACGGATCGTTTTCTAAAATAGCACGTTTAAAATCAGGCAATGATTTACTTGCTTTATCAAGATAATCCAATGCTTTTTTTGCTCCCGTAGACGGGACAAAATCCTTAATAGCCGTATAGATATTTTTTTGATCTTCGGTTAAAAATCCATATAATGTCGTCCCGCCTCCGTACATACTGACTGATTCCATCGTTAACATTTTAACTTCCCTATTAACCGCGGGCAGATCCTCATATACACATAAGGGGATGAAGAGCTCATATCCAATGCCGTATGCATTCACAACAACCCGTCCGATCTCTTTTAATTCAAGCAGACCGGTAATTGAATATATCATTTCCGTACTCCCTGCAGATCCCGTATCGCATATGAATTAGCATGGCACAATGCAACTGCAAGCGCATCAGCCACATCATCCGGTTTGGGCACCTGCGGCAGGCGCAATAATGTTTTTACCATATGCGATAACTGATCTTTACCCGCACTTCCGTATCCGGTTATAGCTAATTTAACTTCTTTGGGAGCATATTCATATATCGGAATATTCCTCTGTTCTGCTGCCAACAAAACAACCCCCCGTGCCTGTCCGACTCCTAACCGGGCACTTGTATTTTTCATAAAAAAGAGTTTCTCTATGGCCATAATATCCGGCGCATGATTCTTTATAAGATCCAGGATTGAATCATAAATTATTTTTATACGCTCAGCTATACCGGTATGAGCAGTGGTATAAACCGCCCCCTGATCAATGACGGTATAATGCATAGCATCTATTTTTTGAATAATTCCCCATCCGGTAATTGAGAGACCGGGATCAATGCCTAAAATAATCATATCGGCAGCTCATCGGGCGCTATCTCAAAATTTGCATATACATTCCTAATATCATCTGAATCTTCCAATGCTTCCATAAGCCGGATCATCTGTTCAGCTTCTTTGCCGGATAAGCTGATATATGTTTGAGGAAGCATCGTTATCTCACTGCTTTCTATACTAATATTGCTTTTAATAATCATCTCTTTAATCTTTTCAAAATCCACCGGATCAGTAACAATCTCATATACATCTTCATCTGTCTGCATATCTTCAGCGCCTGCATCAAGCACCAGGCTCATCAGTTTATCTTCCTGTGCATCTTTTTTCAATATCGTAATATTTCCTTTTTGCTTAAACATCCAGCTCACACATCCATTTTCACCCATACTGCCGTTATTCGTTGAAAATAAGCGCCGTATTTCACTGGCCGTTCTATTCTTATTATCAGTTGTTACGTCACACATAACTGCAACGCCGCCCGGACCGTAGCCTTCATACTGCAATTCTTCAAAGACCACACCGGGAAGCTCTCCGGTTCCCCGCTGAATAGCCTTTTTTATATTATCTGAAGGCATATTAACGGCTTTAGCTGAATCTATAGCGGCGCGCAGCCGGGGATTATGATCAGCATTTCCTCCGCCCGCTTTAGCAGCGATGGTTATTTCGCGAATAATTTTGGTGAATATTTTTCCTCTTTTTTTATCGATTACGGCTTTTTTATGCTTAATACCCGCCCATCGTGAATGGCCTGACATTTTTCCCCCAATACTGATTACAGACTGCTAAAAAAATGATATAATAAATCGTCGAAAAAGTAAACCCCGCTCTGCGGTTTTTTTATAAAAAAATTGCAGCGGGGGATGAATTCTATTCTTAATATTTTCATGTAACTATTATGAGCGGAATAACCCC
>JBDRMW010000107.1:0-16086 GCA_043811735.1 bacterium
GATCCGGCGGATCCTTCAGAAATCAACTGATCAATTCGTTTATTAACATCCGGTGCACTCATTTTTCAACAACCACCCTGTTTCTTCCGGTCGTTTTTGCTTTATACAGCATGGTATCGGCATAATCAAGAATATTCTCGACCGTCTCTCCATCCATCGGATAACCTGCTTCGCCGATACTTATCGTTACATGAACCGGGTTATCCCGTATGATAAATTCTTTCTGCTCAACCATTTTCCTGATCCTCTCGGCAACAATATATCCTGCAGTTTTTTCAGTCATCGGCATCAGGACCGCAAACTCTTCCCCGCCGTATCGGGCAACAATGTCGCTGTCCCGTGTACCCTTCATAAGAATATCAGCGATTCCTTTCAAGATTTTATTTCCCTCCAGATGGCCGTACGTATCGTTAATATTCTTAAAATTATCAACATCAATCATCAGCATACAATGCGGCTGCGAATACCGTTTGGACCGTTTAATTTCTTCTTCAGCCTTGAGAACAAAATAACGCTGTATAAACAATTTCGTTAGTCCATCCGTCGTTGCCATCGTATATAATTTAGCATTCTCAAGGGCTAAACTTCCCAGATTAGTTAAAATTGATAAGAATTCAATCTGATCAGTGGTAAATGATTCTCCGGAGACTTTGGGGCCTACCGCAAGTGCATACCGAATTTCTTTCTTATCTATAAATGGGATAAACAGCGATGTATTTAACGAGACAAACTTTTGATAATCTGCATTATCTTTAAATTTATTCTGAATCTGCTTGATCAAGACCCCTTTCCCCGTCTGAAGAAAATATTTCATAAGATCTTCACCTATATCAAACTGCAGATTCTTAGTCTCACTAAGATCAATACCCCTGAAATCCTTGATTAAGAGTTTAAAATTTATAAATTCTTCCAATTGAAAAATGATTGCTGATCTAACGCCCATCTGCCCCATGCAGGTTAAGAGCATGGTCTGTGATATCTTTTTCTCATTCAAGGTTGAATTTAATTCCCGGGCAACATCGAACAAGGTAAACAAATCAAATACTTTTTTCTCATATTCCTGCCGTAATTCACGGATAAGTGTTGCACGAAGCGAGACCTGCTGGCTGTACGATTGCAGTTCTACCCTGCTTTTATCCATCTCCCGCTGGATTGAGTTGCACAAGCTTACAAACAAATCTTTATTTTCTTGCGGAAAGGGAAAATCCCGCACCCCCTGATGCCATACCACCCCAAAATAATCGGACAGGCTCATCAATGGTTTTGCTAAAAACAAATACAATACAATAACATTCCATATTAACAGGAACAGCACCACCCCATCTACCGCCCATACCGCACCCCCAAAAATAGCATCTAATTTATCCGTATATAGTGCTCGAACACATATATAACCGACAATCAGGAGAATAGTTCCTGACATCAATTTTATCATTTCTCTAATAAGCTGGAATAATTTTATTTTCATGTATCAGGTTGCTCAAAGATTACAATTTATTTTGTACAGCGTTAATTTTCTACAGAAATGCATCTATTGCATCTTTTTCATTTTTAAATATCTTAAATATTTTGTCAAAACCAAGGATCTGGAATACTTTCATCACATTTGGTTTTAATTGTATCATATGGATATCTCCGCCCTGATCGCGGATGGTATCAATCCATCCGACGAATAACCCCATACCTGCACTGCTGATATATTCAAGATGAATAAAATTAACTAATAATTTATTTTTTTTATTATGCACCAGTTCGGATAAAATCTCATCCATCTGAGGCGCGGTATGCGCATCTAAGGATCCGGTAATATTAATAATAGCGATCTCATTCGGACCGGACAATTTAGTTTCCTTGGTAATATCCAGCGTTCCCATATTTGCATCCTCCTTATTTAAAGTCAAATATTATTATTTATTATACTTTTTTATTAATCAAAAGGCTATACTATTTCTGCTAAAAAACTTCTGCTCTCCTAATGTCTGATTACCGCACTTTTAAACCAACTATGGTTATATCATCGCTTTGCGGCACATTCCCTACAAACTGTTCAATCTCTTTTTGCACTAATTTTAAACATTCCGCAAGCGGCAGAGAACCTGCCCGGCGGACTATGCTCGCCAAACGATTTTCACCAAATTCTTCGCTTTTTAAATTCATTGCTTCAGATACCCCGTCAGTATACATAAGGAAAATATCGCCCGGGGTGAGCTGAATCGTGTTTTCTTTAAGTGTTTTATTAAATATCGGCCCCTTATCAACACCCAGCGCCAATCCATCCAGCTTGATCCAGCTGGTCATTTCTTTATGAAAAAGTACCGGCGGATTATGCCCTGCGCTTGCACAATTAAGCCTTTTTAAAGGAATATCAAGAATCGCATAAAATATCGTAACAAAAATACCCCGCTTTATTTCCTGATATACCAGTTCATTCGTACGTGTCAACACCTCTCCTGCAGTTCCCCCGGTTAATGCCTGCATGCGGAAAATACTTCGTGTTACGACCATCCCTAACGATCCGGGAACTCCTTTACCTGAGACATCAGCGATTACAAAACCTATTTGAGTTGGACTTATGTTTATAAAGTCAAAATAGTCACCGCCCACTTCTTTGGCTGCCCGATAAAAAGCCTGAACATCTGCTCCTTCTACCTTAGGGAATTCCCGCGGCAGAAGCGAAGCTTGAATCTGCTGAGCAATTTGAAGCTCATGTTTAAGCCGTTCCTGTTCTATGAGCGTTTGCTGCGCAGTTTTTAATTTACCGGTCATGGTGTTAAATGAATTCGCCAGCTGACCGAGTTCATCCTGGCTTGAGAGATTAATACGAAAATCCAGATTACCGCTGCCAACGATCTCAACACCACGCGTAAGCTGACGAAGGGGTTTAATGACGCGGGAAACAAGAACCCAGGTGATTGCAATACCGCCGAACAGCCCCACACATGCAATAATAAAAATAGTATTACGCAATCTGGTTGATGCGGTCTCGATTTCTTGTTGAGAAAACCCGATCCGTACCAGGCCTATCTTTGAATCACCCCGCTTCATCGGCATTGTCACATCAATGTAATCACCGAACTCATCCGAATACCCGTCGTCCTGAATGAGCGGCACTTCAGAGTTAACGCTTTTAAGGCTGATGCGGTCCTCAAATTGAAAACCTTTTTTTACCTTCAAGTTCGAATGAGTAATAACCCGGCCGTGATCATCCAGGATCATCGCATAGATGATTGATGGTTCTTCGATTATTTTGTCAACATATACTCCTAAGGAAAGTTCATCTCCGGTGAGGAGTGCCTCCATGCTGTTGGCAGCAATATTTTTTGCAAGGGCTTCACCTCTTTTTTTCATCTGCGTTATTACCTGCTCTCGAACCTGGTTATTAATTACAATACCAACTAAGACAAGAATTAAACAGATCAGCATGCTGACCATAACGATAAATCGTGTCTTTAAACTTTTTCTTTTTTGATGTTTAACTTCATTCATGAGGCACCCCAATAAAAATATCTCTATCGGCGTAAGCTTTTTTCCCGGTGCAGTCTCGTATCACCGCCGTGATCTTGTTTTTTCCCTGCTTTACAATGATCACAGCTTTAAACCGGCGGTTTTCCCGGTCTAATTGCGCGGTAATATTAAAAGGATTTATCGTAACAGACTCAATATACCGCTTATTATAACGCCCGGTAATAATTGCAGCGCCCGGTTCAAGAGTCTCCAGGCCGACCATCGGATCAAAACTTACCTGCGGTGTTATTATGTCCATAGTATATACCACCGAATCACCCAGGGTTACATCAGCCTTTTTTTCCGGTATGCTCACTCTAAGTTCATATGATTCATTCCAGCTTGGAACAGCTCCTGTGTGCCAGGCAATAGTTTTTTGAGCGGTACCCTGCTCAGAAACAGTCACCTCGGCAGGCTGCCATATGTTCGGAAAGGACGCAAGCCGGTACTCAAAATTAAGATCTTCATGCGCATCAATCCCCTGAAATAATAAGACTGATTCGATCACCGGGGTCTTTAAAAAATAACCTGTCTGTTGAGGATACATCCGAACTGATGCATACGGCCGATTAATCCGATATAAGTTTTCATCAGTACCAACCAGAATCGAGGTCTGCTGGTTTTCAATATATTCGATCATTACCGGTTTATTATACAGTTCAGGGATTATCAATTGATCACCTGTTTTAATATCGATAATAATAAGCCCGTCAAATGTACCTACCCAGAGGTAGTGCCCATCGATAATAAGCGTTGTTATAAAACGTTCATTTCCGTCAGGATCAAGACAGGAAAATATGCTTTCTTCACCCGATAATTTATCGCGCACGATAAGTTTCCCTTTACCGGTCCCGACCGCGGTATACTTCCCCGCAACGGCTATCACGCGAAAATCCTGATCCTGGGCATTAATTTCCAGCGGATAAAAAAATCTATTTGCCCCGTAAGAAAAATAAAGCTGGTCATATGTTCCAATCCATATTTCATCTTGATATGCATATAATGTTTTAAGGTTTAGAATATTTTTCGCATCCGCCAGGGCATGGACAGTAATGTTCTTTATTTTTGTACTGCATGATACTATATGCGAACCTGCGATCATCCATAGGCGGTTTCCGTCAAAATCCATTTGATAAATTGGATTACCCCTGTACAGCGGCCCCCGCCAGGCATCTTTTAACTCCTGATAAATATAGATCCCATCATTGGTGCCGACAAACAATTGATCCCCGATACCTTGTATGCATTGAATAGTCCGCTTTTGATCAGGCAATACAATCTGTTCAATCATTTCCGTTTTTTTATCGATATATGACAGGCTCTTTTCAGCAGATGACCATATATGATTATCGGTTGATGCGCCGAACAAACCCCGCACATCAAACACCCTGTCAACATATGTTTCAGATAATCCGTGCACAGGCAGCACAATCACCAGAATACCGATATATGAAATAAATCGTATTATTTTTTTCATTTTATTAGATTTTTAATGCTCTGTAATTTCAATTCTGCCCGTTCTCTGTATTTTCCTGCTTTCGCATGTCCCGGAGAATACGCAAGCACATAATCCCATTGCTGTATCGCTTCCTCAAGTTTATCGCTGCGATAATAAATTATCCCTTGAGATAACGCAGACTCAATGGCAAGCTCAAGCGCTTTGGTATTCGTTCGATCTGCTTTTAAGACTCCCTTCAAAACATTGAGCGCTTGTATATAATTCCCTGTTTTAAATGCATTTTCTCCTTCAGCGATAAGAGAATCATAATTGACCGCTGATTTTTTAACTTTTTGTGTTAATTGCTTTTTAGCTTTTTTGTATGAAGGATCAATTGAAACAATGAGTTTCCGCATTTGTTCCGCACGCGCTGCATCACCGCCCTGTTCGCTATCTTGTGCGCGTTTTTCAAGGCTGGACAGCAATGTTTGTATGTTATTCTTCGCGGTTTTATTTTGTGGATCTACATCGAATACCTGCTGCCAGGATTTAACCGCATCAAAAAATCGTCCCTGTTTTTTAAGATCATCGCCATTTTTTAAATACTGCGCAACCAGCAGTTTTGCCGGTTCAGCGGAGCTTTGGATAAGTCTGGCACGCGCCTGATTAATATAGACATCAATATCCTGATATCCGGGATAATATGCATCTACTTTCTGCCAGCTCGTGACCGCATCTGAATATTTCTGCTCCTGATATTTCTTTACTCCTGCATTAAACAATTTCTTTAATTCAGCGTGAATTGCCGTAATACCTAATTTTGCTGATGAGTCATACGGATCCAGCAGTAATGCCTGTTTCCAAAACTTAACCGCCTGACCCCATTTTCCCTGATCTTTTAAAGAAACTGCCTGAGCCAGCATGGCGTTAAGCTTTCCCTCTAATGCAGCCTGTGCTTCATCACGATATCTCTCAACATAGGGATCTTGTTTTTTCTCAAGGTACTCGTTCCATATTTCAATTGCCTCACGTAACCGTTCCTCTTGATACAATTCCAATGCGCGGCTCAGCCGGTCCCCTTCACTGCGCTGCGCAAGGAGTTTCTTCCGTTCAATATTGAGAACATTAAGCTCTTTTTGGATCTGCTCAGTACCGACCATGGTGCCTGTATATGCCGCATACATGTTTTCAAGATATGTTACTCTATCGAGTATGTGCATCTCATCATTTCCCATGCCGACATATCCCATCCAATCCATCCGATACTTTCCTTTGAGCTGTTCAGATGAATCACCCACGTTAATTTCCGGGGTGCTCTGTGGATGTTTGTTCCTGGCAGTTTGATAATATTTTTTGATTTCCTCATCATCAGGCAGAAGTTTGAGCAGTTTATTTAAGTAAGGCAATGCTTTATCATACGCACCATCTTGATACAATACCAATGCCTCTTCGCCGAGTGCAATAAGCAGAAGACCGCGCGCACCTTCTAATTGAGGATAAAACGTTAATGCTTCTTCAAGCAATCGTATCGCCTGCTGATTATCGTTTCGCGCATAAAAATCTGCACCTTGTTTGAAATATGTATATGCTTTCAAATATGTATCTTCTTCCTGCACGGCTCTCACCGGACAAAAACCGCATATAATCGTCAATCCGGCGAGGAAAGACCATAATAATCTTCGTATATGTATAGAATTGTGCATGAGTTTACGTATCCGATAAAAAAGAATTTATTTTTTCTTTAAGTGCATCCAATGAAAACGGTTTTGCCAGATAATCATTGGCGCCGCATTCTATGATGCGTTTTCTGTTCTCAGGAGTATCATATCCCGTAATAGCAAGTATTTTTGATTTTTCTGTTCCGGGCTTTTCCCTGAAGTTTTTGCATACAATAAATCCGGTTGTTCCCGGCATCATGAGGTCAAGAATAAGAATCCGGGGAACCAGTTCATGCAAGGCCTTAGCAATGGAATCAGCATCACCTGCTGTTTTAATTTCAAAATTTCTGCCGATTTCATCTAAGGCAAAAAGGATAAAATCAAGCACATCAGGATCATCCTCTATAACTAAGATTAATATGTTATGTTCGTCCATTATATCTGCCTTTTTAAGCAAATGATGAAACTTCCCGGTCATACGGGAGCCGGATTATAAAATTTGCCCCGCGGCCGATGCCATCACTTTCAACAGAAATATTTCCCTTATGATTTTGAATAATACCATAGGAAATCGTGAGTCCTAACCCGGTTCCTTTTCCCACGTCTTTCGTGGTAAAAAATGGATCAAAAACATGCGAGATGTTTTTCGGATCTATTCCCATACCGGTATCAGCAAAACTTATTTCAAGCCATTTTCCTCTGACCGTAAGCTGTTGATTGTCTTTCCGGCGGTCATTAATCGTAAACCCGTGTTCCAATACGCGTGTTGAAATAATAAGCCTGCCTCCTGACTTCATCGCATGCATAGCATTATTGATCATATTTAAGAAAACCTGCTGCACATGCGGAGGACTGACGGCAATATGTTCGATATGCGGATAATACTGTTTAACTATTTGAGCCTGAAACGCACCTAAATCAGATTCGCATAAGAGAAGCGTGCTGTCTATTAATTCATGAATATCGGTTTTCTGGAAAATATATTCTTTCTGCCGTGAAAAATCCAAGAGTTCTCTGACGATCTTTCTGCATCTTAAGGCAGCGCGCTCTATCTTTAAAACAGAATTGTGCATTGGGTTATCCTGCGGAATTTTATGGAGTAAAATCTGCGCCTGCCCCAGCACGCCGGTTAACGGATTATTCAATTCATGCGCCACACCGCCGGCTAACTGGCCGATAGCGCTCATGCGGTCAAGCTGGACAATCTGCGCCTGCATCTTCTGAAGGTTCTCTGCCATTTCATTAAAAGAACGGGCCAATGAACCAAACTCATCATTTTGATTTAATTGAAGCCTAAAATCCAGTTTGCCGTCGCCGATCGCAGCAGCGCCTTTTTTTAAGATATTTAACGGCCGTGCAATAGAATTAAAAATTATGAGCGACAGGGTAATACCCAAAACCACCGATAAGGCGATGACACCCTGAGAAATAACTGCCTGCTGTTTTAAAATATTCTGCGCTTTTTCCTGAGCTTGCTGTGATGCCTGATTACGTTCTTTAACCACCATATCCAATGTGCTTCTAAGCTTCTTCTCCTTCGGGATAAATGAACTGTCCATCATATTAATTGCATTGCGCCGCTTTCCTTTTTTCTGCAGGATTATTACTTCCCGGGCGATACGAATGGTCTCATTGTACATATCATTCAATTCAGCCACTTCCCGTTTCATGTCGGGATTCCGGCTGATTCCATACCATTCAGAAAACTTATCCTGCATAACGAGCACGTATTCTTCAAATTGACGGCGTTGATCATCATCCTCCAGTAAAATATAATAATCTACTGCTTTGAGCTGCTGATCAATAAAAAAGTTTATCTCTTTAATCATATTGTTTGACTTTATGGCAGCCAGCGTGTTCGTGTAATACACACCGCGGCGGCGGCTGCTTTGCTGCATAACAATGCCAACGGCCGCAACGAGGAAAATCATGAGGATAAAAGAACATGCCAGCTTCTGCTTAATAGTCATGACCGGTGTACCTGCTATTTATTATTTTTCTTTAATTCCCGTCGGACTTCAGACAAATCAATTCCATATTGCCCATATTTTTTTAAGATTTTCTGCAATATGCTCACCAGCTCGCTTGGTGATGAACCGCGGTCCGCAACCTTTTTATAATAATCCATCGTCAGCTTATATTCTTCCAGGATTTCATTATAGGTGCGGGTTACTCTTCTCAATTCCCGTTCGCCGAGTGAAATATCAATATTCTTATCTTTGAATTCATCGGCCGTGCGCTCCAGGAATATTTTTTGTTTCTGAAGCGGCAATCCTTCATTCCGTTTCTTATCGAACAACTCCAACGCAACCCGATACGCTTCTTGATAACTCGTTTTAGCTTTTTTCTCTGCTTTTTCTGCCGTTTCCAGAGCTTTTTTAATATATACGGCATGTGCGCGTTTTTGCAGGGATTCTATCTCCACAATTGCTTGTTGTCTTTCAAGCTCTATCTGCTCCCGCTGTGCGCGTGCATATTCAATCTCTTTTTCTGCTTCCCGGCGCCGTTGTCTTTTTTCATGCAGTTCAGGGCTGAAATATTCTTCCGGATCTTGAATGCCGAATTTAAAACTAAAACTTATATAATGGTTACCCGTTAGATTTTCAAGACCCCGGAGATTCATGCTAAAACTGTAGTCTAATCGTATCTGTTGATACAGATACGAAGCGCCGATCCCCATCACCCGATAATTTCTGCTGCCAAAACCGAGAGATCCCTCTATGCCGGCCCGGCCCCTGGTATCGAATAAAAACCATTTCTCTCCAACCATATTAATTTTATTTTCATTGCTGATGTTAAGCATCCTCCCTCTGGCCCAATCAATGCTTGCATTTAATTTAGGAAACCGGTACGCAAAACCCATAACCGAGGTAAACGGAATCTTATCCGGCGAATTACCGATGGACAAATCAGGCTGCGTAATATTGCGCAGGCTCATGCCGAATGAATACCGGGTAAACTCGCCAAATCTATACAAGAGCCCCAGGTCTCCGGTTACGGCTGACTTTGATTTTCCTGCATTAAAAAAGCTGTCTTTAGTGAAGGTATAATTCCCCGAATTATCGACCGCATTTTCCTGCGAAACATCACTGCCGTATGCACGGGTCAGCTGTTTCAAGTTAATTCCCCAGGAAAACCGCGGATATAGTTTTTGGGAATATGCGAGATAGAGTATCGTTTCCTTATACATACTCTCTACTATGAAATTATCCCATCCGATACCAAATCCCTGTTCCTTACCCTGCACTTCGGTTTTTTTCCACGGCATAATATTACGAAAAGGATAGACAAATCCAATAAATGACTTTTGCAGATTCGTCCCGTCAGTTAGATTCATATGCGGAGAACCGATACTGGTGGCAATTTCCGCATACGATAAACGAGCAATACCAGCCGGGTTATATTGAAGTGAAAAAACATCATCTGCCACCGCCGTATATCCTCCGCTCATCCCTGCTAAGCGTCCGCCTGATATCTGCGAACCGATTGTTGCATACAAGGAACTGCGCATTAAAAGCAGTAAGATTAAAATACTATTTTTTTTCATCTTTTCTACCGTGCTACAATAACGATTCCATTATATATGGAATCTTCGGCTTTCACCTGGTACACATATGCACCGGCCGGCACCACGCTGCCCGCCCCATCTTTACCGTCCCAGCATAATGAATATTCAGCCGCACCTGTTTTGTGAAACATGCGGGCCACTTCTGCTCCGTCAATATCATAGATCGTTCCTGAAACTTGAAGATCAAAATCATTTCTATAAAAAATCCAAAAAAAGTCGTTAAGTCCGTCATTATTTGGTGTTATTATCCGAGGACGGATATCGTTTTTATCAATACCAAAACCGCCCCCAGCCAACGGGACCGGCATATACAGAACCAGGCCGATTATAACCATAGATAGCAGTTTCATCATTATTTCCTTTTCTTAAGATATTTTTTTATGCGCAGCAAGGTAAATATCTTGGCTAATACTTCTTCAGCATGGAACGGTTTAGGGAGATAATCATCCGCACCGCACTCAATGATTCTTCGGTAATTTTCTTCTGAATCATACCCGGTAATTGCCAGAATCCTTACGCCTAATTGAAGTTCATCCTGGCGGATTTTCCTGCAAATATCGAATCCATTAACTCCGGGGAGATTGAGGTCCAGGATAATCAGATCAGGAAAATACTCCTGCAGTTTGAGTCCCGCGGCAAAACCATCAAGAACTATATGCAGATCGCATTTCAGCATATCCGCTAATAGATCCTTAATGAGTTCACCGACGGTCGGCTCATCATCTATGATCAGAATTCTTTTTTCATTTTTATTGCGCGCTATTTTTCCATGGATTTCATCTAAGCTGTATCCCTTATTCGTCAGCTTCTCAATCCGCTTCAGCTGTACGATACTCTCCCCTTTACGGTAGAGTTTCTGTCCGCCCTCAGTATATTCACCCACCCCCAGCAGACCTAACGAGGTATAGTATGTAATTTTTGAAGGGAGCACCTGCGCAATATGTGCAAGATCTCCCGGCTTCATTAACATATCAGGATTATCCATCATAGTCTTTCCTCCGCAAAAATAGTATATGTTTGATACATTGTTTGATACATTAAACTTCTAACATGAATAGGGGTCTTTGTCAAGAATTTAAATTAAACTGTATATTTATGGTTATGGTAATGAACATACTATGATATCTATTTATGGGTAATCGGCATTCTTCTATCTTTACCGAATGCAAGAGGAGTGATTTTTATCCCGGGAGGAGATTGTCTTCTTTTATACTCAGCAGCATCAATTAAATCAATAATATGTTTAATTCTTTTTAAACTGCAGCCATTAAGGCGAATACTGGCTATATCCCTTCTTTTCTCAACATACTGTTCAATTAAACTATCTAATATATTATACGGCGGCAGCGAATCCTGGTCTCTCTGATTAGGTTTTAATTCAGCGGTCGGCGGACGTTTCACTATTGATATCGGAATACGCGGTGATGCGTATTGTTTATTCTGCCACTCAGTAAGTTTATATACCCAGGTTTTTGGAATGTCTTTAAGCACGGCAAAACCGCCGGCTGTATCTCCATATAACGTACAGTATCCAACACTAATCTCACTTTTATTGCCCGTGGTTAATACCAGCCAGTTAAACTTATTTGAAAAAGCCATGAGGATATTACCCCTGATCCGTGCCTGTATATTTTCTTCGGCCGTATTTACCTGATGCCCTTTAAAATGTTTTTTTAAAAACGTGAGATATGTATTATAAATGGTCTGTATTGATATTTTTTTAAAAGATATCTGTAAGTTTTGAGCTAAAACCTGCGCATCTTCTCGGGCAGCATCTGAAGAATAGACTGAAGGCATGGTTAGTCCAATCACATTATCGCAGCCTAACGCATCAACCGCTATGGCTGCAGTTAAACTGGAATCAATTCCGCCGCTTAAGCCTATTACTACCTTGGTAAACTTATTTTTCTGCACATAATCCCGTAAGCCCAGCACCAACGCACTATATACTTCCTCCCATCGGCTCATATATGCGTCTATCCGCAGAGGAACAGCAGATGCTCGTTGAGTCAACACGTGCGGGATATGCACCGTATGGAACCCCAGTGGTGTTTTTTGCTTACCTTTATGAGGTCTATTCCCCGTACGCACCGGAATATCGGTTACCATAAAATCCTCTTCAAACTGTTTTCCCCGGGCAATAACCTTTCCTTGAGGATTAACCGCAAAGCTTCCGCCGTCAAAAACAAGCTCATCCTGTCCTCCCACCAGGTTACAATAGAGAACATACGCGCATGTCTGCCGGGCACGCCGGGCAATGAGTTTAGTCCGGTCATTATGCTTTCCTACTTGAAAAGGAGAAGAAGAAATATTTATAATTGCATCAACAAAACCCGCACGCAACCGATACACCTGCATACCGGCATCTTCCCAGATATCCCGGCAGATATTTAATCCAAATCTGCCTGCATTCCCCAGGGTTATAACCGGATATTCACTGCCTGAATAAAAATATCTTTTCTCATCAAATACTCCAAAATTAGGCAGGTGAATTTTATGGTAATTATATCGTATACTCTGCCGAGATATGACCGCGGCAGAATTAAACAGTTTCCCCTCGCGGCGATGCGGATACCCGACAATAGATACGATTGAGTTTGATGCACGAACAATACGCTTTAATTGTGTATTGACCTGCGCCAAAAAGGAAGATTTAAACAGGAGATCTTCGGGAGGATAGCCTGATAAAGATAATTCAGGGAAAACCACGATATCCGCGTTACAAGATTCTGCCAGATTAATAGATGATATGATCTTATCCGCATTGCGTTTAATATCACCCACAACAGGATTAATCTGAGCCAAACATATTCGCACAAGTTGATCAGTTGTTTCAGCCATGTTTTAAAACTTCATGGAGAGGTATTTTTGTATGTTCTGCTAAACGAACACCATCTTCATACTCAACAGTTTTTTTTAATTTACCATTATATTCACCGCATTTTTTTATGCCTGAACGCTTACGAGGAAGACAATAGCGCTGCATACGTATAAACCGGATACCCAGCGTAGTGGTTTCCTTAAACAAGATTGATTTCATTGAGCTGAAGTTATGTTTTGAACATAACACGCTCAAGGTAATTCCCGGCCTGCCTTTTTTCATATGAATCGGGGTATACCAGACATCATATGCCCCTTTTGCAAGCAGCTTTTTCATAACATAGGGATATACCCGCGGATCCATATCATCAATATTCGTCTCAATGCTGATTACCTCATCATTATCAGATCCGGACACCGTATCACTATGACCTACTACCAACTGTAATAAATTAATATGTGCGGGAAATATCTTTTCGCCTGCACCAAATCCAACAGAAGCAATCTTCATCACCGGAAAAGGGGCAAAGGTAATATTAAAACCTGCGAGAATTGCAGCCCCGGTCGGTGTTATGAGTTCCTGATTGTACAATGCTGAATCTGTATAAATCTTTGCTTTTATTTTTTTCAGTATATATGCGGCAGCAGGCGAAATAAAACCCGCGTGAATCGGCGAGGCCATAATTTTATCCGGATTGAAAAATTCGATTCCCGCTGATGCACAGACAATATCAATTATCGTGTCCGGATCAGAGAGCTGATGAAAATGAACGCTGTGCGGATTAACGCTATGTGCCTGCGCTTCAGCTTCAATCAGAGTTTTAAGCATTCCCAGAGAACGAGTCTTAATCGTATTAGAAAAAGATGCGCGAGAAATGCGAAAACGCATATCACGAGGTGACAATCGATCCGTACCGGAAACCTTAACGGATATACAGGGCAGATGATTGCGCTCAGTGCGGGTAATGGCGAGTTTTGTTTTTTTAAGTTTTAGCTTTTTAACTGCTTTGTGTAATAAGATGTTAGAAAACCCCGCATTAACCAGGGATCCTACTATCATATCACCCGATGCGCCGGCTGAAAGATTTACATATGCTATTTTCATGATTTTTTCATTATGAGGCTTGCAACAATGCCTGCCCCAAATCCATTATCAATATTAACCACCGTTACATTGGGTGAGCATGAATTAAGCATGGTAAGAAGCGGTGAAATCCCTTTAAATGAGGCCCCATATCCTATCGATGTAGGAACTGCAATTACCGGAACGCCGACCATTCCCCCGACCACGCTGGCTAAGGCGCCTTCCATACCCGCACAGACAATAACGCATGAAGCTGAATCAATTATCTTTTTGTTGAGAAGCAGCCGATGAACACCAGCAACTCCGACATCATACAGTTTAACAACTTTTTTTCCCAACGCTTCTGCCGTTACCCGAGCTTCTTCGGCAACAGGGATATCAGCTGTCCCGCCGGTAACCACGGCAACATAACCAGACGAAGATACCGGTTTGCAGGGATTAATCACAACCATCCGAGCTTCTGAATAATACAGCACACCTGACCTAATTTTTTTCGCCGTTAAATATATTTTCTTATCCGCATGCGTCAATAACACCGGACCGCAGGATCGTAACATTCCTTTGATAATAGTGCGTATCTGCTCAAGTGTTTTTCCCGGACAATAGACCGCCTCAGGAACACCTAACCGTTCCCAGCGCGATCCATCCAGCTTCGCACATCCCACATCAGTATAATCCATATGTCGACCCTGTTTCATAATAAATAAAGTCCATTATATTATACATCATTCCTGAAGAGGGGGTCAAGTCTCGACTTGACTACATCTTTTGGATAAGTCATCAAATAATTTGGCTGCTGCTTTATCATTCTTGCAACGCATGGTAATTCTTTCGTAGTACTTCGCAGCACTTTTATAATGTATATCCCCAAACTGTTTTGCAATGTATTTATATGACATACCCCCGCACCATCTACATAATCCAATCGCCATCATCCTGGCAAGATTCTCTTTTCCTCTTTGAGAACTAAAAAGCTCTTTTTCTTCAATTGAAAAAGCTAACGCAACTTCCTTCTTTATTGTATCAGTCATCATCTCATGTTTGATGCTCTTGCCTTCAGGAATTTCATCGATATCTCTTTCTTTAAATGTTCTGTGTAAATAATTAGTTTTTATATCATCTATATACTTCGCATCTCCAACTATTATAGCAGCAGAAGCTTTTCTACTTTTATCACCCAGATACCCAGAAAACTCCTGATCATCTTTACTCATAAAGTTCCGGTATGCTTTTCTAAAATCAGATTCTTCCTTCCATAAAGTTCTTAATATGCTAATGAATTTCAACCATTCAGTCTCCTTCCCCTTCATATATGCTGCATTACTTGAATAAAGATAATCACTACATTTTTTTATAATTCCTGCTTTTACAGGATTATTATGAATATATCGAACTAGCCTTAATAAAAAACTTCCCTCCTGAACAACTACCGCCTTATATCTCCCTTTAAATAATGCTCCATCCCGTTTATAGCGTTGATTAAATACCTGCGTATATACCCCGTTTACTTGACGCATAAAATCGGACAAATTAGCATGTGGCGTATGGACCAACAAATGATAATGATTCTTCATAAGGCAAAAGGCAACTATATTGACTTTGCATGTTTTACATGCATTTTTAATAATATTTAGAAATATCCCAAAATCATTTTTACTTAAAAAGATCTTCTGTTTCGCTTGCCCCCGATTAATAACATGATAATATGCACCATCAAACAATATTCTTAATTTTCTTGCCATATCCTAAAATACTCCTTTGAATACTTTGAGAGATTTTTTTTATGTTCTTATGTTCTTGGAAAAAGTGTACGTTATAGTGTACGTTATTGTTTACATGTAGTCAAGTCGAGACTTGACCCCGGGTGCATTACCAATGCCGTCAGCGACAACGAGCAATGCTACATATTATCGACCATATAGCGAGAATACGTTTATGTGCACCATAAATTGACGCGATGAATGAGCGGGAATTCTTAGCGGTATGTCAAACTGAATTCAAAGGAACACGCTAT
>JBDRMW010000108.1:0-3530 GCA_043811735.1 bacterium
TATTTCAGGAAGAGCCATTGAATTATGCAAACCCATTAAAGTTCCTGATGTGCGGAAAGATGCGCAGTATCAATTCCCTGAAATTGCAAAAAAAGAAGGGATTGTCTCTATGCTTTCAGTCCCCATGATGGTGCGCGGCAAAGCAGTCGGTGTTATTAACAGTTATACGGCTCAAAAACATAATTTTACTGAACATGAAATCAGTATTCTGCAGGCAGTTGCTAATCAAGCAGCGGTTGCAATTGAAAACACCAAGCTTATGGAAGAAACATTAGCAGCCCGGGAAGCGTTAGAGACGAGAAAATTAATTGAACGGGCTAAAGGAATTTTAATGAAAGACAATAATATTGATGAACAAAAAGCGCATCATCTGATCCATAAAAAAAGCATGGACTCCCGCAAATCAATGAAAGAAATTGCTGAAGCGATCCTGATGTCAAACGAACTGAAAAAAGGTATTTAATGATTCATATCTTTAGAAATGCCAAACCACGGATACATCCTTCGGTTTTTATTGCTGAGGGTGCACAGATAATCGGCAAGGTGAGCATTGGGGAAAACTCAAGCGTTTGGTTTAATACGGTTATCCGCGGTGATATCCAGCAGATCAGCATCGGCAAAGGGTCAAACATTCAGGATAATTCTGTTCTGCATGTGGGAGAACACGTACCATGTATAGTCGGTAATAATGTAACCGTGGGGCACAGTGTTAATTTGCATGGCTGCCGGGTGGAAGATAATGCATTAGTGGGGATTGGCGCGGTGGTATTAACCGGAGCGGTTATCGGCAAAGGCGCGGTGGTCGCCGCCGGATCAGTTGTGCCGGAAGGGATGCATGTTCCTGCAGGGAGATTGGTTATGGGTATCCCGGCAAAAATAAAGAAGATAAAAAATCAAAAAGCCAAACCAATTAAAACCTGGTCTGAAGAATATATTAAGCTGCGTGCTCAATATTTGCACCCATAAGCTGCTTGTTAACTATATATGATTCTTTCTGAATACCAATCAAAACAATTATGCCGAAACTATGATATCCCGATACCGTTTGGATTTATAACCCACTCTAAAGAAGAAGCTTTGCAGAAGTCCGGAGAGCTGGGATTTCCCTGTGTACTTAAGGCACAGGTGCCCCTTTTGAATAGATCGCTGCTCGGTGGTATTCGGTTTGCTGAAACTATGGCTGAGTTTACCGTGCATGCGGATAATTTATTTTCAATGAGCATACATGGACATAAAGTTAAAGATGTATTGATTGAAAGAAAAATCTCATTTGCGTGTAAAATCAATATATATGTATTACTAAATTGTGCTGCGGGCATTCCCTATGCACGGATTGAGATAGTTGACCGAAAAGATTTTGTCAGATTTTTTATAACACCTGATACCAGCCAGCGGGATACTATTAGACAGGTGCGCAATGCAGGGATCCCGGAAGATTTTATTCCGCAGGCGGCATCTATTTTCCTGAAAATGCAAAAACTCTTTATTGAGAAAGATATGCTTATTTTCAGCATTACCCCGTTAGGCGTTACTCAAGAAGGCGCCTGTTTGGCCGGCGATATTAGAATCGCCCTGGATGATTTTGCGCTCTATCGGCAGAAAGAGTTTTCCTCATAAAGATTTTATAACCCTATGAATATCATTTTAAATAAAGATACTAAAATACTTATTCAGGGCATTACACAACCTGACATCGAACAGAGAATTGCGCAGATGAAAGCACAGGGTGCTCAGGTTGTTGCCGGGATTAAATCCGCCGGCAGGGGAACGAAAATCTCAGGGATTCCCGTCTTTAATTCTGTGAAAGAAGCAATAGTTGAAACAGGTGCTCAAGCAAGCTTAATATGTTCTGCAGCACCAGATGTATATTATGACGGGTTGGAAGCTGTTGTCTCAGGCCTTAAGCTTATTGTCTGCACAACGTACGGCGTTCCGGTGCATGATATGGTTAAATTGCTGTATATGGTTAGATCATACAGTACATGCTGGATCGGCCCGCACAGTCCCGGCATTGTCCGGGTTGGTGAAACGTCATTAAGTATGTTACCAAAAGATATTTTTAACAAAGGCGGGGTAAGCATTGTTTCCCGGAGCAATACGGTCTTGCCGGAGATAATACAAAAATTGTCAGCTTCCGGGTTAGGCCAAAATTATATCATCGGATTAGGAGATTCGTTGGTATCAGGAGCAGGATTTGAAGATTTCCTGCCCAGGCTTAAAAAAGATTTTCTGACACAAGCTGTTCTGCTGGTTGATGAACCATACGGCAAAGATCAGGGAATGGCAGATTATATTAAACAAATGAAAAAGCCGGTTATTGGTTTTGTTTACCCTTCAACAAAACATGCTAATGAGTATAGTATTTTGTATAATAATGTATCGTATCTGAAAGATGCCGGGATACCCATGGCTGAATCAATTGAGGACATCCCTGAATTGATTAATACGGCGTTGGTTAAGGTAAGGACATAATACTCTATGTATACACATCTAATCTGGGAAGAGCTTAAAATAAAAGCAAAAAAGAAAAAGGTGAAGATAGTTTTACCTGAAGCTTCCGATGAACGCGTATTAAAGGCAGCAGGTATCCTTACTACTAATGAACTGGCGCGGATCTGTGTTATAGGCGATGAAAAAATCATTGAACAAAAATGTAAAACTTTCGGGTTTAACAGTAAAAAAATTGAATGCATAAATCCAGCCGCTTCAAGTTATACTCAAAAGATAGCAGAACATATATTTGAGCGCCGAAAATCAAAAGGTATGCAGGAAAGTGAAGCGGCTGAACTTGCACACGAAGAGCTCTATTTTGGATTTGGCATGCTTGCACTTGGTCAAGCTGACGCAGCTGTTGCGGGTGCTGTTCATACCACTGCAGATACCGTTCGATCTGCCATGTACTGCTTAGGGACCGCACCGGGCAGTAAAATTATCATCGGGATATTTTTAGTTGAAACTCCTCATGCGAAATATCACGGATTAGGGGGTTCTTTTGTGTTTGCTGATTGCGGAGTAACACCCGAGCCGTCAGCAAGGATGCTTGCCCGTATCGGCAAACAGGCAGCAGAGGCATTCTCTTTTTATTACCATAAAGATCCCCGTATTGCATTTCTTTCATTTTCTACATTGGGCAGCGCCTCTCACGCAAGAGTTGACCGCATTAAGGAAGCAGTTGATATAGCAAAAAAACAGTTCCCGGATCTTAATGTCGAAGGGGAACTGCAGCTTGATGCTGCCTTAGATGCAAGTATTGCCTATCGTAAAGGAGTTGCTAAAAGTTCATCAGTTGCGGGAGGAGCCAATGTGCTCATTTTCCCTGATCTTGATTCAGGTAATATTACGTATAAAGCTGTTCAGCACCTGGGCAATGCACGTGCTATTGGGCCCATATTATGGGGCATGCAAAAACCGGTCAGCGATCTTTCGCGCGGCTGCTCGGTTGATGATATTGTATATTCTGCGTTAGCGGTAAGTGCGCAGTGTTAAAAAAAAGCAGTTACTCTTCAAGCGAAAATTTTCTTTTCTTTTTC
>JBDRMW010000109.1:0-10659 GCA_043811735.1 bacterium
CATTAATGCCTATTATGTGCACCCCATTATACTCATACATTTGATTTTGAAGGAATTGTATGTTTGTTTTTTTTAATAAACCTTTAACATGGTCCTTACCAATATAATTCTCGTGATTCCCGGTCACGAACAGCACGGGAACCTTAAGTTGATTAAAGGAGATAAGCACGTTATCGTTGTTATGATGTTTATCAATCAAATCCCCCGTAATGCAGACGATGTCAGGATTAAGCGTTTGTGTTTTTGCAACAATCCTCTCAAGCAGATCGTTAGTATGTATTGAGCCGAAATGTATATCGGATAGCTGTACAATACGCACATCTTCCCTGATCTTACTTGAGGTTATCGAAACAGTTTTAATGTGAATGAACTGTGCATTTATAACCGCATATACCGCGAGCAAACCAACGATAACACATATTCCCAGCCCCGCAGAACTCGGTTTGATTTTGATAAACAACCGCACTATCTCATAGACTAACAATGTTGAAAATAATAAAAATGAAACACCCATCCATACCGCAGATGCTGTATATATAGATTTTGTAACTATATTTGAAACATGCCCGATAAGCACACGCGAACCAACAAAAGAAAGCGCTGCCAATGCAAGCAACAAATAAAACAAGACCCCGCGGTTATATGAAAAAAGCCCTGCCAGCCGGGCAAGCACATAAAACTGCATAAGCCCGTATATGGAAACAAACGTAATAAGAAAAACAGCAAATTGTAATATACTATGCATATTCTTTTCTTTCTTTTTTCATAAAAACTATTAATATCTTTTACATTATTTATTAATAATTATCAAATATATATTACACTACTAATATAAAACTATTTTTTTTTAAAATAACATAAATTTAACAATTTTCCAATGAAAAAGTTACTTTGTAACATGGACATAAATATTCTGCTTGACATCGTTTGGAGTTAAAATATAAAATACCGTTTGTGAAATAAGGTACGGACTCTGTGAATATTGTCACAAATTATATGGTCGGCATTTTACAATGGGTGATAAAAAAATTCCAGAAGGCACAATTTCACGATTATGTGTATATTTAAGAGAAATTACCGAACTGGCAAAAGTAAATATTAATACCATATCATCATCCGAATTGGGCGAGCGGACTAATATAAGTGATGCGCAGGTTAGAAAAGATTTTGGATATTTTGGTCAGTTCGGCGTAAGCGGTTCTGGATACAATATTCTTGAACTTAAAAGCACTTTAGAAAAGATCCTTGGCAAAGATAAAACATGGAATGTTGCGGTGATTGGCGCAGGGCATTTAGGATCAGCTCTTCTTTCATATCCCGGATTTAAAGAGCACGGGCTTAATATTATTGCAGCATTTGATGCTGATGCGCGCAAAATCGGCAAACAGATTAATGAAATTGCGGTGTTGCCGATCAGCGAACTGCCCAAGGCAATCAAAGAAAATAAAATTGCCATCGGCATCATCACGGTACCAGCAAAAAATGCACAGGAAATTGCTGATATATTGACCAACGCAGGAGTAACCTGTATTCTAAATTTTGCACCGGTTGCTTTGAATGTACCTGAGCAGGTAAAACTAAAAGAGATTGATTTATCGAGAGAACTTGATAATCTCTCATATTATGTAGCAGACTCAAGGATTTAACTTATATATAGTATGTCAAAATTCATTTCAAAAGATAATTTCATAAAACTTTTAGATAATCTTCAAACTGATTATAAGGTCTTTGTTCCTGTTAAAAAAGGGGACCAGCGTTTCTATATTAAATACACTTCCTATATAGATACGATTGTTATTGGTGAGGTCAGAGCATTTGAACCTTTAAAAAGCTTCTTTACCCGAGCCCGCGAAAAAGTTGCCTCTGGTTTTTCTTCCGACATACCCAAAAAGGAAGATAAACCATATGCGGTGATCGGCGTAAAAGCATGCGATCTTAAAGGCTTTAAGGTACAGGATCATGTTTTTTTAAACTCAGACTGTCAGGATCCTCTATATAAGAAAACTCGCGCAGAAAACCTTATTATATCGGCTGACTGCACCTGTGCGATTGATACCTGCTTTTGCCTGGCATTGGGAGTTAAACCAACTCCCCAAGAAAATTTTGATATTAACATCTCTGATATCGGGAATGGGTTTATTGTTGATTCCGGATCACCTAAAGGAGAAGAACTCTTAAAAAAACATGCTCCTTTCTTCCAGGAAGCTCAAAAAGAATTACTCGCACGAAGGGACAGCATGCGCTCTGAAACCTTAAAACAAGTTGAATCAAACATCAAAAACAATGCGGTTCCCAAACAGGATCAATATAAAAATATCATAGATAAAAATTTTGAATCCAATATCTGGGAAAAAGAAGCTTCGAACTGTGTCGAATGCGCTGCATGTAATGCCATATGTCCTACCTGCCACTGCTTTTTGTTATATGACCGGAAAAATGAGACCAACATGGAACGTTTAAAGGTTTGGGACTCCTGCATGGTAAAAGATTTTGCCCGGGTTGCGGGCGGTGCTAATCCGCGCAAGCAGTTATGGATGCGTCTGCGGAACAGATTTGAGAAAAAATTTGATTTTTTCCCTAAAGTAGCTGAAGTGTATGCATGCACCGGATGCGGCAGATGCATCTCCGCATGCCCGGCAAAGATTGATATACGAAGCGTATTAAAAAAATTGGTGCAGAATGTGTAAAGATAAAAATCCATACCGGCCTATTGAAACTGAAGTTCTTGAGGTTATCCCGGAAACCCCGACCATAAAAACATTCCGGCTTAAACCAAAAGAAGCGTTGTCGTTTGCAACAGGCCAGTTTATAGAAATGACTATTCCCGGATTAGGGGAAGCACCATTTACTCCCTCATCAGAGCCTTCGGTTAAAGATGTCCTGGAAGTAACGATCATGAAAGTGGGTAAAGTAACCGAACAGATTCATAACTTAAAAAAAGGTGATGTGGTGGGCTTGCGCGGACCATTCGGGACCGGATATCCGTTGGATTCTTTTAAAGGCAAAGAAATCGTAGTTGTAGGCGGCGGCTGCGGCTTTGCGCCTTTGCGAAGTCTTATGTATTCTCTTTTTGAAAGAAGTAAAGAGTTTAAAAAACTATATTTTAGAGGCGGCTGTAAATCTGCTCAAGAACTGGTCTACCGGAATCAAACAGAAACTTGGAAATCACGCAAAGATTTAAACATGAAACTTACTGTTGATAAAGAAAGCGATGATTGGAATGGGCCGGTAGGCTTGGTCACGGCTATATTGGATGATATTAAGGTATCTTTTGCTGATGCTATCGCCGTGATCTGCGGACCGCCGATTATGATGAAGTTTGCTA
Source organism: bacterium (assembly GCA_043811735.1). GTDB lineage: Bacteria > Elusimicrobiota > JBDRMW01 > JBDRMW01 > JBDRMW01 > JBDRMW01. The sequence goes on from JBDRMW010000109.1 coordinate 3,326, forward strand.
CACGCAAAGTAGTTGAAATGGGATTTAAAGATGAACATATATATCTTTCTATGGAAAAAAACATGTCATGCGGTATCGGCAAATGCGGGCATTGCCGGTTGGGAACATATTATGCGTGCAAAGACGGGCCTGTTTTTACGTACGATAAAATAAAAATGCTGCATGAAATATGGGACTGAGAAACTCAAAAACTAAAAGCGCAAAAAGAATAACGAACAACGGACTTTATGAAGACAAGTGCTGAACAGCTTCACCAGGGAAAGTTGCCGATTGAAACACACAAATCTAAGGATAAGAGATTGTTTATTGATCTTGATATCTGTGCGGCAGGTGTTTGTGAAAAATGCATGATTAAGTGCAGTTATTTTTATCATCCGGATAATATCGGGATCGTTTCAGTAGTAGAACTTGCCACATACTTTTTAGTATGCCGCAGATGTGAAGAGCCTCATTGTGTTAACTCATGTCCGTTTGAAGCATTAGAACAGCAAAAAGAAAAAGATAAACTCTTAATAAGGCATAACATGAGATGTGTGAGCTGCAGAACATGTTCACATGCATGCCCGTACGGCACGATATACCCTGAGCATGTTCCCTATTTAATCCACAATTGTGATTTTTGCCTGGACCGGCGCGATAACAAAGATGAACCATTATGCATAAAAAGCTGTTCCTACGGTGCATTAAGCCTTAAACAAGGGGATATTGAGCTGGATGATAATACATTTTTAGTCGGTGATAACCTGATCATTCATTCAACTCATTGGAGAAAAGAAAAAGCATGATGTATATCTTCTACACAGTTATATTCGGATTTATCTTAACCGCAATCATCGGCCTTGCCGCCAGCTGGATAGACCGGAAAGTGACCGCCCGGGTGCAATACCGCGTGGGACCGCCCATGCTTCAGCCGTTTATTGATATTGTTAAACTGCTCGGCAAAGAAACCCTTATCCCTAAAGGAGCTTCTGTTGTTACATTCATGATGGCCCCGGTTATGGGCATAACAGGCGTGATTGTGGTCTCCGGACTGCTCTGGACTAATAATATGCATCCGGATAAAGGATTTTTAGGAGACCTTATTGTGGTTTTGTATTTACTTGTGCTCCCCTCATTAAGTATAATTATCGGCGGATTTGCTTCAAATAATCCGCTTGCAAGTTTAGGTGCTTCGCGCGAAATGAAACTGGTATTAGGATATGAGCTTCCATTTGTGATTGCAATGCTCGTACCTATTATTCAATCAGGATACAGCATTAAAATCGGAGATATCTTAAACGCTCAAATTCAAAACGGTATGGTGATCGGTTCAGTCTCCGGATTTCTGGCTTTTATAGTGGCACTGCTTTGTGTACAGGCTAAACTGGCATTGGTTCCGTTTGATATCCCGGAAGCAGAAACAGAAATTGCGGGAGGCCCATTAATCGAATATTCGGGTTCAGCGCTTGCCATTTATAAACTTATGAAAAATATGTTGTTATGCACACTTCCTTTCTTTTTAATGATCGTATTTACCGGAGGATTGCGATTAAGCGGAATGCATTTACCTCTCGGCATTTTGAAATATATAGGTATTGTTGCGCTTATCACGGTTATCAGGAATACCAATCCCCGGGTACGGATTGATCAGGCTGTGCGATTTTTCTGGGGACCCATGACGATAATTGCTGTAATATCGGTTTTATTAGCGCTTAAAGGATTATAAGTATGAGCATGAAAATAAAAGCATTGCTGAAATCACCCTGGGTCTTCCATTTATCTACGGGTAGCTGTAATAACTGTGATATTGAAATATTGGACTGTTTAACCCCGCGGTTTGATATTGAACGGTTCGGCATGCTCTTAGCCGGCAGTATAAAACATGCTGATGTTCTGCTGATCACCGGTTCATGCAACCGAAAATCAGCCGTCCGATTAAAAAGATTATATGATCAAGCTCCTAAACCATGCCTGGTGGTTGCGATCGGCGAATGCTCGATGTCGCGCGGCATGTTTATTCACAGCTATAACTGTCCGCTCCCTTTAGATAAAATTATCCCCGTTGATGCATATATTCCCGGCTGTCCCCCCAAACCGGAAGCGATTATTTCAGGATCGGTTAAATTAATTGAAAAAGTTAAAGGAACATTAAAAAAATGAACAGACAAGATATTATTAAAGATTTGCAAGACCGGTTTAAAGCAGATATTATAGAGGTTTTCGATAAATCGCCTAAAAGAGTATATATTGAAATAAAACCTTCATCACTTATTAATATTTTTACCTATATTTTCAATGATCTTGGTGCCAGGTTTAATATCGCTTCCGGTGTTGATGTGAGAACGCATTTTGAAATACTCTACCATTTGACGTTTGAGGAAATAAATCTGCTTATTTCATTACGGGTAAAACTTTCAAAAACAAAACCTGAAATCGATTCGCTTACCCCGGTATGTAAAGCAGTAAACTGGATCGAACGGGAAATCTGTGAAATGTTAGGGATTTATTTTAAAGGCCATCCAAATTTAAAACGGCTGCTGCTGCCGGATGAATGGCCTGAAGGCGTATATCCGTTACGCAGAGATTATAAGGAATGGGATAAAGCCGCAATTAGAGACAGGGGAGTTTGAAAATTAATTCATAATTTATAATTTATAATTAAAAGTCAAAGTTAAAAAGTCAAAGACAGAATGCACAGAAAAACAGACAAGATAAGGAATTAGATTGAAATGAGCAAGACTATTGTGCCGATCGGGCCGTATCATCCATTACAGGAAGAACCTGAGTTTTTTACGCTTACCGTAGAAGGCGAAAGGGTTGTTCATATTGAGGCTCAGATAGGATATAATCACCGGGGCATTGAAAAACTATCAGAGAAAAAAACATTTGACCAGTCAACGTTTGTTATTGAGAGAATCTGCGGAATCTGCTCAACCAGCCATCCGTATGCGTATACCCGGGCAGTTGAAGATATCATTCCCATGGAAGTTCCTGAACGTGCTAAATTTATCCGAACCATAATCGCGGAAGGAGAGCGCGTACATTCACATCTGTTATGGTTAGGACTTGCCGGGCATTTCTTGGGATACAACACGGTATACATGTGGGCATGGAAATTGCGTGAAGAAATATTAGATGTTATGGAGATCTTATCCGGCAACAGAAACAATTATGCAATGTTTAAACCAGGCGGGGTGAGACGTGATATTAAGACGGAAGATATCCCTGTTTGTCTTAAAAAAATTGATTCTATTATTCCCACACTAGAAATGCTTAAAAAAGCAGTAATTGATGATCCGGTTCTCCATGCACGCACCAAAGGGGTTGGTGTGTTAACTAAAGAAGCATCGATCAATTATTCTGCATTAGGCCCTACCGCACGAGCATCCGGTGTTGCACGGGATGTACGGAAAGATTCTCCCTATGGTGCGTATGACCGTATGGAATGGGATATGATTGTAACGAAAAACGGTGACGTGTTTGATAAAGCCGTGGTGCGTATATTAGAAATGTTTGAATCAATTAAGATATTAAAATATTGTTTAAACAATCTTCCTCCGGGCGAGATTGACGCTAAAATAAAAAATATCCCGCCCGGCGAAGGGATTGGCCATATTGAAGCACCGCGCGGTGAATGTTTCCATTATGTGTTAAGCGACGGGACTAACCGGCCTGCACGCCATAAAGTACGCGCCCCGACATTCATGAATCTGCCGACATATAAATCAACTATTGTTGGAGAGACCATATCAGATGCAGCGATAATCTTAGCTGCAATTGATCCGTGTTACTGCTGTACCGAACGGATTTCAGTGCGTAATACAAAGGGTAAAAAAAAATATAATGGCGAAGAGCTGATACGTCTTTCGCAGGAAAAAACTAAGAAATTGCAGAAAGAAATAGGCATAGAATAAATTAATTTAAAATTTAAAATTAAAAGTCAAAACCAAAATAAAGGTCAAAGGCAAAAAACAAAAAAATGGGCTTATTCTTAAATTTACAGATGTTTAAACGTGACAACTTGTCTGATTTTGTTGGATTGTTTATTTGTATTTTTACGATCCTTATTATTATCTATTCACTTGGTTTTATGAAGGGTAAAAAAGGTCTTATCAGATATTATACGTATATTATTCTTACCTGTGCGGCGTCTCTCGGCGTGGTATTTGCCAATAATCTGATACTGCTTATGGTATTCTGGGGATTTTTAGGAGTTCTGCTGTATGTACTGATTGATTTTGGAGAGAGCAAACGTACCACCTATACCGCCAAGAAAGCATTTATTATTATCGGCGGGACTGATGCAATAATGCTGCTGGGACTGGCATTAGTCTATAAACTCAGCGCATCTTTCCAGATTGATTCAATATCTATTCCCTTTTATAATAACGCTGCAGTGGGCGCGTATATATGTTTGGCAGCCGGTGCATTTGCTAAAGCCGGCGCAATGCCGTTTCATACCTGGGTGCCTGATACTGCGGAGGATGCGCCGATTCCGGTAACCGCTTATTTACCCGCATCCCTTGACAAACTCTTAGGGATTTATTTCCTGGCGCGCATATCACTTGATATGTTCGCCATGAATCAAACCATGAATACATTCCTTATGGTGATTGGAAGCATTACGATCATCGCCGCAGTTATGATGGCGCTTATCCAGCATGATCTTAAACGCCTGCTCGGCTACCATGCGGTAAGCCAGGTTGGATATATGCTCTTAGGGATCGGCACCGGAAACCCGATCGGCATTGCAGGCGGATTGTTTCATATGTTAAATCATGCGATTAATAAATCATGTCTTTTTCTTTCAGGCGGTGCGGTAGAAAAAAGCACGGGAACAACCAATCTGGACAAACTGGGGAATCTGGTAAAAATAATGCCGATTACCTTTGTAACTTTTTTAATCGCATCATGTGCGATTTCCGGCATTCCTCCGTTTAACGGATTTGCCTCAAAATGGATGGTTTATCAGGGAATCATTGAAACCGCATCCCAAACTAAATGGTGGATCGTATGGCTTACGGCAGCCATGTTCGGCAGTGCACTCACCCTGGCAAGTTTTATGAAATTACTGCATGCTGTATTTTTAGGACAACCTTCAATAGAAATACAAAATACAAAATACGAATTGCGGGAAACGAGTCCTTTAATGTGGATTCCAACCGTGATTCTTTCAGGCCTGTGCATAATTTTTGGTGTATTGTATTACCGTATACCGTTTAATATGTTTATTCTTCCCAGTATTAAGAAAGAAATTATTTTCTCAGGATACTGGAACGGCGGTCCGGCTACGATTATGCTCGGCATCGGTATACTCATTGGTTGTATTATTTATTTCCTCGGCAGTAAATTAACCTTGAGAACAACCGAGGTATTTGCCGGCGGGGAAGATATTGAAAAATTCCCTGAAATGCGTCTTTCAGGAACTGACTTCTATACGACTGTTCAGGATATCGGTATTTTTAAGTTTATATACAGTCTGGCTGAAAAAAAATTATTTGATATATATGAAGTATGTTCAAAAATCACATTTGCGTTTAATAGTATGCTCCGGTACCTCCACAACGGCGTGCTCTCAACTTATTTAGCCTGGTGCTTGTTAGGAACCGGGATATTGTTTTATATTTTACTGCGATAGAAAAGGCTGGTTATGTTAGAATTAAATATTCTTATTATATTTATGATTATCGCCGCTGTTATTGCCATTGAGATCAAAGATCTCTTATCTTCCGTTATTGCGGTTGGTGTTTCCGGATTAGGCTTATCTCTGGCATTTCTGCTGCTTAAAGCACCTGATGTCGCCATTACCCAGCTTGTGGTTGAGATATTAGCGCTGATTATTTTAATCCGCGCCACCTTAAAAAAAGATCTTCCCTTTTCTACAACCGGAAGATGGTTTTTAAACAGTCTCATCACCGTTGTTTTTATTGTTACTTTTCTTACCGCTGCCATGAAAGCATTCAGCGAACTTCCCGCATTCGGCTCGCCGATCATGCGTGTTGCCCGGGAATACCTTGTCCTGGGATTAGCAAAAACCGGCGCTGCTAACATAGTAAGTTCGGTGATTCTCGATTTTAGAGCATATGATACCATGGGTGAAGCAACTGTGCTCTTCACCGCCGTCATTGGGGTGCTTGCAATTATTCGTAAAAAAGGCAGGAAAAAACTTGGTGAAAAAACAGAGGAAGACCATGAGTAAAGAACATGAAAAAGGAATGTCGGTTATTGTTAAGACGATTACCCGTCTTACCGTCGGCTTAATTCTTTTATTCGGTATATATATCGTTCTGCACGGCCATGTCTCACCCGGCGGCGGATTCGCCGGCGGCGTTATTATTGCGCTTTCATTTGTTCACCTGATGCTTGCCTACGGCAAAGAAACTGCACTTAAGAAATTGTCTCAACCGGCTGCCAAATTTTTTGAGAATATCGGCGCTATCTTGTTTTTAGGTATTGGGCTCATCGGACTTACCGGCGGTTTCTTCTTCCTTAATATACTGCCCAAAGGAAAAGCATTTCATTTATTTAGTGCGGGGATCATTCCTTTGTGCAATATAGCCATATGCCTTAAAGTCGGCGCAGGTTTGTTTGCCATTTTTGTCGCGTTGACCCTTGTAAATATTGATCCGGGGAGTAAAAAATGACACCGTATATCTTATGCATGATGCTTTTCTCAACAGGTATTTACTGTATCGTGCGCAAACGCAATATCATTAAGATTATTGTCGGTATTATTATCGTTGAATATGCGGTTAATTTATTTTTTATTTTGGCCGGGTACAAGATGTTCGGCCGTGCCCCGCTTTTATCTCAAAACGCAGATATTACCAACATGGTTGATCCGCTTCCCCAGGCATTAGTGCTCACCTCTATTGTTATCGGGCTTGCAACAACAGCGCTCTTAATCGGCATTGCAATGAGAATATACGAAAAATACGGGACGTTTGATATTACTAAAATTCGGGAGCTTAAAGGATGATGGATTCCATTCAGATTATTCCTTTATTTGTTATTATTGCTCTTGCGGGAGCATTTATTATATCACTTATCGGCAAAAAATTAAGCTGGATTGTTGATATACTTGGCAATCTCACCACGCTCATTCTTCTGGTGTTATCAATACTCACCATCTATATGGTTAATAATACCTCAGGAACTATGGTGTATACCGTCGGAGGCTGGCAGATCCCCTTCGGCATAAGCTTAGTATTAGACGGGTTTACCTCGTTTATGCTGGTCACCGTTAATCTGGTCGCATTCTGCACCACATTGTATTCAATAAATTACATGGAACGATTTACCTCAAAATGGCAGTTCTATACCTTATTTTTACTTATGCTCGCCGGTATGAACGG
>JBDRMW010000110.1:0-18571 GCA_043811735.1 bacterium
GTAAGCGAGCTCTGCCGGCAGGCTGCATTTTATATTCCGCAGGATGTGTTGAAAGCTTTAGACCAGGCATATAAAAACGAAACATCTGAAACAGGGCGGGATATTATTCAATGCATTATTGAAAATGACCGCATAGCTGCAAAAGAAAATATTCCCATATGCCAGGATACGGGATTAGTTGTGGTCTTTATCAGGCTCGGACAGGAGCTGCATGTTGAGGGCGGGGATTTATATGAAGCTGTCAATGAAGGTGTTCGCCGGGCTTATACCGATAATTATTTGCGAAAATCAATAGTCAGAGACCCTCTGGATAGAATAAATACCGGAGATAATACTCCTGCAATAATACATTGTGATGTGGTTCCCGGAAGTAAACTGCATATCATCATTGCACCCAAAGGAGGAGGAAGCGAGAACATGAGCGCAATAAAAATGCTTCCGCCTTCTGCCGGCATAGAAGGTGTCAAAGAATTTGTCATTCAAACGGTTAAACAAGCCGGGGCTAATCCCTGTCCGCCGATTATTGTAGGAGTGGGTATGGGTGCTAATTTTGAAGGATGCGCTTATCTAGCGAAAAAATCGTTGATGCGGACGATTGGATCCGTGCATCCTGATCCAGATTATGCAAAACTCGAGCAAGAAATGCTTAGAGAAATTAATAATTTAGATATTGGCCCGCAGGGTTTCGGCGGGAAAAATACGGCTTTAGCGCTCTATATAGAAAATGCACCATGCCATATTACGTCAATTCCCGTGGCGGTTAATATCCAATGCCATGCAGCCCGGCATGCTGAAGGAGTTTTATAATGCGCGTTCATACTCCTTTTAACCTCGATGTTATAAAAGATTTGCGTGCCGGCATGCGGATTCAATTGACGGGTACGCTCTATACCGCTCGCGATGCAGCGCATTTAAAATTAGTTGAGCTTATTCGGGAAAATAAAGATCTGCCGTTTGATCCTCAAGGAGCGGTTATCTATTATGTAGGGCCTACGCCGACTCCGCCGGGTAAAATAATCGGTTCTGCAGGACCGACCACCAGTTACCGTATGGATATGTTTACTCCGGATATGCTCCGCGCAGGGGTAAAAGGTTTTATCGGTAAGGGAGCGCGCTCAGATGGCGTAAAGCCGTTGTTTAAAACATTTAAGGCGGTTTATTGTGCAGCTATTGGCGGGGCTGGCGCACTGTTGTCAAAATCAATTAAAAAATGCGGCATAATAGCTTTTCCGGAACTCGGAACCGAAGCAGTGCGCAGATTAGAAGTATATAATTTCCCGGTAATAGTGGTGAATGATATATACGGCAGCGATGCATATAACAATAAACTTAAAACTTAAAACTTAAAACGAAAAACCAAGGAAAAAAACTATTATAAAAAACCAGGAAAATGAAAATCAACAAGTCAAGTGTATTGCATAGGATTTATTCCTTAATTTTTCATTTTGCGTTTTAAGTTCTCCGTTTAAATATATGTTATTAACTATTGATATTGGGAACAGTAATATTGTGCTGGGTTTTTTTATTGGGAAACATTTAAAACGAGTTGTTCGGATGGAATCTTCCTTGGATTTAAATGTTAGCGCATATTACAAGCGCCTGAAAAAAATATTCAATAGATACAAAATCTCGGTTACCGATATTCATAGTATTATGGCAGCTTCCGTAGTTCCTAAACTCTCAAAAATATTTTATGCGGCAGTAAAAAAGAATATAAAAGCATCGTTTTTAGAAGTTAATAGAAAACTGCATACCGGCATTACGCTTGAAGTCGATAAACCCGCACAGGTTGGTGCTGACCGCATTGTTAATGCGGCTGCTATTTCACATATTAATAAACAGTCATCAATCATAGTTGATTTTGGCACAGCAACAACGTTTGATTGTATTCTGTCGGGAGGGGTATATATAGGAGGCGTAATCGCACCGGGCCCTGATATCTCAGCTAAAGCACTTCATGCCTATACCGCACAGCTCCCCTTGGTAAAGATTCGTAAAATCAGCAAGATCATCGGGAAAAATACGGTTGCATGTATGCAATCAGGTTTGTATTATGGATATAAAGGTCTTATAACTGAAATCTTAACGAATTTGAAGAATAACATGCCTTCAAATGTGCAGGTATATGCAACGGGAGGATTAGGTGAGTTCTGGGCCGGCCAAGTTCCGGGAATTCAGAAAGTCTATCCACATCTAACCCTTGAGGGCTTGCGCGTTCTGTGGGATTATAATGTAGAACGGAGGATTACCAGATGAAAAAAATAACATGGATATATTTGTTAGTATGCATTTCATTTTCAGCGCTGTATGCAGGAGAAATTGCTGAAGATATTGAATTAGCCGAAGCTGAACTCTTAAGTGATTATAATCTTATTGGTAATTGGGTAAATCAAGAGTTGACCGAAGGGCTTGCTTATAATGCCGGTTCCGGCAATCTTTTTCCTGCTGAAGTAATAGAGTTTCCCGGATTTGAGTTCGGTTTTACGGGAGGGTCAACGATCTGGTCTATTGATACAGCAGCATTTAAGGCGCTTAATCTTAATACACTTGATACCTCATCCTCAACGAATGAAAAAATCAATATGAAAAACAAAATTGGCATGTTTAATTCAATCGGCCATATAAAAGCTGCACTGCCCTGGTTCCGAACTGACGTTGGTGCGCGGTTCGGTGAGTTTACGTTTGAGGATGATACCGGTGATGCTGATATTGAAATTAACAATGTTATTTGGGGTGTTGAGGTCAGGAAAAGATTATTAGGCGGTGCCTGGACAAATATATTTTTTCCGGATATATCCTTAAATGTAAGCTTTGATTCAGCAAACGGAAAAATTACGCGTCAAGAAACATACAGTGATTTGCTGCCGGAAAAAACCTATGACGGCACAAGTTATAAACAGGAGATCAATGTAGTCAACAGCTGGGAAACCACCTGGAATGTGCATAATATCGGCGTCAAAGGAATAATCAGCAAGGATCTATGGTTTTTTGTCCCATTCTTAGGGTTAGGCATCAATAAACATATGGGAACTACTAAAACAGAAATTCGCACGGCGGGCATTCTTTCAATAGAAGAACCGGTTTTCCCCAGTTTTAGCAAGACATTAGATATAGTAAGTCAACAAAAAAAAGATGCTGATGATACAAGTTTGAGTTTTTTCTTAGGTTTAGAACTTAAAATTCTGGCAGTCCGGCTCGGCCTTTCTTCAGAGTTTTCTGGAAACTATGCATCCTACCATGCGGGTTTGAGATTCCAATTCAGGTAGTTGAATATTTTTAAAAATTAATTTATTTATAATTTTACGACTGAAATATATATTGTTTTGGGTATTAGCACTCTTTCAACCAGAGTGCTAATTTTTTTCTTGACAAGGTTTTGAACGTATTGTATAATTAGCACTCACAATATAAGAGTGCTAGAATAAAGAATAAGGAGGCGGCAATGTCCAAAACATTAACAAAAAACAAAGGAGGTGTTAGTATGAAGATTACCCCGTTAAGCGACCGTGTGCTGGTAAAAGCTCTTGAACAAAAAGAAGTTAAAAAGGGCGGCATTATCATCCCTGATACTGCCAAGGAAAAACCGCAGGAAGGCGAAGTCAGAGCAGTAGGCAAAGGCAAACTCAGCGAGGAAGGCAAAATAATTCCCATGGATGTTAAAGTAGGAGACAAGATTCTCTACGGAAAATATTCAGGAACCGAGATCAAACTGGACGAAGAAGAATTTTTGATTATGCATCAGGAAGATATATTAGGCATAATCGCAAGTTAAAAAAAACACCTATTATCGAAAGGAGAAAAAGATCATGGCAAAACAGATTACATACAGTGATGACGCCCGCAAGTCAATTAAAAACGGCGTCGACAAAATGGCAAATGCAGTAAAAGTAACCCTCGGCCCTAAAGGCCGGTATGTGGTGCTTGACAAAAAATTCGGTTCCCCGACTATTACTAATGACGGGGTAACCATCGCGAAAGAAATTGAGCTGGAAGATCCGTATGAAAATATGGGTGCTCAGCTTATAAAGGAAGTTGCTTCAAAGACGAATGATGTCTCAGGTGACGGCACCACTACCGCAACTGTGATTGCCCAGGCGCTTATTAATGAAGGCCTTCGCAATATTACCGCAGGTGCAAGTGCTATCCATATTAAGGATGGTATGAATAAAGCGGTTGGATCAGTAGTAGATGAGATAAAAAATCTTTCCAAACAGGTAAAAGGAAAAGAAGAGATTGCCCAGATCGCAACGATCTCAGCCAATGATAAAACCATCGGCAATTTGATCGCACAGGCAATGGAAAAAGTCGGCAAAGACGGCGTGATAACTGTTGAAGAAGGAAAAACAGCTGAAACAACGCTTGATGTGGTTGAAGGCATGCAGTTTGACCGCGGATATCTTTCACCGTATTTTATTACTGACGGTGAGCGGATGGAATGCGTTCAGGACGATGCATATATCATCATTACGGATAAAAAGGTAAGCACCATGCAGGATCTGCTGCCTTTGTTGGAGAAAATCGTGCAGACCGGCAAGCCATTCACCATTATTGCCGAAGATATAGAAGGCGAAGCATTGGCAACGTTGGTGGTAAATAAACTGCGCGGTACGCTTAAAGTTGCTGCGGTCAAAGCACCGGGATTCGGCGACCGCAGAAAAGAAATGCTTCAGGATGTTGCCGTATTGACCGGCGGGACCGTTATTTCGGAAGAAATCGGTTTAAAACTGGAAAAAGCAACGCTTGATATGCTCGGCTCAGCCAAGCGCATCGTGATTGACAAAGAAAACACCACGATCGTGGGCAGTAAAGATAAAGCACATGAAAAAGACGTAAAAAATAGAATTTCTCAGATTCGTAAGCAGATCGAGGATTCAACCTCTGATTACGACAAAGAAAAACTTCAGGAACGCCTGGCAAAACTCGTCGGCGGTGTTGCGGTGATCAATGTCGGTGCAGCAACAGAAACTGAGATGAAAACAAAGAAATTCAAAGTTGAAGATGCGATGAACGCAACCCGCGCAGGCGTTGAAGAAGGAATCGTTCCCGGCGGCGGTGTTACGTATCTTCGTGCAATTAAAGGATTAGAAAAACTAACCGCAGCTGATCAGGATGAACAGACCGGAATCAATATCGTAAAGCGGGCATTGGAAGAACCTGCCCGTCAGATAGCTGAAAATGCCGGACTTGAAGGATCGGTTGTCGTTAACCGTATTTTAAGTGAAACCGGTTCATTCGGCTTAAACGCTGAAACAGGCCAGTATCTGGATCTGATAAAAGCCGGTATCGTTGACCCTGCTAAGGTTACCAGAACTGCATTAGAAAATGCTATTTCTATTGCCGGACTTCTCTTAACCACGGAAGTATTGGTCACTGATATCCCTGAAAAGGAAAAAGCATCTGCCGGCGCACCCGGTATGGGCGGCGGCATGGGCGGCATGGGCGGCGGAATGTATTAAGCTTTACAAAACCGCTTACATATTTAATGAAAAACCCGCTATGTTAATAATAGCGGGTTTTTTGTTGATTTTTTACCTGGATTTTGCTATACTATTTATTTATTACTTGCAATATGTATATACTGCATAAAACGCGTTTATTTTATGCGTTTTTTGAAAGATGATTACAGCTAATTTAGAGAAAATATCAGAGAAAATCAGTCTTTCTGCAGGGCGTATCGGCAAATGTGCAGATGATATAACGCTGATTGCCGTAACTAAAAAAATCGAGCCTCGGTATATTACTGAGGCTGTTAATTTTGGTGTTAAGAATATCGGTGAAAGCAAGGTTCAGGAAGCGTTAGATAAAAAATCGCGGATATCTGAAGATGCGTTATGGCATTTAATCGGGAATCTGCAGACAAATAAAGCAAAAAAAGCGGTTCAGCTCTTTGACATGATTCAGTCGGTTGATTCCGTGAGGCTTGCAGAATCAATAAACAAATATGCTGAAGAAATTGATAAAATTCAAGACTGTCTGATAGAGATAAAAATCTCTGATGAAGAGGCAAAACATGGAATACCCGTTGAAACAGTTGATGCGTTTTTATCTCGTGCGGGCAGCTGGCCGCATATGCGCATCAGGGGATTGATGACGATTGCTCCTTATTTTGATGACAGGGAAAAATCGCGGCCGTATTTTAAAAAAATGAACCAGCTTTTTGATGCATGCCGGAAAAAAACCTATGCGGATAATGTGACGATGTCGGTTCTTTCCATGGGCATGAGCATTGATTTTGAAACTGCGATTGAAGAAGGATCAACCATGGTTCGTATCGGGACTGCTATTTTTGGCCAAAGATAATGAAGATAAAAGCACATATATTGCAGGATAAAAGATTTGTCTTCCTGGGTGCCGGGAATATGGGTGAAGCGCTCATTAAAGCATTGGCCGGGTCAAAGCAGGTTTCTGTTGCCCAGATCACGGCTGTTGATACGGATCGTGAAAAATTAGACCGCGTGGTGCGTTCATCGGGGGTGCGCATTTCCTCAACGTATGATAAGATTGCGGAGAGCGATATTATTATTATAGCGGTTAAACCGCAGCAGATGGAAGAACTGATCAAAGCTATACGGAAATTTATCGATGAAAAAAAATTGATTATCTCTGCTGCAGCGGGCATTTCGACGAGATGGCTTGAGGAAAGATTAGGCACACAAACAGCGGTCATCAGGTCAATGCCTAATATGCCGGTGCTGGCCGGGCAGGGTGCGACCGCCTTATGCAGAGGGACTTACGCGACTGATCAACATGCGCAGTTAGCCGATGCGTTTTTTAAGTTTTCAGGCAAGGTGGTGCATGTATCGGAAGAACAGATGAATGCGGTGACCGCATTGTCCGGTTCAGGGCCTGCTTATGTGTTTTATATTATTGAAGCAATGCTTAAAGCAGGTACATCTCTGGGGCTTGCAGAAAAAGATGTTCTCGAGCTTACCCAGCAGACTGTATCAGGAGCTGTTGAGTTGCTGCGTAAGACCGGCGAGAAACCAGAATTTTTAAGAAAAAAAGTTACTTCTCCAGGAGGAACAACCGAGGCAGCGATTGCAGTTATGGATGCAAAAAAACTGCAGGCGATTATTATAGAAGCAATACAAAAAGCAAAAGAGCGCGCAGATGAACTTGCGCGGAATTAAACAAAGTTCTTAAAAAAAATCAAAAGGGGGAACACATATATGATAGTAAAAGTACGCGTTATTCCGAATGCCAAGCGAAGTGAAGTGGTCGGCAGGATCGGCCATACGTTACGGGTCAAAGTGGCTGCGCCGCCGGTTGAAAATAAAGTAAACAATAAACTTCAGGAGTATCTCGCCGAGTTTTTTGATGTCCGCCCACGATCAGTGCAGATTATTCGAGGAGAACGGGCACGGGAAAAGACCCTTAATATTATCGGTCGTCCGGAAGATGATCTGGAACTGCTGATGGACTCCATCCCCTGATTACGGGGCCTAACGCCTTTTAAACCCATATATGCTGCAGACGCTTTACTGGAAAAATAACTGTTTATATATTCTTGATCAATTACTCCTTCCGGGAAAAGTTGTGTACCGCACATGCGCAACTGCTTCTCAGGTGGGAGATTGCATCAGGAATATGGTTATACGCGGTGCACCTGCGATTGGGGTGGCTGCTGCCTATGGGTTGGTCCTGTCTGTTAAGGGGAAAAAAACAACAAAAACTCGCCGAGATTCATTTGCCCGGGCAAAAAAACTTTTAAGTCAAACCCGGCCTACGGCAGTTAATCTGTTTTGGGCATTGGATAAGATGGAAAGATATTTCAATGAGGCTCTGAGCAACGGGGCGAATCTTCAAGATGTACTGTTATACCGGGCGCATGAGATTTTTAATGATGATGTAAAAGCCAATAAAGCGATCGGATCACACGGTGCCCGGCTGCTTAACAAAATGAGTACGGTTATTACCCATTGCAATGCGGGCTCTCTTGCAACTGCCGGATGGGGAACGGCGCTGGGTGTGATCCGGAGCGGTTTCTTGAGGGGCAGGATTGCCAAAGTCTTTGTTGATGAAACCAGGCCCTATCTGCAGGGTGCCCGGCTTACCGCATGGGAATTATGTATGGAACATATTCCTGCAGAACTCATTACGGATAATATGGCAGGACATATGATGAAATCTGAAAGCATTGATGCGGTAATCGTCGGCGCTGACCGTGTTGCGGCTAATGGTGATACTGCAAATAAGATCGGCACGTATTCATTGGCGGTGCTGGCAGAGTTTCATAGGATTCCTTTTTATGTGGCTGCACCGGCAAGCACATTTGATCTTCTCCTAAAATCAGGTGATGATATCCCGATTGAAGAACGCAGTGCACGCGAACTAACGCATATTGGAGAAGTCTGTATTGCACCGAAAGGAATTAAGGTGCGGCATCCGGCATTTGATGTAACACCTGCCGGATTGATCGCCGCGATCATTACTGAAAAAGGCATCATCAAAAAACCCAATAGAAAAAAAGTTTTACGCCTGTTATCATGAATAATAGTTTAAATTTAAAAAAAGTAAATCTGCCTAAAACAAAATTTCCCATGAAGGGCGATCTTGCTAAAAAAGAGCCGTCCATCCTTGATTTCTGGAATAAACTGCACCTGTATCAAAGGCTCGAAGAAAAACATAAATCATCCAAAAAATTTATCCTGCATGACGGCCCGCCGTATGCAAACGGCCATATCCATATCGGGCATGTGGTAAATAAAGTGCTTAAAGATTTTGTGATTAAATACCGTATGATGACGGGATACTATGCCCCTTTTGTTCCCGGATGGGATTGCCACGGTCTGCCGATCGAACACCAGTTAATGAAAGAGAAAAAACTGGATAAACACCGGGTGAACCTGATTGATTTCAGGATTGAAGCAGCAAACTTTGCAGAAAAATTCATCAATATTCAGCGCACCGAGTTTATCCGGTTAGGGGTGATCGGAGATTGGGATCATCCGTATCTTACCATGGATCGGAATTACGAGAAAGTTATTGTGCAGTGTTTCCATGAGCTGCTTGCCAAAGGCTTTATCTACCGGAAGAAAAAACCGGTCTTATGGTGCGCGGAATGTGAAACAGCTCTTGCTGAGGCAGAAGTTGAATATGACAACCACACCTCACCCTCTATCTATGTTGCATTTTCTATTATAAAAGAAGACCGCGCATTATCAATCGAATCTTTAAAAAAATTTGAAAAAATTAATCTTGTTATCTGGACGACAACACCCTGGACATTGCCGGCGAATGCGGCTGTTGCGCTTAAACCCGGCAGAAGTTATGTTTTTTTAAAAAAAGATAATGATGCTGAGCGCTATTTAATTGAACAGACGATCTGGAAGACTCAGAAAGATATCCTGGCGCTTAAGTTAGGCTTATCTGAAGTGGAAAATGATCCGGAGCCGCTGTCAGCAGAGATGCTTAAAGGCCTCAGGTGCCGGCATCCGTTTATAACAGACAGAAAATCTAACATTATTCTGGCAGATTTTGTTGATGTTGAGACCGGTTCAGGTGCGGTGCATATCGCACCAGGGCATGGGGTTGAAGATTATACGGCCGGGCTTGCATTTAACCTGCCGATTATATCACCGGTTGATAATGAAGGAAAATTTACTGATGAAGTTCCTCTTTTTAAAGGCAAAGGAGTTTTTGAATCAAATAAACCGATTAATGAACTGCTTGGCATAAAAGGAGCCTTGCTGTTCGAAGAAAAAATACAGCATTCATATCCTCATTGCTGGCGGTGCAAGAATCCGGTTATTTTCCGGGCAACCGAGCAGTGGTTTTTATCCGTAGATCATCAGAACCTGCGTAAACGCATACTTGAGTTGATCCCCGCGGTTGAATGGGTTCCTCATTACGGTGAAGGCCGGATCAGAGGCATGATTGAATCCCGGCCTGACTGGTGCTTGTCCCGTCAGAGATTATGGGGTACGCCGATAACGATTATTTTTTGCAGTGCATGTTCTCAAGCCCTGATTGATGCACGCATCATGAAAAAAATTGAAGACCGTATTGCTCAAGAAGGATCCAATATTTGGTTTACCGCACCGGTCTTAAGTTTTATGTATCCGGATGCGCAGTGCCCGCATTGCAAAGGGAAAGAATTCCGCAAGGAAACAGATATTCTTGATGTATGGTTTGACTCAGGGGTTTCTCATGAAGCGGTATTAAAACAGGATCCGCGGTTTTACTGGCCGGCTGATCTGTATCTTGAAGGCTCTGATCAGCATCGAGGCTGGTTCCAGACGTCAATTATCCCGGCGGTTGCATTGCGGGGTAAACCGCCGTACAACGCGGTATTAACTCATGGATTTACGGTTGATGGTGAAGGTAAAAAGATGTCAAAATCAAGCGGCAATGTGGTTGCGCCTGAAGAAATTATTAAAACATACGGTGCGGATATGCTGAGAGCCTGGGTTGCGGCGTCTGATTACCGTGAAGATATACGGATCTCGCCTGAGATCGTGAAACTCCTGGTAGATGTCTACCGCCGGATACGTAATACCCTGCGGTTCCTGCTCGGCAATATCCAGGATTTTTCTCCATCAAAAGACAGGGTCTCGTATGAAGATCTTCTGGAGATTGATAAATGGGCATTACATGCTCTGCAGAAATTAATCGAAGAAGTAAAAACCGCGTATAATTCTTATGAGTTCCATAAAGTCTGGCGCAACCTTAATACATTCTGCAGTGTTACCATGAGCGCCTCATATTTTGATATATTAAAAGACCGGTTATACACCTGGTCACTGGCCGGCAAAGAACGGCGTTCAGCCCAGACAGTTTTGCTGGATATTTTTCTTGCCCTCGAACGGTTGATTGCTCCTATTATGTCATTTACGGCTGAAGAAGCCTGGCAGGTTTTTAAAGAAGCATATCCGGATTTCGGAATAGAGGAATCAGTGCTGCTGGCTGATATGCCTGAAGTGCGGGACGAATATATATCTGACCGGATCGGTTCAAATTGGAAGAAACTTTATGTGATCCGTGAAAAAGTTACGGCTGAACTGGAAAAAGCTCGTCAAAAAGGCGCTATTAAAAGTTCATTGGAAGCAGAAGTAATCTATGAAACCAATAACAGCCAAGAGCAGGAAATTCTTTCTCAATATACAGGTTCTCTGGATATGATCTGCATTGTTTCAAAAATGACGGTCAAAAATTCAAACGTTTCTGAGTCAATCACGGTGCGTAAAGCACCCGGCACAAAATGCGAACGCTGCTGGAGATGGCAGGAAGATGTTTCTCCTGAAACAATGCTCTGCGGACGGTGCAGAACGGTGACGGGCATAACACCATAAAAAAATGAAACTTACGCTGTGGATTAGTTTAATCGCTGTTGTTGATCAATTATTCAAATGGATTATTGTGGATACGATGCGGCTCGGCCAGACTATTCGGGTGCTGCCGTTTTTCCATATAACTTTTGTGCTCAATACCGGGACCGCATTCGGCCTTTTTCAGGATAATAATTTGTTTTTTGTTATACTCTGTATACTTATTATCGGGGGATTTATTTATTACCGCCGGAGTTTCTTGTGCGAAGGAGTGTTATCGCGTATCGGCTATGTGATGATTCTGGGCGGTGCATTCGGCAATCTGTTTGACCGCATTTTCAGGGGGCAGGTGGTTGATTTTTTAGATCTTTTAGTCTGGCCGGTCTTTAATGTGGCTGATTCATGTATCAGCGTCGGTACCTGTTTGCTGCTGTTGTCGTGCTTGGTGAGGAAAAAATCACATGCATCCAATTCTGTTTAAATTTCATCGTATCGTGGTGTATACATATGGATTGTGTGTTGCCATCGGTGCCTTGCTGGGTATGGGATATATCAGGTGGCAGGGCGTGAAGATACCCCTGACTCCTAAACAAATATATGATTTAGTTTTTTATGTGCTTGTCTCAGGATTGATTGGCGCCCGGCTGTGCTATGTGATCATTAATATAAAAGAGTTTGATCAGTTCGTTGATATTTTTAAAATCTGGGAAGGCGGCCTGGTATTTTACGGAGGATTAATCGGCGGATTTATTACCTTTATAATTCTGCTTAAACTGTGGAAAATTAATTTTTTTGCCGGCGCAGATGTTTTTGCACCGGCGCTTATGTTAGCGCACAGTATCGGGCGTATCGGCTGTTTTTTTGCGGGATGTTGTTACGGCAGTCAAACTTCGCTTCCCTGGGGCATTACCTTTACGAATCCGTTTTCATTAGCTCCGTTAGGAGCGGCACTGCAACCGACGCAAATCTATGCGGCAGCGGGTAATTTTATAATTTTTATCTTTCTGCATATACGCAGTTTACGAAAAAAATATCACGGGGAAATTCTGCTGTGGTATATAATACTCTACGGGATATTCAGGTTTTGTGTTGAGATATTCCGTGCTGATTCACGCGGCCCCGAATTTTTGTCAATGACGATTATGCAGTATTTTTCACTGTTTATCGCGGGTGCGGGCATAATCTTGATGAAAAAGGGCATGTTAAAGCATTTGACCAGCGGCATATGAAAGAAAAAAAAATGTTTACCATAACGACAAATGAAAATCTTCGTTTGGATATTTTTCTTGCGCATCGCATGCCTGAGTATTCACGGAGTTTTTTTCAGCGGCTTATAAAAGACGGCAAGGTGCTTAAGAATGGGAAGCCGTGCTGTTCTTCGCATAAGGTTACACAGGGAGATGAACTAAGCGTAGAATACAGCGCCGACGGTATTATCTTAGAGCCTGATACGAGCATTGATCTTAATATCATCCATGAAGATAAGGATCTTATTATCGTTAATAAAGCTCCCGGCATGGTGGTGCATCCGGCAGCGGGTAATCCCACGGGAACATTGGCTAATGCGCTTGCCGCGCATAAAGGATTTATTAACCGTAATAATAAAAAAGATCCGTTGCGGCCCGGCATTGTGCACCGTTTGGATAAGTTTACCTCAGGCGTGATGGTTGTTGCTAAAAATGACAAAGCGCATTATTTTTTGAGCAGGCAGTTTTTAAACCGCAAAGTAAAAAAGATTTATTTAGCGATTGTTCATGGCACGGTGCAGGATGCTGAAGCCGTAATCGATGTGCCGTTGGAAAGAGATATTCATAATCGTCAGAAGATGGCGGTGCATTTGGCCGGCAGAAAAGCTGAAACGTATATTAAACTGAAAAGCACCCATGGATTATATTCACTGGTAGAAATTAGACCAAAAACCGGCAGAACGCACCAGATCCGGGTTCATATGCAGTATTACGGTTGTCCCATTGCAGGGGATACCATTTACGGCGGAAAGAAAGTTGATGCGCAGTTAACAGGTTTACTGATTCCCCGGCAGATGCTTCATGCCTGGAAGCTTACCATTACGCATCCGCGAAGCTTGAAAGAAGTAACCTATACTGTGCCGGTACCGAGTGATTTTTGCAGCGTTTGGAAACGATTAAGCGGAGGAGAGCAGAATGATTTTTAAGAAAATAGGAATAGTATGTTTGTGTATTTTTTTAAGTTTGGTGCAGGCAGGGTATGTGCAGGAACCGGCAGTACAGGCTCCCCAGCCGAACACTGATAAAAAAATAACTGCATTACAAAAAGAGATTAATATTTTACGGCAGGAAATACGCAACGTCCGTGAATCGGTTAGTAGTTTAAAAAAAGAGACTAAATCAATAGATGATGTTTCACAGGCCGTGGCTGAACTTAATGCTAAACTGGAAGCTCAGATGACAACGATGAACTCGTTATCCGGCGAGATTTACCGTATCGCCTCGGTTCAGGAAAACAATCTTCCCAAAGGAGCTCGAAACAAAGAAAATTTGGACAGTTTGGATCAAGCGATACAGGATAATAAACTAAGCATTAAAGATATTGAAGATGAACTTAAAGTATTGCGGGCAGTGCAGTCAGACCTGCAGAATCAATCAAACAAAGAATCTGCAGCTAAAGATGAACCTTCAAAACTTCGGAACATATGTAACTGGAAATACTGGGGCCAGACAGCCTGCGGTATTGCATTGGCTGCATTAATTATTGCATTATGAATAAAAGAAACAATATAGTTTTTGTATTGTCCGCACCATCAGGGACGGGTAAGACCACGGTATGTGAACGTGTTTTGCGGAAAGATACAGGTATAAAAAGAATTATAACGATAACAACCAGAAAACCCAGAACAGGAGAAAAAAACGGCAGGGATTATGAATTTGTAAGTCTCCGTAAATTTAACGCATATATAAACAAGCATAAGTTCGTTGAATATGCACAGGTGCACGGGGAAAAATACGGCACACCAAAAGACGGACTTGACGCAATCTTATCGCAGCATAAAGATGCGATTCTGGTTATTGATGTGCAGGGAGGATTGTCTGTAAAAAAAGAGATGCCCGATGCGGTGCTGATTTTTCTTAAACCACCGTCGATGAAGAGTTTAAAGGAGCGATTATATAAACGGAGCCTTGATTCAGAAAAACTCATTGCCCGGCGGCTGCATAATGCAATGAAGGAAATGAAATCAATCGGATTATACGATTATCGAGTCCTTAATAAAGATTTACATGAGGCGGTCAATGCGGTGCTGAACATAATAAAAAAAGAACGAAAAAAACATTAGGAGGAATACATGGCAGAAATAACGGCAAAGACGGACATGACCACCCAGGAGCTTATTCTAAATCATTCACAAAAGAAATACGAATTAATTAATTGTGCGCTTCGCTGGTCAAAAGAGATTTCAAAAAGGGAAGATGCTCCCAAAGGAACGCAGGATCTGCTCGATGCAGCACTCCGTGATATCTTAACCGATAAAGTTACCATAAAGGATATCTTGAAACTTGCCCCTTTTAAAGAAATAAGAAAAGCATCTAAAGATGGTGATAGAAAAGGAAAATATGCGAAAAAAAGGAAATAATAAGTTAACAATCGTTCTCGGCATTACTGGAAGTATTGCCGCATATAAATCCTGTGATATTGCCAGTACATTAACTCAAGCTGGATGCAGGGTTATTCCGGTGCTTACGCAGGCAGCAGCCCGTTTTATTACCCCGTTAGGTTTACAGGCAATAACCGGTAATCCCTGTTATACGGATATGTTTGAACCAAAAGATATTGCAGCCTGGGAGATGCATCATATCTCACTTGCCGAGCAAGCAGATATACTGGTCATTGCACCCGCATCAGCTGATATTATTGCGCGTGCGGCGCAGGGGAGAGCATCTGATCTGCTCTCATCAATAATACTTTCAACTAACGCACCGGTTCTTTTTGCACCGGCCATGAATGTGAACATGTATGCTCATCCTCTTACCCGGAAAAACATTAAAACATTAACCGGCATTGGATATCAGTTTATCGGTCCTGAAAAAGGACGTCTTGCCTGCGGTGTTGAAGGGCTGGGCCGTATGTCAAAACCAGCAGATATTATTGAGAGAATACACCATATGCAGCACTCATTCCCATGAAGAATTTTAACGGAAAAAAAATTCTGATAACCGCAGGTCCCACCAGAGAGTATCTCGATCCAGTCCGTTTTCTGTCAAATGCATCAAGCGGTATAATGGGATATGCACTTGCCCGGGA
Organism: bacterium; assembly: GCA_043811735.1. Lineage (GTDB taxonomy): Bacteria > Elusimicrobiota > JBDRMW01 > JBDRMW01 > JBDRMW01 > JBDRMW01. The sequence continues at coordinate 15,543 of JBDRMW010000110.1, forward strand.
AGCACGTAAAAAAGGTGCGCGTGTTACCCTGGTATCAGGCCCGGTTAATGTAAAACCGCCTGACGGGGTGCGCGTCATATCAGTTATCTCTGCACGAGAGATGAAACGGGCGGTTGATAGATTATTCCCGCGGATGGATTATGTTGTCTGTGCTGCTGCAGTCAGTGATTACCGTCCCGCCGGGATTTCAAAAACAAAACTAAAAAAATCTTCCAATCCAAACTTCCTGAAACTTATGCCTAATCCGGATATTCTTAAGACTCTTGGGAAACGCAAAAAAAATCAAAAACTTATTGGTTTTGCCCTTGAAACAAACAATCTTATTGCGAACGCAAAAAAGAAACTTAAAACAAAAAACTTAGATCTAATTATTGCAAATCATCCGCACGCTATTGAGCAGACAAAGGCAAAAATATATATAATCGGCAGGAAGATCGCCAAACTTCCGCCGTCACCAAAAAAGAAACTTGCTCAAAAAATATTAACTATCATTGCGGATATATAGTTGCTAAAAAATATATGGAACAAAAAAAAGCCAGCGATTATTTTCACGGCTGTGAAAAATATAATTGTGCGCAAGCGGTTGTTAAATCCCTGCAGGAAGTCTGCCGCATACCTGATGCAGTAATAGATTCGTTTCATGCTAAAGGATCCGGCAAAGCTGATGGCGGAATCTGCGGTTCAGTGTATGCGGTGCGGTCATTACTTAAAGAAACCAAAGATCTCGACCGCTTTAATGCAATGTTCATAGAAAAAGCCGGCTCACTCACATGCAAAGAAATAAGAAAATTAAAGTTTATTTCCTGTGCAGGAACCACTGATTTAGCATCAGAAATAGTGCAGAAGATCAAAAAAGAGGAAGATGAGAAATAGGTGATACTTAAGAAAAAACCTGATCGAGAACAGACCTGGGCAATGGTCTGTCATTTAATCACCTTTACGATGTTTATCGGGATCCCGTTCGGTAATATTATCGGGCCATTGATTGTATGGCTGATAAAACGAGATGAATATCCCTTGGTAAATGATCAGGGCAAGGAATCGCTGAATTTTCAGATATCAATCACCATATATATGTTTATTGCCGGTATATTATGTTTTATTTTTATCGGCTTTCTTATCCTTCCGGCACTCGTTATCGCTGATATAGTCTTCGTTATCATTGCTACAATTAAAGTAAATGAAGGCGAATATTTCCGCTATCCCATGACTATTAGATTAATTAAGTAATTAGTGAAAAAAAGCGCCATTCTGATTCCTTAGTCCAGCCTGAGATCACTTAAAAAAGTCGCTGGCCTGGGAGTATTACCATCGACCCCGAACCTCTGGGAAACCCTCCCGTGGTTTCCCTCCGTCGAGCTTTGCTCGACGGAGCCTCCCTTCCGCGACGGGGTCTCACGGTAATACTCCCAGGCCAGCGACTTTTTTAAGTGATCTCAGGCTGTTTTTCTAAAATAACTTTACAAAAAATTTACATTTATATCATTGAAATAACATATATAATTGCTACAATGAATTGATCGGTTTTATAACGGGAAATCTTATTATGAAAACCAGCATTATAATAAAATTATTTATTATTAATATCATAGGAGCTTTATGTAATATTCATCTTATGGGATCGTCATATATAAGCCCCCCGGGATTACGCGAGATACACCGGGCAGCAAGATCTGAGTCTGCTTCTGGTCATCAATTAAAAACTGTTGCATTCGGCGGTTTTGGAAGTCTTCCCGTGCTGCCTCTGGTTCGGGACCAATCCCGTATAGCAGCACTTGCTTTATCAGGTCTTACTGTTTCGAACTTTATTTTTGCAAGCCGAAGTGCCCATCCTGCACTGCCTGATTTTAATTATACTATGGAGCATGCAGATTTTGATTATCTTGTCCGATTACTGGCAGATAAGCCATTCGGATCAACGTTCATTCTCGGACAAGAACCAACGATTAGTCAGGTTATATTTTCGTTGGTCGCTATTGATTTTGAAGTAGCTGTTTATCCTGTTGATGGTGTTTGGCAGATAACCAGAGGAAATCAATTCTCAGTTATAATTAATAAAAACTGGTTGAGTACAGCAGGAAAATTACCCATGCTTGCTCATAACCATTTAAATAGTTTTACCCTTCCATCAACACAGGATTTATTAAGTTTTAACCAGGGCGGTATAGGTCTTATTGTCCGCGGATATGGTGATACGTATGAAGTAACTCTTTTTCAAACACCAGATTTTAATCCTGCAACGGGAAGACCATTTATATCTAAAGCTGCTATGAAAAGGTTTTTCCTTCACGAAGAAACAATTTTTTATGGAGAAATCGATAAGTTATTAGCCCGATTTAATGATATGAAAGTCTCAACAGTTGAAGAACGCCGTTCAGGCAATAACCATGGTAACGGTGCTTTAATCAATAATAGGCATAATATAACGCCGCCGGTTAGTTTTAAGGCTCTCAATCAGGAGTTACGGTTATTAGAAATTGAATATTTAAGAAGGTTACATATAAAAATGAAAGTTTTCCATCGTGTCCCTTCAGATGAAGAAGCTCTGACTATTTCGCAGTTTATTGAACGGCATCGATCATCATTAAAATTGACAGATCCGGGTTTCGACGTATGTGCAACAATGCCTTCAACGGACCGGGGATTGCCGATTCTGCCTTCTTCCGCAAGATGGGTTGATGATCCGAATGCAAAATCTGTGCAGCACCTGATTGCTGATATGTCTTCAGACAGCTCATTATAATGCTGTGTTGTAAATTTTTTAAGGCGGTCAAAAAAATGTATATTTTCAAAAATTGCCCGATTCACCGCCAGAAATATTTTAGGGATCCTGGGAACCGGATATAAACCAACAGGAGTTTGCCCGTTATTTTAATCCATATGTGTGATATGCATTGAAAAGTAGATAAAAATATATGTAGGAAATGTGAAATAATGTCAGGGGATAGTCTGTCCACTCAGGAAAAATTTCTTAACGGATTTTTTGTGAAAAAATTCGGTTGTTCGATAACTCCGGTAAAAAAGTCGAT
>JBDRMW010000111.1:0-6705 GCA_043811735.1 bacterium
GGTTTGCATAATTCAATGGCTCTTCCTGAAATACTTTCTCCCACTTTCACATGCGGCTTTGTTGTATAATTTTCACTTAAACTCTGGGTTGCTTCAATCATGAGTTCATTCTTGATTGGATTATGCAGCATAATTGAACAGATTTTTGAATTCATCATTTCTGCCGTAATCGTAACTATAAGATGCAGTATTTCTTTTAAATACTGATTGGATACTATGGCTGAGCTTATTTTAGTCAGCGATACGAGCTGGTCGGTTATTTTTGCCGGGTTTTTCTTTTTTTTCTTCATGCTTTTACATATTCCCTTCGACTCTGTTTCTTCCTTTATTTTTTGCTGTATACAGCGCGCGGTCGGCTTCAGCGATAATTTCGTTGACCGTTTGTCCATGTTCAGGAAAATGCGCAATGCCGATACTAACCGTAACACTAATTTCTTTTCCGCTGACCATAATTCTATCATGTTCAATCTTAACCCGCAAGCCTTCCATTTTCCGCAGGAGCCCTTCCATTTCAGCGCGCGGGCAGATCGCCACAAATTCCTCCCCGCCGTACCGCGCACAAAAATCAGTCTCATAAAAATGCTCTTTGCATAAACTGCCTAATCTGGACAAGATTTCATCTCCGGTTTGATGGCCATATTCATCATTGATTTTTTTAAAATTATCCACATCGAGCATGACCAGCCCGAACATGGTTTTAAATGATCTTGCCCGGGAAAGTTCTTCTTCCAATTTGACATCAAAATACTGCCTTCGGTACAGGCGCGTTAATCCGTCGATTAATGAGCGCATCTCAATATCATGATATAGTTTTGCCCGCTCAATCCCAAAGAAAAGCTGCACCTGCAGCGAGGAAGCTTCATCTAAGAGCGCATTATCAGATGTTGATCCCGTATTTTCTGGATGCACAAGTAAAATACAAAAAACGCTGTTTTTATTTAAAAAAGGGACCGCCAGTGTTTGATCGGGGATTGTTTCATCAGGGCTGCTGCTTACCGCCCACGAAAAATCCGCGAATACCGGCTCTGAAATTTGCCGGGAAAGTTTTATTTTAAGCGGCCATAATCCCTGCCGGTGATATGCTCTAATCGAGCCGCGGTCATCAACCAGGTAGAGCGCAAATTCATCCGCATTAAGGAACCGCCGCAATGCACGGGAAATTGTCGGGACCATGCTTTTCCAATTGATGGTTTCTGCTAATCCTTTAATTATACTGTACAAATGAATTGACTGTTCGATTCCTTTTTCTTTTGATTGAATCTGCTCATTAAGCAAAACATTATCATTCCCGTTTTGGGCAAGCGAGCTCTTGGACAATGCTAATTGTTCGGCAAAGATTCTCCGAGCACTTGCGTATTCTTCTGCCTTCATATACGCATAGTATACCGCCATGCCAAAAGATATCCAGATCCCGCCATACCACCATATATGAAATATATCAATTAGTACCATGCTAAATAAACCGGCCAGAATAATTCCCATAATACGCAGGAAATATGTGAATTGAATTTTATAGCCCGCAAATAATATGGCGGGGATTGATAATAAACTGATCATATAAAAGAGATTAAATTTCATGCGATCACTTGATTTCTGCCGTTGGCCTTTGCCCGGTATAATTTTGAATCTGCTGAACTAAGCAGCTGATTTCCTTGAGTCCCATCTTCAGGAAAAACTGAAATACCGATACTAACCGTCAGCCGTATACCGGTATATTCTTCATGCGCAAAACTTGTCTGTTCAATAGTTTTAAGAAGCTGCATGCCGATTTCTTTTGCCGCCGCCATTCCCGTCTGCGGCAAGAGCAGTGAAAACTCTTCCCCGCCGTATCGCGCGGGACTTCCCACCGGTCCCGCACAGGTCTGAATAATTGATGAAATATGTTTTAAAACCGCATCGCCTACGAGATGCCCAAACGTATCATTAATATGCTTAAAATGATCAACATCAATCATCATTACGGCGATATGGGCTTTATAGCGCCGGGCAAATAACAGCTCTTGCTGCAGTTTTTCAATAAAATAATTCTGGGTAAAAAGTCCGGTTAATCCATCGGTCATTGCCTGCGATTCAGCCTGTGCATACAGCCGTGCATTCCCCAGAGAGACCGAGGTCATCAACGTGATTAATTCAACAATACGCAGATCGGTTAACGTGAATGCTTTTTTATCTTCACTCTCAATACGTAATATTTCTTCGACCCTCCCCTGTATGACCAGGGGAGCAACCATTAATGATTTGATATTTTTAGAAAATTTCTTTGCCAAAAAACGCCCGTCTGTTGAGATATCCTGTGATAAGATGGGCACCCGCTGCCGCGCAACCCATTCATCCGCCGGATCATACAGAGCAGAGCTGGAAACCAGCTGTTTGCTGCCATGAGGCACCATCTCTTTAAGCAAGGTAAACATCTGCTGCCGTATGACTGATGCATCAAATGTGCCGGCTAAATCCCGCACAATTGACCGCAGCTGATCCTGCAGAATTCCGCGGATATGTAAAGAGCTCATTGATTGTTCAAGCCGGTTTCTTTCCAGTGCTTCAACTTTTATTTCATTTTTAACAGATTTTATTTCCTGCATATAGTGCGCATCAAGCTGTTTTTTCCGCAGTTCAAAAAAACAGGCAATAATCATGCTTACAACCATTGATACTATTCCGCCGGCAATATATAATTTTTCTTCCAGCGGAAGCCGGCTTAAGACTCCCAATATAATAAAATTCATAACAATACCGATTAAAACCGCGGTTTCAACACGGGCAAATAGAAATAGACTTAACAGCACCGCTATACATACCGGATATACTGCCACCGCGGTTTCAGGAAACTGAAGCATGGTAAAAAAACCGGTTAAAATACAAATAGTGGGAATTATTATGTTATACATATATCTTTTTTACTTTCACATGATTGGTAATATTTTTCCATTAAGCCGGCTTCAGCAAAACTAAAATAATTAGTATTGCTTATAACTATATGATCCAATACCTCAATCCCTAAGGGAACAGCCGCACAAACTAAATCATGAGTAATTTTTTTATCCGCATCAGACGGTTCTAATCCACCCGACGGATGATTATGCGCAATGATGAGCCGGGTAGAACCGATTTTCATGGCTTCATAGATGATCTCCCGGGGATAGACCGCGGACCGGTCAACCGTACCGGTGTGAACGGTTCGTTCGCTGATCATATGATTTCTGTTGTTTAAAAAAATTACTTTAAAGATTTCAATTTTAAGCCCCTTAAAACAAGCATTTAAAAACTCCTGTGTATGTTTGGTTGAAGGAAGCCAGGCCGTATCTTGTGCTTTTTCTTTAAGGTAATGCTCAAGCAGTGATCTAAAAAATATGATTGAACTTATTGTCACCTCGCCAATACCCTGAACCGCGCTTAACGCTTCTTTCGGCGCATCTAATACTCCTGATATACTGCCGAACTCTTTGACTAATTTTTTAGCCAGCGGTTTCACATCTTTAACCGGGATAGACAGCATTAAAAAATATTCGATTATCTCATAATCATTAAATCCCGCTAATCCGCTTTTAATAATTTTTCTGCGGATTCGTTGCCGATGACCTTTATGCTGTTCAGGTATGCTGGTAATATTATTATGCATACATTGATAATACACGCATTAATGAAGCATGTTTTACAAATTGTTCGGTCTTAAGTAAATTCGGTATAGCATGCAATGCCGGTTTTGAGAGCTGTGTATATGTTTCCCATCCGATAACCGGCCCCTGCCGATTGATCCATTTCGGATTCTCCAAAAATTGATATATCCCGTTTGGGAAAAGCCCGCCGCCTACCGCTTTATACGTCCAATAGGTCCAATGCCAGTTATATTGGTTAAAGAGTGAGAGCAGATCACGGGTAAGTTTCAATTCATTATGGCAATGATAACACCGTGCGTTTATCCCAAATTCACCGACAAATATCGGTGCATTAACTTTTTTTTGGAACCTAATATATCTTTGCAAAAGATGATGCAATCTCTTTTTATTCCAATGCGCTGAATCAATCTTCCCCGGATACGTCTGCCCTGGATGAAAATTAAAGCTGTGATCCAGGGGTTGATAACAGTGCACGCTGTAGGCAACATTGCGGGTATCTTTAATGCGCAAAAAATCCATCTCCTGCGCCCACATATTGCCTTCAAGAAATATAATATGTGAATCTCCTGCAGACCGTATGGTTTGAACAACGCGGTTATAATATTGATTGATCAGGTTAGTCCTATCAGTAACCGGCTCGTTTAAAATATCATATCCAGCTACAACGCTTGAACCTGCATACCGCCGGGCAATTTTTTTCCATAAGGCAGCGGCCGCTGCTCTGTATTTTATATCTTCCCAAAACAAAGCTTTCCCTAAGCTGTCTCCATGCCAATCAGCATTTTGCGAGCCCGGCGCCGCATGCATATCCAATATCGCATACACTTGGGCTTCTGTACACCAGGATATTGCTTGATCTAAAAAGGTAAAATCTTTGGGAACAATCTGGTAATGGAAGGGGATACGAACGCAGTTTAATCCAGCTGCTTTAATGCGGAAAATATCTTTTTTGGTAATAAATGAACGACGGAATTTTTGTACAAATGTTATGGCATCTTTTGATCCATACCGGGTACGCAGCTGCTTAGTAAAAGATCGTTCAGGGATATTGCGCCCGCCTAAAATATAGCCTTCCATCAGTAACCAGCCGCCGAGATTTACACCGCGCAGATAGACTTCTTTCCCCGAAGAATCAATAATGGCGGTATTCTTAACCAGTAATTTTTTCAATGTTTTTCTTTAAACAGGTTTAAAAAGCGGTCTTCATAAAGCTTATATAAATTCCATCGATCAAGTTCTTCTTTTAAAATAGCCGCCTTTTCTCTATCCTGCCGTGCTTCTATAAAGAATCGTTCAATTTTATCTAATACATGCGCAGGCGCCTTAGGGTGTGGTTCAGAATCAGCCGGCAGTGATGATTTTGAATTATCCGAGGATTTCGATTCAAGTGATTTCTGATCAGTTCGATCAGGGAACAATTCCTTTAAATTCTGTTCGATTGATTCCATTTTCTGTTCCATCTGTTCAATTGCTTCATCAATTTCATCCAAATCAATCTCTATTCCGGTCATCTTCATAAGAACCTCAATAAGCGCTTTTGACGCTTTTGGATTGGGAAAATTAACCGCATATACCGGCATGGTTGCAAGCAAACAAACTGCGTCGATCTTTGCTTCTTTCGCATATCCGATGAGCATGCCGTTTAATCCTGAGATCTGGCCTTCACCCATTGGTTTAACTGAATATTTTTTATAAAACTCTATGATCTTTTCATCCGTTCCCACGCCGTATACTTCCGAGGGTTCCTTGTGGCTTGCCGGCAGGGAAAACGCCGCACCCGTATAAATCCGCTGCACATTCATATCATTGCAGAATTGAATCATTGATTTCATTAAGCCCATGCCTGCTTCGCCGGAGAACTGGGTTTCACTTTCAAAAAACATAACCGGCGGAGATTCAATATAATAAAAATAATTCCGCGGAGGCTGCGGCATGGCGGCTAACCCATTGGTGACTAAAATCGATTCAGGCATAATATATTTGTTCATGTTAATTTCAGCAAAAAACTCAGCTTTAAGTTTTTGCCGAAAATAATCCATTGCACCAATCGCCACATTGCCCATACCCGGCCATCCGGCCAATAATACCGGTTTTGACAGCGATACTTTTTTGTGTATTTTTATGTCTTCAATCATAAAGTAATTTCCTTTAATGTTTTGGTATACTGTTCAAAAGCATCTGTATTAAAAAGAACAAATTTTATGTGACGAATATCCGGATGATCCTTCAAATAATTAATAACCGCTTTAAGTGCTATTTCTGATGCCTGCTTAATCGGATATCCGTAGATCCCGGTGCTTATTGAAGGAAAGGCAATGCTTGAAATATTATGCGCGGTGCAGAGTCTAAGGCTCGAAACATATGCATTCCGCAACAGCTCTTTATCCTTTGGTTTTCCGGTATAGCGAGGCCCAACCGCATGGATAATATATCTAGCTTTTAAATTACCTCCGCCAGAAATAACCGCATTCCCGGTAGGGCATCCGGTATACTTTGCTTTCAATTCCTGCATTATTTCTCGGCCGCCGGCCCGATGAATGGCACCGTCAACACCGCCGCCGCCGGCTAATGCCGCATTTGCCGCATTGCCGATTGCTGCGGTATCTTGCTGCGTAATATCACCTTGAACAAGTTCTAATGTTGAACTATTAACCGTTATCTTCAAGTAGGACAATTATATCTTTCTTTTATTTGTTAATCAAGCGCCGCGTTTGGCACATTATACCTAAGGAGATCTCTGCTTTCCATTAAGCTCAAGATGTGTTTTAAGACTTTACAAGGATTTTACAAAATCTTCATTGAAATTTAACATATATAAACAAGAATGTAAGTTATGCGTAATCTTAAATTTAATAACATATACATTTTTGGGATATGTTTTTGCCTTTTTTGCAGCAGTATTGATTTGTTTGCATTACATAATTCTTTCCTTACCCCGCCATCCATACAGATTTTAGATGCATTTTCCGCAAAGCAACCGGTTGCAAAATTCATGACACTTCAAGAAGCCCAAAACGCACTTCTTGAAACTGGTTTTTATAAAAAACCATTCGATAATATAATTTTTCAGGCGTATTCATTGGCAGAG
>JBDRMW010000112.1:0-13623 GCA_043811735.1 bacterium
CAGAACACGTTCTTAACTACCTCTCACGCTATACACACAAAATAGCACTCTCCAATCATCGTATTACATCTATTCACCAGGATTCCGTCACCTTCTCCTACCGCGATCGTAAACGTAACAATGCCCTAAAAAATATGACGATCCCCGTTAACCAATTCATCAGCCGCTTTCTCCTCCATATTCTCCCCAAATCATTCATCCGCATCAGACATTACGGCTTTTTATCCAATCGAGATAGAAGTACACATATCTCTCTGGCCAGACATCTGCTCAATATGCCGCCGCCAGAAAATCAATCCACTGCCGCTTCTACTCAAGAACGTATACTCACCCTTGCCGGTATTGATATTTCTAAATGCCCGCGCTGTACATCAGGTACTATGCGTTTTGCCAGAACGTTACCAAAACTTAATCTATTCACTCGTAATACCTATTACCATAAACCAAAGATTCTGGATTCATCATGATTATTATTACTGCTCGCTGTCGGTATATACCCATCCGTTTTTTGCTCTTCTCAAAGAGCCGCGCTATCCTGTTGTCCATCAGTCTTTTTTTCTTCCTCTTTGCTGTTCTCTCTGCTCTCTCGTGCTGTTCTGGTAAGCCTGTCTGCCGGGATTCCACTGGGTTTTCTTACCGCGCTCCTCATGCGCTCGTTACTTCTCTTCTGTTTCTCTACGCTCTAGGAATACTTTCTACATAGCACCTCTTTTACTTCTCCTGCTTCGGCGAAACGGCTTAGTTCAATAACTTTTATTCGAAATTCAAACACCAAAACTTCGAATAAAAGCCTTCTTTATTTTAACATTTTAATGTAAAATTTATGTAAACTGCATGTAAAATTTTTGTAAACTCTCGCCAAGCTAAATTTGGGGAGGTTTCTTAAAAAAGTCAGTGTGTGGCGGTATTTCCGAATGACCCCGCAGCGGACGGGTGGCTCGGGCGAGCTAAGCTCGCCGGCGGGAAACCACGGGAGGGTTTCCCCGGGGGTCGGGGGCATCGGAAATACCGACATGCAATGACTTTTTTAAGAGACTTCCTGGGTGCAGGGGTTTTCTTTCTGGGTGTTTGCTTTCTGGGGGAATGGCCTGAAAATTCGCCGGAATAGTGGAGTAAGCTATTCAATCGGGAACAAAAAATGCAAAATAATAGGCTTTTACTTAAGGGTTTCTAGCCAATTAAAGTTAAAAATGATCCAGGTCTATTTATTGCTATGGTTTTTTAGCCAACTAGCCATAGATTTTTCATCTAATTTCTTTGTGGCTATGTTCATAACAAAATCAAACCGGTCTTTCGCAGAAGCTTTTATATCATATCCGTTAATATTTAAAAACAGTCTCATGGCCATATAACCGGTTCGTTTGTTGCCATCAACAAAAGGATGATTGAGAATAAGCGAATGGCCAAGTGCAAAGACTTTCGCAAAAAGATCAGGATAAAGATCCTCACCTGAAAAAGTAGCCCGTGGTCTTGCGACCGCAGATTCTAAAAGATTAATATCTCTAACACCTGATGAACCTCCTGTTTGTTTAACAACCTCATCATGAATAATTAGAACTTGGTTTGTATTTAAATATTTCATGATTTAGCAAGCCGCTTAAGCAATGATTTATCTTGTTTTATCTTTTTTTTCACTAAACCTAAAAAATCATCGATTGTTTCATCTGATAATTCATCAATGAGGATATCTACGGCTTGTCTTACGAGTACTGCTTGAGGAATGTGCGTTCTTAAAGAAATTGCTTTGAGTGCTTCTATTTGATCTGAGGTCAGTTTAGTTGAAAATGGAATAATCGACATATACAATACCTCCTTTTATAATAAGTATATCATTACAAGTATTGTCTTGTCAAGTCTTATTTTAAACAAAGTATTGATTAAAATATTATAATTGGACAGTAAAATAAGAGAATCTAGCGAATATGATCAGCTCGATTCACAAACTATTTATAAGCTGAGGAAGCAATTTTTTGTCTTTGTCAAAGATTTTTCCCTCACTTTTCTCTCTTAATTATAGAGTCTGTACAAGGGCTTACGGTAATACCGCCATGGAGGATTTTTTAAGCGATCTCTGCCGGTTTGAATACCTCCTTGAATTTATTCCGTTTATAGTTTAAAATTAAGCTTAGATTTAAATGGTACTTATCTTTCGTATCATTTACTTATATATAAGCAGTTTTATGCGGGTTCGTACTTTATGAATATTAAATTTATCAGGAAAATAGATTACTATGCCGGCCCAACGGTAAACAAATTATTGCTTTTGTTAATGGCCGTACATGAGAAATTATGTAAATCCAGCAAAACTCATCAGCATGATCTGCGGCGTATTCTGGTGATTAAATTATTCGGCATGGGCAGTATCCTGCTGTTTTCCCCGTCTCTGCGGTTATTAAAGAAGAAATACCCGCAGGCACGGGTGGCCATATTTACCTTGTTTAATAATAAGCGCCTCTGCGAGATAATTCCTACTATTGATGAAGTCGTCTGCCTTAACATAGATACCGTATGGCATTTTATAACGAGTTTTACCGCTGCTGTTCGATATATCAGGAAAAAAGATTTTGACGTAATAATCGATCTTGAGTTTTTAACGAATTTTTCGGCATCGGTAAGTCTGCTGGCATCGCTGTTCTTAAGGCATAAAACATTGATCGGGTTTAATTCGCCACTGGAGTGGAGAAACAAAGTACATACGATAAATATTGCGTTCAGCCACAGCGCGCATATCACCAAAATATTTTTAAAAGTGGTGCGCAGTTTAGGCGTGGAAAATGAAGAGATTTCGTTCGGGCCTGAGAAAACAGCCCTGTTGAAATATGCTGATAATACCTTTGTTGAATCCCTATTGGCTGATGGCCTGCCTTTGGATAAGAAGCAGATGATCGTTGCGGTAAATATTAATGCGGGTGCATTGAGTTTTCACCGGCGCTGGCCAAAGGAATATTTTGCGCAGATTATTCAGGCTCTGCTTACGAATCCAAAGATCACGATTGTGTTGATCGGCGGGAAAGAAGATGCAGGGTATGTTTCGGATTTTAAAAAGGGCCTTCCTTCAACTTCCCGGATAGTCGATCTTTCAGGAAAAACCAGGTTTGTGGATCTGGTAAGTCTCTTTAGAATAAGTAATTTACTTATTACCAATGACAGCGGGCCGCTGCACCTTGCCGCTATTGTAGGGCTGGATACGATATCGTTTTTTGGGCCCGAAACACCCCATCTCTACGGCCCGCCGGGAGGAAATCATTTTGTTTTATTTGAGGATATGTTTTGCAGCCCCTGCCTGAATATATACAACTCAAAAGTTTCCCGGTGCAGTAATAATCTGTGCTTAAGATCTATCAAGCCGGAAAAAGTTTTGCATATAATCGAGCATCATTATACCTGATGTAAACTATGAAATCAGCGATATTCAAGCAAAAAAAGAATATGCCGAGTTTGTTGTGGCGGTGCCTGTGCTGGCATCTGCGGTACTTCTGCACTAAAAAGCCCTGCCCGCTCTCATGCGGAATGTATATTACGAGTGCCTGTAATTTAAAATGCAGTTTCTGCAATATTTGGCGGAAATCAAACAATCGTATTATAGATTTCACCCAGGCAAAAAAAATGGTGGATTCTTTAAGTGAGCTTAACTGTTATTACGTAAGCATTACCGGCGGGGAGCCGTTGCTCGTTCCCCATATCTTTGATCTGCTTGCGTATGCAAAAAAGAGCCGGCTGAAATATGTACATATGGTTACGAATGGATTTTTATTGGATCAAGAAAAAGCCCGCAGATTGGGGAAAACCGGGATCGATGAGGTTTCAATCAGTATTGATGGGAGTGAGCAAATCCATGATACAAATAGAGGCGTATCCGGTGCGTATAAACGGGCAGTGCAGGCTGTAACGTATTTACAAGAAGAAGCTCCCCGGATTCAGATTGTGCTTAATACGGTGTTTTTTCCTGATAATCCTCATGCATGTCTGCATGCGGTTGAATTGGCAAAGAAGTTCAATGTATCCCTTAAACTGCAGCCGGTGAATCAGCATCCGGTATTCAATAAAAATAATCATAGTGATATCCCGGCACGGCATACCACTGCTTATAATGAACAGGATATCAGAAAGATTATCAAACAGCTCTGCAATGAAGACTGCGTGATTAATTCACCTGCTTTTTTAAAGAATATGCTGAATTTTTATTTTAATAAGGATGCGTTGATTTTTAGAAATTCTGAGTGTCTGTTCGGGTATCATCATATAGAAATCCTTGAAGACGGAACGGTCTTCCCCTGTTTAGAAGGCCTGGATTGGATCAATGGCACATCGTGCAGCGGCGATCTTAAAAAACTTATTTCAACTGATGCATATCGCCGGCAATTGCATAACCTTAAAGCATGCACTCATTGCAGCAGGAACTACTATATCTGTTATTATGAACCGCGGATCGTTTTTCCTGCTCAAAATTTAATAACGTATTATAATGTCTCATGTTAAAAAAATTTATGTTAAGAATGTATAATCAGCGGTTTGAAGATATCAGCGTGAGAGTGATATATTTTTTCAATACGATTGATACGTATTTTCTGGCAGCAGGTATTATTTCATTGTGGCTGTTTTCCTCCTGGTATGGATTAAGGTTTTCGCAGTTGACGTTTATGCTGGTCTGTGCCGGCGGGGTATATGCGCTTTTTAAACTGGCTGATTTCTATCCGCTCTTTGTGATCTGTTCGCCGGTGTATCTGTATTTTCTTCTTAAAAATTCAGTAATTTCTTTTCCGCAGACCGGTATCCTCCTGCTGATTAATCTGTGTATTTTTACCGTTATCCAGTTTATATTTATGAGCATACCTGAATCCGTTGTTGCGCGCGATATGAGTATTGGATTCAGGAAAATATGGAATTCAGTGTTTACGATAGCACCGACCACGGTCAGTATGTCTATGTCTGTTTTTTATTCTTCATTGTTCGCCCTGGTCCTGCTGGTTAAACCGATGCCCGATAACACATATGGATTATTATTCTGGATCAGCATGGGCATATCTGCAGGGGTTGCCTGTTGGGGTAAGCCGCGATCTTTTATATCAGTATTTCATCAGCCGGAACATAAGGAAAAAATATGCGAAAAACTGGTGATCTTAAACATTGATGGATGCAGATTGGACCGGTTTTATGAGGCTGAGCTGCCGTTTATGACTTCGTTACTGCAGGAGAGTTCGTATTTTCCTAACGGCCTTTATACCGTATACCGTGCCTTAACCAATCCCGCGTTTGCCAGCATCCTCACCGGGACGATCCCAAGCGTACACGGAGTAAAAACTAATAACTTAAGCAGACAAATACGGGTTGAAGGATTGCCTGATATTGTACCGACCAAACTCTATGGTTCAATGCATGTAAAACATTTTTCAAAAAATACTTGGGATACACAGATCGTGTCTCTGCCTGAGCACGGTTCAAATAAATGCGATGATGTTATGTTTGATATGTTAGTTAAAGATCTTGCGCAGCATGATGGAACCAGATTGTATGTGGCAGATATAAGCGAGACTGATTTCTTAGGCCATGCCTACGGCAGTCAATCACGGCAGTATCTGGACGCACTTAAACGAGCTGATGCCCGCATTGAAAAATTTATGGCATGGCTGCGCATGCAGCCATTCGTTAATGATATGGTTGTTATTATTTGTTCCGATCACGGTATTGTTCAGATTGATCATTCATATTTATTGTTTGATGCTGAAAAACGGGTTCCGTTTATGGTGGTTGGAAAAGGTATTAAGAAAAACAATAAACTTATGTTTGAAGCATCTATTATGGATATAGCGCCCACGGTTAGTTACCTGCTGGGTATCAGATATCCATCCAGCAGCAAGGGGCGGGTATTAACCGAAATCTTTGAATGAAGCAGGGTAAGAATAGATTATGAATAAATCATCTATTATGCGTGGATTAATATTGTATATGCCATACATAAAATTAAACTATTGCATAAACGCATTCCATTGTATTGTGAATGGGAGATAACGAGCAGATGTAATATGCAGTGTGAATTCTGCAGTACGTTAATCAGCGACAGAAATAGGCATGTTGATACCTCAACCCGTGAAGCGCAGGATATCATACGAAGTTTAAGTGATGCCGGAACTGCCATGATTCATTTCAGCGGCGGAGAACCCACATTACGGAAAGATCTGCCTGAGCTTATTACAACTGCAAAAAGGAAGAATATGTTCGTGTTTGTAACAACCAACGGATCAGCTTCGCTGGATATGATGAAGAATATTTCGCATGCTGATGTTATACGCGTCAGTATTGACGGCACCGAAGCATTCCATGATCAGGGAAGAAAATCACCGGGTGCGTTTAAAAAAGCAGTTGGAACAGTTAAATTTTTGCGGGATATCGGCGCAAAACCTCAAATTACCACGATATTTATGCCGGGTACCACGATTGAAATGCTTGAAGAATTATCGGGTATTGCACAGAAACTGCATATCCAGATATCAATTAACGTTATGGGAAGAAATGTTAATGATCCTTCAGTGATTGGGGAAGGGACGGATATCAATGTTTTAAGCAGACCGCTGTTTGATGCATATCGTGATACATTACAAAAACTGCAGAAAAAATTCGGAAATGTAATTGCAAATCCCGAACCATTGCTTTCAGTTATTAATTGCGGCGGCCTTGATGTCTATGGCTGCCGGGCAATGGATATTGCCGTAACGATTAAACATGATGGAAGCATCTCTCTGCCCTGCAACGGGTTATCCATTCAGGAATGCAAAGGCAGTATTAAAGAAGTCTATTACAGCAAAGAAGCTTTGCAGATACGGAATATGCAGGGAACATATCCTGCATGCAAAGGATGTTATATTAAATGCATGTCGCTTGCAAGTTCAATGGTAACCATAAAAGGGTTGATGATGGTTATGGATTCGTATAGAAAAAATATACGCTGATTAATTAGTATGATTTCAAAAATAAAAACATTATATCACGGCAGAAAAGCATTGATGGGGCTCCTGCGGCATAAAATTTGGAAGAAAAGGATCCCGGTGAGAGTAAATCTGCTTATAACGAAGTTCTGTAACTTGCGCTGTTTTTACTGCTATGCCAAAGACATTTTAAACTCCAAGGATGTCCGTGAACCGTCACTTGAGGATTTGAAAAATATAATTGATCAAATATATGATACCGGCTGCAGATGGATTAATATCTTAGGGGGAGAGCCGCTCCTGCGCAATGATATTGAAGAGTTTATCGATTATGTACGGTCAAAAGGAATGTTTATCGAGATTACTACCAATGGATATTTTATTAAAAAAAGAATTAATGCGATGAAAAAAGTCGATCACCTCTGCATAAGCCTGGATGGTGATAAAGAGTCAAATGACAAAAACAGGGGGGAAGGATCATTTGAAAAAATAGTTGAGGGTATTGAGTATGCGGCTGCCCAGAGGATACCGGTGCGGGTTCATGCAACGCTGTGCAAAAGGTCCATGTCTAAAAACTCTCTGGAATATTTATCTAACCTGTGCAACCGGCTGAAGATTAAACTTAATTATTCTGAAAACGGGCTTCCGGGCATTGAAAAATTAGATCCGGATTTCCTGCTTTCCGAAGACGAGATGCTTACATTCTACCGGAGTTATGCATTATTAAAAAAACAAGGTTTGCCGATTGTAAGCTCTAAAGTAGCGGTTGAGTATGTTTCAACATGGCCGTTAAAAGATCAAACAACGATTTATAAAGGAGATCTTCCCTGTATTGACAGAAAATCGTATTATCCCTGCAAGCTGGGGCGGAATCAATGTTTTATTAATGCAAACGGGGATGTATACCCCTGCACCAAAAAATGGGGATATGGAAAAAATATATATGAAGCCGGTTTTAAAAGAGCCTGGGAATATTTAGCGGATCTTGATTGTGTGGCATGCAAAGAATTAGGGACCATAGAACAAAGCGTGATCACGGGCCTTAATATGCGGGCGCTGCTCAATGCGGTTAAAGGATTTGTATAGTATGGAGAAGATCATGGAATGCAGGTATTGTATTGATGAACTGCCGGTGCGTGTGGTGATCTCAGACATTGAGACCAAATGCAAGTATCATATGTGCACCGGTGCGGTATATGAATCCTCTGCATTGGCTCCCCGCGGCATGTGCAGAGAACTTTTTTATGCTGCATATGCGCCATCTTTAGCAGTGCTCTATAATGGGAAACCGCGGAGATGGAATTTGCGCACAAAAGGAGTAGAGGAATTGACCGCATCCTGTCCGCATCCTCAAGGAATACGCGTATGCATACGATCTCAGGAAATATTACCGGCACCGATCCGTATATTAAAAGAAATCTGCGAGGAGCTGTTAAAAATAATATTCAGGCCGCTTGATGGTCATTTCAGGAGAGTTGGTATTGAAGTAATTCAAGGTTCACCACACTGCCCCAAAGCGTATAAAAAAGGAGATACATTCCAATTTAATACTAATAAAAGAGACGAACTCTGTCCTGCTGGTTTTGCGGCAATCTACCCGTATGTGCGCATATTAAAATCAGCTAAAGACAGGGGATCATCATCCGGAACGATGAAAATTCATTGTCCGGATCATGTGGGGGTAACCTATGAAATACAGGTTTAGCATAAGGAGAAGACGTAATGGATACATTTAATCGGTTGTGTAAATTATACAATGAAATGAAGCTTGAGGTCAGCATTGACGGGAAAAATATCTCCTGGCCTGATATGGTGGGCAACAATGTCTGTCCGCTTGCATTTCACAGTGTGTATGCGTATATGAAAACAGTAAGCCGGGGCGGATGGTTTAATTGGGTTGATTATGCTGGCCACGTAATCGTTCATTGCCCGTCTCCCGAAGGTATTGCAATGCATGTAAAAGCACCGGATACAAAGGTAGGAAACAAAATTGTCGTTGAAGTTATTAAGACAGATCCTGAATGTTACAAAAGCTATGCGATTGCACACCAGTTTGTTTTTGATTTTAAAGAGGGGTATGAATTTCACTATAAGGCGATTGACCGGATGTTGTCAGGATTCCCGCTTGAACAGGGTGAAACATGCGCCTGCACTATTGACGGCAAAGACGTACACTGCAGGATGAAATTATGATTCAGGAATATATTCATTATTTTTTGCGCAAAAAACGCGCGGTTCCAAGGCTTCTGCGCGGGGTCTTTGACCGCGTGGTGCTGGGGAAACCGCATCTCCGCGTGGCTGAAATAGCGCTCACATTCCAATGTAATTCAGCATGCGTCATGTGTTCATGCTCAAAATTTCTTGATATAGAAAAAGAAAAACATAAAATGAAGATTTCCGATTATGAGTCGTTAGGGCATGATCTTGACCGGCTTAGCTGTGTTTCGGTCAATATAACCGGCGGAGAACCTTTGATGCGTACTGATGCGGGAGAGATTATAACCGCGTTAAATCCGGTGAATAAAATAGTTAATCTGGTTACTAACGGCATAAATCTTTCACGTGCAAATTTGAAAGAATATAAAAAGCGCGGAATAGACAGCCTGGTGGTCAGCCTTGAAAGCACAAATCCTGCGGAAAACGATGCAATCCGAAATTATCCAGGTCATTTTGAAGTTGTTATGCGCACCATGAAATGGGCACGCGAAGAACATATCCCCTATGGGATAAGCTTGACGCTGGGTGATTACAATTTTGATAAGATTTATGAAATGATCGCCTTTGCAGAAGATAATGCAGTTTTTCTCTGTATTGCCCACGGGGGGAGTATCGGCAATTGGGCTGATAATAGATCCATTTTCTTATCCCATACGAATGCAGAGAAGATCCTTTCATTGATCCGGAAACATAAAAACATGAAAATAGATTTTAGCGCAAATCTTAATCTCCGTGCGGGCTGTCCGGCAATAAAGGAGAAAATTTACATAACGCCGTACGGTGATGTATTGCCATGCACGTTCAATCCGATTTCATTTGGCAACGTACAAGAAGAATCATTGCCGGACATTTGGAAACGTATGATCGAGTTTTATGCAAAAAATATCAATGAGCAGACCTTGTGTTTGCGCACCTATAATAAAGATTATATCCATAAGTTCCTTACTCCCATAAAGGATATGCAGCAGCCGGTTTTAATAGATGCGCATCCTCATGTTATTAAGAAAAGAGATTCGTAATGGGTCATTTGCGGAGAAAAATTATTGCCGGAATTAAACTCCTCTCGCGAAAATTGACCGGGCGGACTGCGCCGTTGGAACTTAATATCCATATAACCGATAAATGCAACTTGAAATGCACCTATTGTTATTCAAACTTTTATAAACGTCATAATGCCGATATTCCCAAGGAACAGATATGCCGTATCGTTGATGCATTTGCTGATATGGGAGTTATTGAAGTCTCATTGATCGGCGGTGAACCTTTTTTGCATCCGGAGTTTGATGAGATTGTTGATTATATCAGAGCAAAAGATTTGTTCTGTTCTACGGTGACCAATGGGTATTATCTTAAGCGGAGCATTGAAACAGCAAAGAAGTTTGATATGATCTGCATCAGCATTGATGGGCCGGAAAATTTAAATGATATTACCCGGGGACCGGGGAGTTATCGCAGAGCAATTGAAGGATTACAGTTGCTGAGGGACAATAATATCAATAGAAGTATTAGAACAACCCTGCAGAAGCATAATCTGGAATCCGTTGAAGATATGATGAAACTTGGCAATGAATACGGAGCAATACTTAATTTCGGACTGCTTTTTCCCCAGAGTTCTGCAGACGGTGAAGTTAAGGCCATCAGCAGTGATACCCCTGATGATGCTGCGTATCGTAAAACCTTAATGAAAATCATTAACTTAAAGAAAAAATATCCCGGCCGATTTTTTAATTCACTTCCTAATTTTATGAATGCGCTTAACTGGCCGGCCGGTTATAAACGGTTTTTCTTATTTAAGGATGAATTGCCGGAGTTTCCTTCGTTTAAACCTATTCCCTGTTTCGGCGGAAGAAGTTTTGCAACGGTTGATACTGACGGCAAGCTCTACCCCTGCACTAATCTGATAGGATATTATGATGCGCCCAATGTATTAACCATGGATGTGCGCGAGGCATGGGATAGTCTTAAAACACATTCATGCAGTTCATGTTTTTATCTTTCAAGCGTTGAAAAAAATCTGGTATCGAACTTTAACATTAATGCATTGTTGAATTTACTGAAAGTTAAAAGAATAAGGTAATCCGCATGAAAATAATGTTTGCTGCTATGGGGTCAGAAATAATTTCAATGGAGGCAATTTCTGCGTTGTTAAAACAGTATGAACATCAATGTGAGCTTGCATTCGACCGCGGGCTGTTCGATGATAAACAGTATTTTTCTGTCCCGTTTCTTGCAAAGATATTCAGTGATAAAAAACAGGTAATACGGGATATTGTTTTATATAAACCTGATCTGCTTGCGTTTTCTGTTTTTGCCGATAATTTTCAGTGGTGCCTTGAGATCGCATCTGAAGTAAAGAAGCATTTTGATGTGCCGGTCATTATGGGCGGCATACATCCGACCTCGGTTCCGGATGTATGTATTGCCGAAGATCCGGTTGATATTATCTGCCTGGGGGAAGGGGAGTATCCTGTCCTGGAACTGGCAGAGAGCATGCATAAGGGAAAGATGGATTATTCCATTAAAAATTTATGGTTTAAAAAAAATGATGAGATTATAAAAAATCCCTGCCGCAAGCTTATTGCTAATCTGGATGAACTGCCCATAATCGATAAAAAGCTTTTTGAACCGTTTATTCCGATATCGAAATATTATCTTACCGTCACCAATAAGGGCTGTATTGCCCGGTGCTCGTATTGCTCGCAAAATTATTATGCGCGCTGGGAACAAGAAAACAATCTGGGTGCATTTTACCGTGAACGGTCTGTTAATAGTGTTATTGAAGAGCTTAAGATAATGAAAGCGCAGTATCATGTTAAGCGGGTAGATATAAAAAACAATGTATTAGCAGGATCCCGAAGATGGACATTGGAGTTTTTGGAAAAATATAAAAAAGAAATTGATGTGCCGTTTAGAATAATGGGCCACCCAAAGACAATCACTCCCGAAATGGCCCGCGCATTAAAAGATGCCGGATGCTGGCATGTGCAGATAGGTGTTGAAAGCTTGGATCCCGATATGCGGCGGGATGTTCTAAACCGGCATGAGTCCAATGAAGATATTTATCAGGCGTTGCATGCAATGGATGAGGTCGGCCTTAAGTATTCGGTTGATGTTATGGTCGGGCTTCCCGGAGAAAAAGACGAACATATTATCCGTGCGATAGAAGTTTTTGCCGGGCTCAAACATCTTATACGGGCAAGCATTTTCTGGCTTCAATATCTGCCTAATGTTGAAATAACCTATTATGCGCGGAATCATAATTTTATTGATGATGATGACCTCTATAAGATTAACCGGGGACTGCAGGCTAATTATTTATCCACCGGTTCGGTTGGCGATAAAATGCGCAAAGAAAAACTGCTTAATTTTCAGATGCTTTTCAGGCTTCTGCCCGTACTGCCTGAGTCTGCCATAAGATTTTTTTTGAAAAATAAACGGTATAAAATATTTAGATGTATGCCTCAAATTCCGGTTATCATTGCCGTTGATATACTGGTCTCTGTTGTGCGGCGTGATCATTGGGCGGTCTATGCGATGTACAGTTATCTTTTTGAAATAATGCGGAGAATAAAAAGAATATTTAAACCGAGAGTATTCCAACGTACCATCAAAAATGAATCCTAATTTAATAAAAGAAATTAATCAGATAATCCATGATATTGAAGCAGTTGAGTATGATGCCAAGCACGTTGAAATCCTGGAAGGTGACCGTGCCTGGTGGCAGGCTCTGGGATCAACGCACCTGACAAATCTTATTAGACATACAAACGCGCGGATATCGCTGCTTGATATTGGATGCGGCACCGGTTTTGTCGGGGATATTTTATCAGCATATCTGCGTAAAGGAGATACGTATGCCGCATATGATTACAGTCTAAATATGCTTAACCAGTCTCTGCATAAATTTAAAAAACATACTGCTGTTCATGCGGTTTTTATAAACGGAGATGCGGAAAAACTTCCCTTTCATGATTCTCAGTTTGATGTGATAACGGTTAATGCAGTCCTGCATCATCTTCCCGAATATGCAGCCTGCTTAAGAGAAGTTGACCGGGTTGTGCGGAAAGGGGGGCTGGTGATTGTCGCTCATGAGCAGAATCGTAAATTTTTTAAGTCCTGGTTTTTTGCCGCGCTTGCCACGATATATAAATTAATCGGCGGCGGCATGCATATTTCAGATGCGGTCAAAAATAAGGTAAATACAGCGCTCAAGAAGAAAAAATTAATCTCGACTGATCTTTCAAAGGAAGAGATCATGAAACTGGTTGATTTTCACTCGCCGATTGAACAGTACCGGATATTTATCGACAGAAAAAAAGGGTTTGATCCTTCCGCTATGCTTTCGTCATATTTTGCCGGTTACGAGATTCTCGAATTAAGTGAATACTCAACATTTTTTCATCGCGGGTTTGTGAAAAAAAACCGCATGTTATATTCGATCTTAAAAATCTTTAATACGATGGTATTGCTCAATAAAGGACCT
>JBDRMW010000113.1:0-10147 GCA_043811735.1 bacterium
GGAGACCAGGAGAGCATTTGAGCTTGCTTCCCATAAATTACCTATAAAAACACGGTTTATTGAAAGGGAACATTTATAGAAAATTTAAGATTTAAAATTAAAGTTAACGGCAAGGCAACGGCAAGGGCGAAATATTATGGCTAAGAAGAAAAAAGCAAATTTGCATGAGATGACTGACCAGGAACTCGTTTCTGAACTGCAGGATGTTCGGGATGAATATTTTAAACTGCGCTACAGCCATACGGTGGTGCCGGTAAAAAATCCGCTCTATATTAGGACACTGCGCCGGCGCATTGCACAACTTAATACTATCAATAGATACCGAGAGTTGAAGGGGAAATAGACAGATTGGTTTTTTTCTAAGAAAGGAAGTTGTTTATGAGTGAAGCAATACATACAAAAAAACTGCAGGGAACGGTTGTCTCAGATAAACGAGATAAAACACGGACCGTATTAGTTACACGGACATTCCGTCATCCGATGTATCATAAAGTTATTCGCAAAAGCAAGAAGTATCATGCACATGATGAAAAAAACTCCACAAAGAACGGTGATTTAGTTGAAATTCAAGAGTCACGGCCGTTGTCAAGATTAAAACGGTGGCGGTGTGTACGTATTTTAAAGAAATCAGGAGAGAGTAAAGGATTCGATTATGATACAAGTCCAAACGATGCTTAATGTAGCAGATAATTCAGGTGCTAGACGAGTTCAATGTATCCGGATCTTAGGCGGGACGAGACATCGATATGCAGGGGTCGGTGATGTGGTGATCGCTGCGGTAAAAGATGCGATACCCGCAGCCGCGATTAAAAAAAGTGAAGTTGTCCGGGTAGTCATTGTGCGCACGGTTAAAGAATTTAAGCGCCGGGACGGCACCTATATCAAATTTGACGACAATGCGAGTGTGGTTATTGATGAAAATAATGAGCCGAAAGGAACGCGTATTTTTGGGCCGATTGCCCGTGAACTTCGTGAAAGAAATTTTTTAAAAATTATTTCACTTGCTCCGGAAGTCTTATAAACCCGTTATTCGTTTTTCGTAGTTTGTGATTCGTAAAAGTCAAAGGCGAACAACGAAGCACGAGTAAAATGTTGAGGCAGGGATAAAAAGCAGTTAAAATACAAGTTTAAGCAGTAAAAAATATATTAGAGAAGGAAGAGAAATGTTGTTTATAAAGAAGAAGGATAACATACAGGTGCTGGCCGGGAAAGATAAGGGCAAGACCGGCGAAGTATTAAAAATTATGTCTGATACAAACAGGGTGCTGGTTTCAAAGATAAATTTTATTAAACGGCATACCCGGCCGACCCAGACTGATCCCGGCGGGATCAGAGAAAAAGAAGCCGCAATTCATATATCTAACTGCATACTGATCTGCCCTAAATGCAGCAAGCCGACGAGAAAAAAAATGGATACGCTGGCCGACGGAAAAAAAGTACGCATTTGCCGGAAATGCGGGGAGATGATCGTATAATGAATATGCCGCGGTTGAAAGAAAAATATAATTCAAAGGTTATTCCATCGTTGCTTAAAAAATGGAATTTAAAAAATAGATTTCAGATTCCTAAACTGGAAAAAATCGTTATTAATATAGGTCTTTCTGAAGTCAAAGATAATATCAAAGTTCTTGATATTGCGATGCTTGAGGTTGCGGCAATTACCGGGCAAAAACCTATGGTATGCCGGGCAAAAAAGGCAATATCAAACTTTAAAATCAGGGAAAACATGCCCATCGGCATAAAAGTTACCCTGCGCGGGAAACAGATGTATGAGTTTTTAGACCGTCTTATCAGTACGGCAATTCCCCGGGTAAAAGATTTCAGGGGATTAAGCAGAACTGCATTCGACGGCAGAGGAAATTATAATCTAGGTTTAACCGAGCAGTATATATTCCCTGAAGTTAATATTGAAAAATCAGATAAAGTGCGCGGTATGAATATCACCGTGGTGACCACCGCCGGCAATGATGAAAAAGCATTAGAACTCCTGACCGAGTTCGGGATGCCTTTTAAGAAATAAATTGATGTATAAGGAGCAACAATGGCTACGATAGCAGCAATGGTAAAAATGCACAAAACATTAAGATTTTCTACACGATATAGAAACAGATGCCGTCTGTGCGGCAGGCCGCGGGGTTTTCTGCGGGATTTTGGGTTGTGCAGATTATGTTTTCGGCAGCTGGCGCGCAAAGGCCATATTCCGGGTATAAAAATTTCAAGCTGGTAGGAGGTATGTGTGGCAGTAACTGATCCCATAGCAGATATGCTGACTATGATACGCAATGCAAATCAACGGTTTAAAGAAAAGGTTGATCTGCCTTCATCAAAATTTAAAGTGAATGTGGTAAAAATTTTAAAAGAAGAAGGATTTATTTCAAACTTTAAAAATATCGCAGACAGGAAACAGGGAATTTTACGCGTGTATTTAAAATTTATCGGCGGCAAAGATAAAAAACGGGTCATTGTAGGAATTAAAAGAGTCTCAACTCCGGGATTACGGCGTTATTATAAATGGAATGATATTCCCCGCGTATACCGCGGTATGGGGGTTAATATTTTGTCAACCCCGAAAGGAGTAATGACTGACATTAATGCGCGCAAAGCACGTCTCGGCGGCGAATTAATCTGTACAGTCTGGTAGAAAATGGTATGAGCAGAGTCGGTAGAAAACAAATTAATATTCCTGATAAAGTTAAAGTTACTTTACGCGGCCAGCAGGTAGAAGCGGCAGGCCCTTTGGGTAAGCTGGCCGTCACGATTCATCCGAGAATATCAATTACCATAGATAAAAATATAATTGTCTTAACCCGCACATCTGATAATGAGATGGACCGCTCTTTGCATGGTATGGAGCGCTCGCGGGTGTTTAATATAATCGAGGGAGCTTCACAAGGATACACCAAAGAACTTACCCTGGTTGGTGTGGGGTATCGATCCGCTGTTGCGGGAAACAGTTTGAACCTGCAGTTAGGATATTCTCATCCGATCGAGTTTAAACTTCCGCCGGGCATACAGGCAAAAGTTGACAAGCAGACGATTATTTCCTTAACCGGCAGTGATAAAGACCTTCTGGGATTAACTGCCGCACGGTTACGCGCATTACGTCCACCTGAACCTTATAAAGGAAAAGGAATCAGGTACACAGGCGAACATATCATTCGTAAAGCAGGGAAATCAGCGGTGGCGGGCGGGAAGAAATAACATCGTGGTTCGTTGTTCGTTATTCGTGGTTCGTTATTTTTGGGAGAAAAACATATGAAAAATGCATTAGCTCGGTATAAGCTAAGGAAAATTCGCATACGAAAAAAGGTTTTCGGCACCTCAGCTCGGCCGCGGCTCAGGGTGTATCGATCATTAAAGCAGGTCTATGCACAGGTGATTGATGATGTGACGGGCAGGGTTCTGGCAGCTGATTCAACGATATCAAAATTAAACGGGAAAGTAACAAACGGCGGTTCAATTGCCGCGGCGAACGTGATTGGCGAGCGTATTGCTAAAAAGGCGATATCAGCTGGTATAACAAAAGTGGTTTTTGACCGTGGCGGCTGGCCGTATCACGGACGTATTAAAGCATTAGCAGAATCTGCCCGTAAAGCAGGGCTTGAATTCTAACGTACGCATATAGGTTTTAAAAATAAGTTAAGGGGGACGCATTTGGGAAGGATAGAATCGACGGATTTAATTTTAAAAGATACGGTGGTGGCGATTAACCGTGTTGCCAAAGTGGTAAAAGGAGGAAAACGTTTTTCTTTTAACGCGCTGGTCGTGGTTGGCGATAAGGCCGGCCATGTGGGCTGCGGATTAGGTAAAGCAAAAGAAATTCAGGCAGCTATACAAAAAGGTGTATGCAAAGCTAAGAAAAATTTAATCACCGTACCTATAGTCGGCACCACGATTCCTCATGATATAATAGGTGATTTCGGCGCAGGTAAGGTTTTATTAAAACCTGCTGCCCCGGGTACGGGTGTTATTGCAGGCGGCAGTGTGCGTGCGGTAATTGAAGCTGCCGGTATCCATGATATTTTAACCAAATCACTGCGGACCTCGAATCCCTTTAATGTGGTCTATGCGACATTCGAAGCGCTGAGCCAGTTACGGACCCGTGAGGAAGTAGACTTATTACGTAATAAGGATGGTAAACAAAGTGAAAATACATGAACTAAAACCCATCCGGGGATCACGAAAAAGGCGGAAAATTATCGGGAGAGGTGAAGGATCCGGTCACGGAGGAAGTGCAACCAGAGGAACAAAAGGCCAGGGTTCCCGTTCAGGCTCAAGCATTATGGTTGGTTTTGAAGGCGGTCAGATGCCGCTGGCAAGAAGGATTCCTAAACGGGGTTTCAGCCGCAGACGGCTGCATGTAACGTATCATCCGGTTAATCTGGCCACTTTACAAGAACATTTTAATGATAATGATCAGATCAATCCGGAGATATTAATCCAAAAAAAAATTGCTTACAAAAATCTTCCCGTTAAGATATTAGCAGATGGGGAACTAACCAAACCCCTGCAAATTACAGTGCACGCTTTTTCAGCTGCTGCTGAAGAGAAGATTAAAAAAGCAGGCGGCACGATAACAAAAGTGTCCAGTGTCAAGTATCCAGTGTCAAGTAACAAAGAGAACGACAAAGAGAGTACTGAGGGATGAGGGAAGAAAGTCAACGTCTGCGGAACAGATTCGTGAAGGAGAGCGAGCATGATTCAGTCGTTCGGCGATTTATTTAAAATACCGGAACTTAAACGGAAAATATTTTTTACCATGATGATCATCGCGGTTTACCGCGTGGGTGCAGCAATCCCTGTGCCTGATATTAATATCGTTGCATTAAAAAGTTTTTTTCAAGCGCAGGGAAATACGCTTCTTGGATTTTTAGATATGTTCTCAGGCGGTGCATTAGGCAGGTTTTCCATATTTTCTATGGGGATTATGCCGTATATTAATGCTTCCATTATTATGTCCCTGCTTCAGGGTGCACATGTGTTTCCTTATTTAGACCGGCTTTCTAAAGAAGGCGATATAGGAAGAAAAAAGATAAATCAGATAACCAGGTATTTAACGCTCTGTTTGGGCACGCTTCAATCATTCGGTTTAACCATGGCTATGAAAGCTATCACGGCGCCGGGAGGAGCAAAAGTAGTAAACAATGAAACCTGGGCATTTGTATTCTTAACCGTGCTTACGCTTACAACCGGTACGGTTTTTATTATGTGGTTAGGCGAACAAATCACGGAAAACGGCATAGGAAACGGTATCTCTCTTATTATATTTGCCGGCATTGTTGACCGGCTTCCTTCGGCAATACGCAACTTAATACGATTGGTGCGTATTGAGGAAATGCAGTTTTTAATGGCAGTTTTTTTAGTTATTTTTGTTTTTGTTATAGTTGCACTGGTTGTCTTAGTTGAAACCGGGCAGCGGAAAATACCGGTTCAATATGCAAAAAGAGTAGTGGGCAGGCATATGGTTGGCGGATCAACCACGTATTTACCTATTAAAGTAGATCAATCAGGAGTTATTGCGGTAATATTTGCGATGTCTTTGCTCACGATGCCGATGACGATCGGCCAGTTTTTTCCTAATTCAACATTTGCCCGGTTTTTAGAGAACTGGCTTCCGTATGGTTCGGTACAATATAATCTGCTATATGCAGGGCTTATTATATTCTTTTGTTATTTTTATAATTCTATAAGCTTTAATCCAACTGAGTTGGCAGAGAATATGAAGAAATGGGGCGGATTTATCTCAGGTATTCGGCCGGGTGAAGCAACTGCACAATATATTTCCCGAATTCTCGAGAGAATCACCTTATGGGGTGCTTTGTTTGTTGCGTGTCTGGCAGTTATGCCTACGTATTTACGGCAATTATTAAATGTCCCCTTTTATTTTGGAGGAACCGCACTTCTTATTGTTGTGGGCGTTGCGCTCGATACGATAGGACAGCTTGAATCGCATCTTATTATGCGGCATTATGATGGTTTTATGAAATCAGGCAGAATTAAGGGCCGATGGTTTAACGTTAAGTAAAGCTATAAGCTATAAGCTATAAGTTATAAGCTATAAGTTAACGGCAAGGGTAACGGCGAGGGATTAGATTATTTGGAGTTATATTTACTTTGAATATTATACTGTTGGGAGCACCCGGAGCGGGTAAAGGGACACAGGCAGTTTTTTTAAGCGGTCATTTCAAGCTCAAGCTGGTTGGAACCGGGGACATGTTCCGCAACGCGATAGCAGGCGGTACGGAGCTTGGCAAACAAGCTGAACGCTTTGTAAAAGAAGGTATGCTTGTTCCGGATGATATTGTTATAGGGATTATCCGGCAGGGATTGAGTTTGGAAGATTGGGAGCAGGGCCTGCTTTTTGACGGCTTTCCCCGAACGGTAACCCAAGCACAAGAGCTTGATAAAGTCTTTGACATAAAGCACAAGCAGACAGACAGAGCAATTTTTATCGCGGTAACGGATGCGGTGCTTATTGACCGGTTAGTTAATAGATGGACATGCAGCGGCTGCGGAAAGATTTTTGGTTCGGAAAGTTCGGCGCAGACCATCTGTACTGCGTGCGGCGGGAAATTAGTCAAACGGATCGATGACACCGAAGAGACTGCCCGGAAAAGGCTGCATGAGTATAAAGAAAAAACCGAACCGGTGATTGATTATTATAAACGTAAAAAGAATGTATATGTAGAAGTTAATGGATCTTTGTCAAAAGAAGAAGTAGCAAAGGCGCTTATATCAGTTTGTTCTTAAAAAATCTATTATGCATTCTCAAGACACAGGCCAGAGGATTGAACTTAAAAACAGGCACGAACTTGATAAACTGAAAATCTCAGGCGGCATAGCAGCAGAGATTCTGGAGCGGTTAAAAACTGCGGTTAAGGCGGGCGTTTCAACGATGGCTCTTGAAAAAATCGCCGGTGCTGAGATAAAGAAGCATAAATGTGCATCAGCTTTTTTAGGATACCGCGGATATCCCGCAGCAACATGCATTTCACTTAACCAGGAAGTTGTGCATGGGATTCCATCAGAAGAGCGGATCATCACCGAGGGAGATATCGTCAGTATTGATGTGGGTATACTCTTTGATGGCTTTTATGGGGATAATGCATTAAGCGTTATTGCAGGAAAAGCTTCATGTGAGAATGAACGGTTATTACTGACAACCGAACGAGCATTGTATAACGGCATTGATCAGGCGGTCATTGGTAATCGGTTAGGTGATATATCATCGGCCATTCAGCAGACGGCTGAGAAAAGCGGATTTTCTGTGGTACGGGATTTTGTGGGACACGGCATCGGCAGAGAAATGCATGAGCAGCCCCAGATCCCTAATTACGGAACAGCCGGAACCGGCCCGCGTTTGGAGGCAGGCATGGTATTAGCATTAGAACCCATGATTAATATGGGAGGATATGAAGTAAAGATCTTGTCCGATAATTGGACGGTCATTACGGTTGATGGGAAAAACTCAGGGCATTTTGAACATATGGTTGCCATAACGCAAGATGGGCCGGAAATTTTAACCAAATTATGAATAAAGAAAATAAAATTGAAGTTGAAGGCAGAGTCTTGGAAGCGCTTCCCAATGCGATGTTTCGTGTCGAGATTGAGGGAGGCCATAAGGTGCTGGCGCATATTTCCGGGAAAATGAGGATGTATTACATAAAAATACTGCCGGGAGATAAAGTAAAAGTCGAACTGTCTCCCTATGATCTGACGAGGGGACGAATAATATACCGGGAGAAATAGAAAAGTGAAAGTAAGAGCATCGGTAAAACCAATGTGCCAAAAATGCAAGGTTATCGTTCGCAAGAATGTGGTCCGTGTTATTTGCACAAATCCGAAGCATAAACAGAGACAAGGATAAGAAACCTAAAAAATTCGAAATAAGATATAAAAACGAAATTCGAAATTCGAAATTCGAAATAAGAACGAAATTCGAAATACCAAACGGGGAAAATGCCAAATAAGAAATACGAAACAAGGAGTATAAAACAGCGGTTTCAATTTACGCATTCGGTATTTGACGTTGGTGTCGATTGGGATTTGTGAATTCGAATTTGTTTCGAATTTCGAATTTTGTTTTTCGAATTTTAAATTAAGGTATTTAGAAGTTATTAAATCGTTGGTAGAAGGTAATTGAAAATTAAAAGAAGATAAAAGGAGGTAAGAAGTATGGCGCGTGTGTCCGGAGTTGATTTACCAAGTGCAAAACGAATTGATATTGCATTAAGATATATTTACGGGATTGGGCCGGTTATCTCTGATCAAATTCTTCAAAGAGTCGAAATTGATCCGACAAAAAGAGTTAAGGATTTAAATGAATTAGAAATCAGTAAATTAAACGATATTATTGTAAAGAATTTTAAGGTTGAAGGAGATCTGCGCCGCGCGGTACAGCAGAATATCAGAAGACTTATTGATATAAGCTCATACCGCGGTGTTCGGCACCGAAGAAACCTTCCTCTGCGCGGCCAGCGGACGAAAACCAATGCCCGCACCAGAAGAGGAAAAAGAAAAACAGTTGGAGCGGCAAAACCGGGCAAAGAAATGCACGCACCTAAAGAAGAAGAATAATTAGATATAAAACAGGAGGATCATATTCGTGGCAGAACAAGAAAGCAAGGCTAAGGGAAAAAAGAAAAAAGCCTGGAAAAATGTTGCCAATGGACGCGTGTATATACAATCTTCGTTTAATAATACGATCGTAAGTATTACTGATGAACGAGGCAATGTGTTAGTATGGTCTACGGCCGGCGCATGCGGATTTAAAGGAACAAAAAAAGGCACGCCGTTTGCCGCACAGATCACGTCTGAAACAGCCGCACGTAAAGCACGCGAAGGCGGTGTTCGGAATGTTGCCGTGTTTGTACGCGGGCCCGGTTCAGGGAGAGAGACGGCTATTCGGGCGCTTCAAATTGCAGGTCTTAGTGTGACCTCGATTCGTGACGTAAGCCCGATACCTCATAATGGGTGTCGTCCCCCGAAACCGAGAAGAGTATAACGACCGTTTTTCGTGGTTCGCCTTTGACGAATAACGAACAACGAATAACGAATAACGGATTTTAATAAAGAAAGAGGTGAGCAATAGTGGCAAGACATCTGGGATCTGTTTGTAAGATATGCCGGCGTGACCAGGTAAAACTTTTTTTCAAAGGTGAACGCTGTTATACTAAATGTCCGATTGATAAAAAAGAAGCTGAAGAAAAAGGTAAAAAACGCGGTAAGTTTAAACCGACGGTAAAAATCTCCGAATATGCTAAACGGCTTCGTGAAAAACAACGCGCGAAGCAGTATATCGGCATACTTGAGCGGCAGTTTAGAAAATATTTTAAAAAGTCGGAAAAAATGAAAGGATTAACCGGTGAAAATCTTCTGCAGATGCTTGAAATGAGGCTGGATAATGTGGTGCGGAGATTGGGATTTGCCCCTTCACAGGCCTCTGCCCGCCAGATGATTACGCATGGCCATGTGCTGGTGAATAATAAGCATGTTGATATCCCGTCATATCATACCCGGCCGGGAGATGCCGTGTCGGTAATAGATTCAATGCATGAAAATGTTATGTTTAAAAAATCTGTTGAAGATACCGCAAAAAGATCTCCGCTGCCTTCGTGGCTGACGTTAAGCGGTGATGGTATTTCAGGTAACGTGGTGAAACTTCCGTCCCGCGAAGAAATTGCGGTTCCGGTTGATGAACAGCTGATTGTTGAATTGTATTCAAAATAAAAAAACGAATAATTCTGTTTTTTAAAGGAGATATCTTATGAAATTAACGGATCTGGTTATTCCACGGAAACTTGAATTCGAAACTGAGACCCTCACCGAGACCTATGGTAAGTTTAAAGCTGAGCCGTTTGAACGCGGATACGGATATACGACCGGCAATTCACTCAGAAGGATCTTATTAAGCAGTTTAGAAGGAACCGCCGTAACCACGATCCGTGTTGAAGGAATACTTCATGAATATTCGGTTATTAAAGGTGCCAAAGAAGATTTGATCAGCATTATTTTAAATTTAAAAAAGATCCAATTTAAACTGTTTTCTGCCGGCCCCGAAACAATCTATCTGCATGCCAAACGCGAAGGGCCGGTAAAAGCATCTGCCATTGAGGTTAATCAAAATGTTGAGATTTTAAATCCGGAC
>JBDRMW010000114.1:0-4303 GCA_043811735.1 bacterium
GTGCGATATTCAACAGCAGGAGATACGGCATTAATTAATGCCCAGCCGCTGCTGGTTAAAACATCCCGGGGAAGTATTTCGATAGCGCATAACGGCAATATCACCAATATCGCATCTTTGCGTAAATCATTAGAAAAAAACGGGGCGATTTTTCAGACAAATTCAGACAGTGAAGTAATCCTCCACCTGGTTGCTCGTTCAAAAAAAGAATCACTTACCCAGGCGTTACAGGATGCACTGCAGTCGGTTGAAGGTGCATATTCCCTGCTGGTAGGAAGCAAAGATGAACTAATTGCTATTCGTGATCCGCACGGGATACGGCCGTTGGTTATGGGTAATATCGGCGATGCAACCGTCTTTGCTTCAGAAACCTGTGCGTTTGATCTGATCGATGCAGAGTATGAGCGTGAAGTTAATCCGGGTGAAATGATTCGAGTCAATGCACAGGGTCGTTCATCAGTTCAATATGCTCAAGTTACAAATTTAAAAAAATGTATTTTTGAATATATATATTTTGCCCGTCCCGACAGTATGGTTTTTAATAACAGTGTGTATTTGATCCGCAGAGAAATGGGCCGCCGGCTCGCGCGCGAAGCATGTCCCGACGCAGATTTTGTTATGCCGGTGCCTGATTCAGCAACCGTGGCTGCGATCGGGTTTGCCGAAGAAGCAGGAATCCCCTATGAAATGGGTTTTATACGGAGCCATTATATTGGGAGGACATTCATTGAACCTGATCAGTCAATTCGTGACTTTGGCGCCAAAATTAAGTATAATCCTATAAAAGAAGCTCTGCGGAATAAGAAGATAGCCTTAATTGATGATTCAATCGTACGGGGAACAACCAGTTTAAAGCTTATTCGTATGCTGCGCCAGGCAGGGGTCAGAGAAATTCATCTGCGGATCGGTTCACCGCCGATTACCCACTCGTGTTATTACGGAATTGATACCCCAACGCGGAAAGAATTGATTGCAAGCAAAAAGCAGGTCAGCCAAATAAAGGAGTATCTGGGTATTGACAGCCTGCATTATTTAAGCTTACAAGGATTAGTCAAAGCAACGGGCATGCCTGAATCTGATTTTTGTGTAGCTTGTTTTACCGGGAAGTATCCGATAGCATGCAGTGAAAACAGCACCAGGAGATGTTCATGTTAATAAGTAAGGGACATATACTATGAAAATACTGGTGATTGGAAGCGGCGGAAGAGAACATGCAATAGTGTGGAAATTAAAAAAATCCAAACTGGTTTCTAATATTTATTGTCTGCCCGGCAATGCAGGTATCTCGCAAATTGCCCAAACCGTTCAAGGATCGGTTGATGATATTGAATCAATAAAGAAGTTTGCTGTAAAGAATCAGATTGATCTTACCATCGTTGGGCCGGAAGCACCGCTGGCTCAAGGGATCGTGAATATATTTAGAGCAGAAGGTCTGCAGATTTTCGGGCCTGATAAAAGAGCAGCTCAGCTTGAAGGAAGCAAAGCATATGCTAAATCATTTATGAAAACATATAATATTCCGACAGCGAAATATGCTGCATGCACAACCATGGCAGATGCTGAAAAATATATTAGATCAATCGGTGCGCCGTTAGTCATAAAAGCATCCGGCCTTGCTGCGGGTAAAGGTGTTGATATTTGTCTGAGTGAAGCCGAAGCTTTTCTATCTGCTTCCACCATGCTTGAAGACAAAAAATTCGGGGAATCAGGCTCTGAGATTATTATTGAAGAGTTGCTCGAAGGAGAGGAAGCAAGCATTATTGCGTTCTGTGACGGCGAAACATTGTTCAGTCTGGCAGCTTCACAGGACCATAAACGTGTTTTTAACGGTGACCAGGGGCCGAATACCGGCGGAATGGGAGCATATGCGCCTGCGCCGGTTGTTACGGGCCAAGTTATGGAACATATTAAACAGGATGTTTTTAAAAAATTTTTATATGGTATCCGTAAAGAAGAATTGGATTTTAGAGGGATCATTTATTTTGGGCTTATGATTACTTCCAAAGGCCCCAGAGTGCTGGAGTTTAATGTGCGCTTTGGTGATCCTGAGGCACAGGTCCAACTCCCCCTGCTGGATGCTGATTTAGTTCAATTAATACAGGCGGTTCTGGATAAGAAACTGGCGTTGTTTGTTGCGGCAAATCCTCATGCATTATCTTCAAGATCAGCGGTCTGTGTGGTGGCTGCTTCAGGTGGGTATCCCGGATCATACCACAAAGGAAAGAAGATTTCAGGATTGGAATCTAATGACCCGCTGATTTTTCATGCCGGGACATCGTTCGACCACAATAATTATGTGACTTCAGGCGGCCGTGTCTTAGGGGTGACTGCGGTAGCTCAAGATCTGCAGACGGCAATTCAGGAATCGTATGCAAAGATGTCTCAGATAAGATTTGAAGGCATGCATTTTCGTACAGATATTGGATATCGGGCATTGGAGAAAATAAAGAGTTAATTGCCCAAGAAGTAGGTATGTTCACTCAGGAAAAAATTTTTAACGGAATAAGAGCTCAAAAATTCGGTGCCGGTGAACTCCGGAAAAAAGTCGAGGACTTTTTTCCGTCAGACATCCACCGGCAAGTTTCTGAATTTTTGAGCTCTTATTCCTAAATTTTTTATTCGTTCACATAACTACTTCTTGGGCAACGGAGAGAAAGAGATACAAAGGAGGAAAGTATATGACATCTGCTGCGGGCAAATATTTAGCCGGTATTATCATGGGGTCGGACAGTGATTATCCGGTTGTTTTGCAGGGCCTCGAGATTCTTAAAAACCTTTCAATTACGTATAAGATAACTGTTGCCTCGGCGCATCGGACTCCAAATAAAGTGAGGAAGTTTGTTGCTGACTGTGAAAAGCAGGGCGTGCAGGTTTTTATTGCCGCAGCCGGCGGTGCGGCACATTTACCCGGTGTGATTGCCGCAGAAACGATCAAACCGGTAATAGGGATTCCTATCACGTCTTCATTGTCAGGCTTGGATTCACTCCTTTCAATCGTCCAAATGCCGGGAGGGATTCCGGTTGCAGCGATGGCGATCGGCAAAGCTGGTGCAAAAAATGCAGCTCTTTTCGCCGCTGAAATAATCGCGCTTTCAAAACCGCAGATACTTAAAAAATTGATGCAGTACCGGGAGCATATGCGCAAAGATGTTGAAAAAAAAAGCAGAACATATTGAACAACAAGGTTAATCTATGGCAAAAATGCAAAAAGTTATTTTAAGCAGTACCGGTGTTGAACAAACCGTGCGGAATATTTCAGATAAAATCTGCAGTTGTTTTTCACCCGTTAAAAATATAGTACTTATCGGCATTCAAACCCGCGGGGTACCGCTGGCACGGAGAATTGCACAAAATATTTATGAAAAAACCGGGCACGAAGTCCGCGTGGGAGTATTAGATATAACACTGTATCGAGACGATATGCATTCAATTGCATTACAGCCGCTTATTAAAGAAACCGAACTTCCTCTTGATTTAAATGACCGTTTGGTCGTGCTGGTTGATGACGTGCTTTTTACGGGCAGATCGATCCGCGCGGCATTGGATCAGCTGATTGATTTTGGGAGGCCCCAAGCGGTGCGGTTGTGTGTATTGCTTGACCGCGGACACAGGGAATTTCCTATTCAGCCTGATGTAGTCGGCAAATTAATTGCAACATCAAAATCAGAAGATGTTAAAGTATTATTGAAGGAAGTTGATGGAAAAGATCAAGTAGTAGTATTGCAAAACAAGAAGAAGAAAAACTAGTAATTTTACCCTAAATTTTGTATATTAATAAAGATATAAGGAGGTTATAACACATGATTTTTCAAGGAGATTTTAGAAAAGCAAAGCGTCTGCCTGCTGATCTTCTTGCCGGGATGGAGAATAATGATGCGATTGATTTTAGGCATAATACCCGCATAAAAAATATTAATCTTAAAGGAATGGCGATAGAGACATTGCTGCCTCTGTCAATCGGTGAGAAAAGGTTTTTCAGATTTTTCGTCGGCTCCGGCCACCATATGAAACTTCAGGGCAGAGTTATCTGGAACAAACCAAATGGAGGAACGGGTCTGTACGGAATTAATTTTACCGATTTAAATTTATGGAAGAAGATACAGCTGAGGCGCTTTCTGACCAAAAGGAATAAATTCGACGTATCATTTGTTTAATGAGCAGGGGGTCTTTAAAAAGTATAGAGGAGCACATGAGTGCGGTTTGAGTATAAAGACTTTTTAGCTTTAGAATACATAGATAAAAAAGGAATTGAACTTATTTTAGACACGGCAGTTCCTTTTAAAAAACTATTTACCAGGTCAAT
>JBDRMW010000115.1:0-5661 GCA_043811735.1 bacterium
AAAAGTCGATGACTTTTTTACCGTCAGACAGATCGAACAAAGTTTCCGAATTTTTTCACAAAAAATCCTAAAATTTTTATTCGTTCCCAAATTATCCCCTGACATTATGTGCATGTGTACATAAAAAACGGGTAAACTCCAGTTATCTCCGCCCTTGTTAAATTTATTGGTTTTATGGTATAATGGCTGTATGAAAGGGAGGTATTATATATGGCCAAAATCGGCGCTTTACGAACGCTTTTGTTCACATTAAGCAGAATCCCGGGACTAGGTTTTTTACGCGGAATTGCAGGAGCAGCATATAAAGCAGAGAGTTTGAAACATAATGTTGACTCCGTAAAACAATCAACAGACCAACTAAAGAAATAGTTCGTTATTTCCTGACGCCAGAGACAAACCCGCTTGAGCTTTATTCTCCGCAATAAAGGGCTAATTAATTATCGTATTGATATAATAATAATCTCCATTCATCTTCTCTTTTCAATAAATAAATGCTATAAATATATATTAATTGAAAGTGCAAAAATATGAAAGAACCATTTGAACAGTATCTTGCAGAACCACGCTGGCTCATATCGGAGAACGGCTGGGATAAGAACAAGCAAAATGCACAGGAAACCCGCTTTACGATAGGTAACGGCTATCTGGGCTTAAGAGGCATATATGAAGAAATCCCGGAAGGTTCTCAACCGGGAACATATATAACCGGTGTGTATGATGCGGTCAGCTCTCAAGTAACCGAGCTGGTCAATACTCCTAATCCGATTGATTTCAGGATAAATTACGGCGGAGAAAAATTAGATCTTACTGCCATGGATGTCGTATCTCATTGCCGGGTGCTGGATCTTTCCAAAGGCCTGCTTGCCCGAAAAACTATATTTCAAAGTGCTCAGAAATTACGTTTCAATTATCAATCACTTCGTATGGTAAGCATGCAGCAGAAACATATCGGGGTGATGCAGATATTTTTTACGCCCCTTGATGCCCGTGCCCGGATAACAGTGCAGTGTGCGGTGAATGAGGCGGTTACGAACAAAGGAATGGTGACCGAAGGACAAAAGAAACATTTTCATATTAATGAATTCAAGAAATTCGGCTCGATAAATTTCTTAAGCGTAAAAACCTTTGAAACCGATATTTTAGTCTCTGTCGCAAGCGAGCTTAAACTCTATAAAAACTTTAAAAACCGCACGGTACCCCACCGGTCAACAACGCTTACTGTTGATAAAGGGGAAACAGTGGTATTCACCAAATATTTTTCGATTCATACATCCCGCCATATCGGGACCAAGGCTATCACCAAACGGGTTGTTGGAACATTGCGTAAAGCAGTTGCCCAGGGATTTGACCGGCTCTTAAAGGAAAGTTATCGTGCCTGGAAGAAAAAATGGTCTCTCTGTGATATCTCAATTAAGGGTGATCATGAAGTAGACCGTGCGGTGCGGTTTAACCTGTACCATATGCTTATTGCAGCACATGATGACCGGGGATTTTCATCTGTCGGCGCCAAAACATTAAGCGGAGAGGGATACCGCGGCCATATATTCTGGGATACGGAAATATTTATCCTGCCTTTTTATATTTATACTCTTCCTCAGATTGCGCGCAGTTTGCTGATGTACCGGTACTATCGTTTGGATCATGCCCGGCGCATAGCTCAGGAACGCGGCTACAAAGGTGCGTTGTTCCCCTGGGAATCTGCTGATGCGGGCAGTGAATGTACGCCTGAGTGGCATAAGGATTTGGATGGAACCGTTATTCAAATTTTTACCATGCTTCGTGAACATCATATCTCCGCTGATATTGCATACGGTGTTTATATGTATTATCGGCTAACCCGGGACAATGATTTTTTAATCAATTATGGTGTTGAGATAATATTTGAAACAGCACGATTCTGGGCAAGCCGTATAGAGCTGAATCCCCGCACGAAAAAATATGATATTCGGCATGTAATCGGACCTGATGAATTCCATGAAGATGTCAACAACAATGCCTATACAAATGTTATGGCACAATGGAATATAATGGCTGCAGTTCTGCTGGTTAAAAAACTCAAGAAATTAATGCCCGGTAAAATGCAAAAGATTATGCGCCGGTTGAAGATAACCAGTGCCGAACTGCACAATATGAGAACAGTGAGCCAGCTGATCGCCAATACCGTGCCCGGGCGAAACCTCGTATTCGAAGAGTTTGACGGATACAGCAAAAAACGGTATGTTCCTTTGCATTGGAAAAAGAATAACATTCTCCCTGAAATGCCGGCACACATTCCCGTAGGCAAATTTAAAGGGACCCAGCTCGTTAAACAGGCAGATGTCCTTATGGTTTTATATCTTTTCTCAGACCAGTTTGATAAAAAGATATTAAAAAACAATTATGAATATTATATTAAGCGCACATTGCATAAGTCTTCATTAAGCCCGTCAATACATTCGATCATTGCGCGTGATGCAGGAGATATGAAACGAGCATATCAATTCTTTATCGCATCATTATATATTGATTTGCATGATATCTACGGCAATACGGCGGATGGCATGCATGCCGCATGCCTTGGGGGTGTATGGCAGGCACTCATTAATGGTTTTGGGGGAGTCAGATTACACCAGGAAAATATTCTTTCCATTGACCCGCGGCTGCCTTCGCAGTGGAATTCATTAAAATTTATCGTATTCTGGTGCGGACTGCCGATTTCAGTATCTGTTTTTGATAAAGATATAGAGCTCTGTTATAAGTCAAATAAAGTTTCCATGATAAAAATACTTATTTGCGGGCGGCTGCGGAATGTGTTTGCGAATCGGGTAAATATTTTTCACTTAAAAAGGTAACCACATGCGGATAATGCATTTACATTGGGGATTTCCTCCTGTTATCGGAGGTGTTGAGACACATCTTGCCTGTATGCTGCCGGTTATGGTTAAGCAGAAACATAAACTTTCCCTTATTACCGGTGCGGTTGAAGGAGTAAAAGGACATTACGTATATAAAGGAGTTAAGATTTACCGGTCACCCCTCATGGACCTGAACTGGCTGTTCAGGCGTGGATTGATTGGATTGGAAAATGAAATCGAGATGTATTTTAAAAAAATTATTGACCTTGAAAAACCGCAGATCATCAACGCCCATAACATGCATTATTTCAGCAAGTCCCATGCAATGATTCTTCAGAACCTGGCTCAAACAAAAGGAATACATTTGATCCTGTCAGCGCATAATGTCTGGGATGATTTGCTTTATATAGAGTTAACGAAAGAAATAAAATGGGATCATGTGGTGGCGGTCAGCCATTATATCAAGCGAGAACTCATGGGTATTGGTTTTGCTGAAAAATCCATAACCGTTATCCATCACGGGGTTGACACTGAGAAGTTTAATTCAAACGTATCACCGGCACCGATATTGAAAAGGCATCCGGTCTTAAAAGGCAAGAGAATAATTTTTCATCCGGCCCGGATGGGATTGGCAAAAGGATGCGATGTCAGCATAAAAGCAATGCGCATGATAGAAGAAAAATTTCCCAATGTGATGCTGGTTTTAGCCGGTACCAAGCATATTATTGATTGGGGTGCAACTCAGCAGAAAGATATTGCCTATATGGTAGGGCTGATAAAAGCGATGGACCTTGAAAAAAATGTCCTGATTGACGTCTACAGCTTAGAAGAGATTGCTCAGATATGCGTGCTGTCTGATGTCTGTGTCTATCCTTCAACTGCCTCTGAACCGTTTGGACTGACCATGCTCGAAGCTCTGGCAACCGCCCGGCCCATGATCGTTACGAACTCAGGAGGAATGCCGGAAATAGTACAGGATGGGATCAACGGCTACGTGGTTCCGGTTAAAGATTTTGAAGCGCTTTCTCTTAAAATAATACAGCTGCTTGATAACGATCTCTTGCGTAAAAGATTGGGAAATACCGGCCAACAGATGGTATTCGCTCAGTATACCAAAGAACACATGACCTCTAACTATTTACAGCTCTATAAGAAAATCCTGTCATAAGGGCAGGGGTCATTGGCGGGAGTTTTCTTCTCCGTAGGTGTAGTTCACTATTTTACTCTTGCTTAAATCAACATTCGGCACGATAATAATTGTCTTATCCTCTCCCAGAAAACGAGAACGGCGCACTCCTATTGTAAGAACATTAACTTTTTCACCTGAGGGCAGTTTTATCGTATCACCTTCGCGGAATGGTGCATCAATTAAAATAAGAAAGCCCGATATAATATTGGCTATCGTGTCCTGCGCAGCAAGCGCAATAGCAAGCGTGCTTACCCCTAAGGTTGCAACCAGCGCACTGGTATTTATGCCATAAAAGGGCAGTATAATAATAATTGCAATTGCCCAGATAAGAACCTTATCCACTTTAGAAAACAGTGCAAGCAATCGGTCATCAAGATGCGAAGGTGTCTTCACTGCAATGTATTTTTTATACCATTCAAGGATAGAATCAATAATTTGTTGAATAATATAGGCTATGCAGAAAATAAATATCGTTATGATATATTTTTTAATGCTTTTATGAGCGGAAACAGAAAGTGCCGGTACAATGTGTATTTTAAAGAAAATATATGAGCTTATAGCCGCAATAAAAAGAAAGATAGATAAAAAACTCTTTTTAAATAATATCTTAAACACATGCCCTCCGTTATAGTCCACATAATACTTCTTTAAATAATTCAATGTCAAGAGAAGTCCAAAGGTCATCCAAAGGGGTCATCCAAAGGTGACCCCTTTTCTTATAGTGTAAACTTAATATTCGAGGTTTTGTCTTTTTTGCAGGTTTCTTTAGGGGGCTCAATATCTGATAAAAAATCTAAATAGTATTCGAGATCTTTTATTGTGTCGGTTTTCTTATTCTTGGTGTGGTTTTTAAGAAATGAATGTTCCTCATTATCCCACTTAAAATTTAAATCATTTGTCATCGATGGATCCTTGATTTAATTCTTTATAGTATTCATATTGGCCGTATTTTTTAAAATATTCCCGAACGTCATGTTTGTTGCATTCCGCATATTTTAGAATCTCTTTGATATCTGCTAAATCTTTGAATTTTCTTTCCGGATTGTTTTGTATAGCAAATAATTTCATAGCAATTAAATGTTCAGCGCTGACAACGGGTAATCTGATGTCTTTAAATAGCAAGCGATTTTTTGTTGATTTAAAAATTTCATCAGCAGTTGATCCATCAATATACATAATATCAATTCGTGCTGAACCTTCAGAATGAAGATGGTTTGAAAAAGCATCTGAACTAAATGTTGTTTCAAACCCAAGAGATTCTAAAAAACCAATAATGTTGTTTTTATGTTTCAATCGGGTTACAAAATCAACATCTTGAGTAGCTCTTATATAACCGTAAGAATATAGTGCAAATGCTCCGATGATTCCAAAATCAAATTTGTTGCTTTGAAAATATTTCGATACTGCTTAAAATAAGTTCCTTTAAAGCCATAGTGTTTTGTCCTTGTATAGATAATACAAAAGAATTCGTGGATTTGCAAAGGTATGGAGAGGGCAGTTGGTGTCAAGCGAACTGTGGAGACTCTGCCTCAAATATAACCTTATCGTCGATTACTTAGTTGATATACCTCCCGGATTGAAATGCAGTTAGTTTATACATATGCTATTCATTATTTTGAGATCATTAATTGTAAAAAT
>JBDRMW010000116.1:0-32520 GCA_043811735.1 bacterium
ATTTTTACAATTAATGATCTCAAAATAATGAATAGCATATGTATAAACTAACTGCATTTCAATCCGGGAGGTATATCAACTAAGTAATCGACGATAAGGTTATATTTGAGGCAGAGTCTCCACAGTTCGCTTGACACCAACGATAGTACAAACACTTTTACTTATTTGCAAAACATATTGTATAATAAACAAATTAAAAACAATGGGCGATGGGCGGGTGGCGGAACTCATCAGGCGCACAGGACTTAAAAAGCGAAGACAACAAACCTGGCTTACCGATGGAAATCACATCTCTCGACGAAAAAAAATCAAAAGATACTTAGTACCACTTACCAAGAATTAGTGCTTTTTAGTGCCAAAAATGCA
Source organism: bacterium (assembly GCA_043811735.1). GTDB lineage: Bacteria > Elusimicrobiota > JBDRMW01 > JBDRMW01 > JBDRMW01 > JBDRMW01. The sequence goes on from JBDRMW010000116.1 coordinate 367, forward strand.
ACCATGCGGACACTTTTTGGCCATTTTTTTTCAAAAAATTACAATGTATGTCATATATCATGAAATGAAACACATAAAAATATTACACTACAAATAGTAGTTTATGCTATAATGTAGTGTAAGGAGGTAGGTTATGGAAATTTTGAAAGATATTTTATCCGAGAGTAATGATTATTATATTAACGCAAAAAAGCAAATACAAAAAAGGCTAAAGATATTGCCAATAGGAAGCATAAAAAGAAGAAAAATATCTGGTAAGGAATACTATTATCTGCAATACAGGTCAGGAAAAAAGGTTATACAGAAATATTTAGGGAGAAAAAAACCAGAGGCAATAATTGATAAAATCAATGAACGCAAATCATTAAAGAAAGAGCTAAAGAAGGTGAATGAATCCTTAAAAGTAATAAAAAGGTCTCGGGGAAGAAAGAGATGATTGATTTAATCAGGAAAATATTAAAAGTATTTGCTAATAATAATCTATTTGAAGAGGGTGTTGAGCTGATAGGCAGCTGGTGTTTTCAACTTTATAAGGAGCATCTTGGAGCAAAAGAATTTCCACTACGAACACAGGATATTGATTTTCTGATACCGAATCCATTCAGGGGCAACGAACATAGGGAATTTATTGAACAAATTGAAGCTCTTGGGTTCAGATGCAATTTTAATAAAGATGGTTCCGTCTATTTTTGGAACTCTGAAATAAAAATTGAGTTTATTTCACCTGAGAAAGGAAGAGGAAGTGATGCTGCCATACTGGTGAAAAAATTAGGTATCAAGGCTATTCCTTTGAGGTTTGTTAATTTGTTGCTTGAGAATCCTATAACCATTGTTGATAATGGATTGAAAATAAAAGTTCCTAATCCTGTAAACTTTTGTCTACAAAAACTTATTATTTCAACAAGGCGAAGAAAACCGGAAAAAATCGCAAAGGACATTCAGCAGGCAATATGTACCTCAACCATTATTGATATGAAGAAATTATATACAGAATATATAACTCTGCCAGTAAAATGGAGAAAAGCAATTATCAAATCGTTAAACGGTGCAAAAGATACTATGCCGTTATATATAAAAGATATTGAAAAACTTTTTTTTACACTACAGAAGACAAAATAAAATAAATTTGTAGTGTAATAACATATCGCAGACCAAAATGTGTCAGGAGTGTCACTAATGTGGCCATCCGAGTATTTGCGGGCTGAAATAAAGGATTTTACTTTTCTCAAAAACATATTGTATAATAAGCGAATTCAAACAGATGGGCGGGTGGCGGAACTCATCAGACGCACAGGACTTAAAATCCCAAAAGCAACCTCAAGACCTTCCGACGAGAAATGTTCTTTCCGACGATAAAACTTCCAAATAGCACTTTACCCGGTATTACTGGATATGACCCCATTTGACCTACAAACCGACATTTATTTGTACATCATCCTCCTGATGCAATCAGATAAAAAAATCATTGACAAAATTATGAGGAAGCACTATAATTAAATAGCGATATTGCTATATGGAGCGTTAAATTATGCATGAGTATGAAATGATATTCAAAGCATTTGCTGATAGAAATAGGCTCAGGATATTAAAACTTCTTGAGTATAAGAATTTTTGTGTCTGTGAACTTGCTTTTATAATAGGTATAGCGCAACCCAGCATTTCACGGCATTTAAGAAAACTCAAAAAAACAGGGATTATTTCCAGTTATCAAGAGAGTTTTTGGACTAATTATTCGCTAAGTAAACAAGGGAATAATACTGTAAAAATTCTTTTGGGGAATCTTAGTGCATGGATGAACGACAATGAGACAGTAAAAAAGGACAAAGAAAAGGCAATTAAGGCTGATAGAAACAGGCTTTGTAAGAAGTAAAAAAATTCATTAAAATACATAGCAGTAATGCTATAAGAGGCTTGAGTATGAAAGAATGGAAAAAACTATTAGTTATCGTAGGAGTATTTCTCGGATTTTATTACCTACCGATTGAAACCCAGGTGTTTAAGAATGCCCTTTATGAATCGCTTGCGTTGGTAAAGTGGTATGCCCGTGAGCATGTATTGTTATGTCTTGTGCCTGCATTTTTTATTGCAGGTGCTATATCTGTATTTATCAGTCAGGCATCGGTTATTAAGTATTTCGGTGCAAAGGCTAACAAGATACTTGCGTATAGTATTGCTTCTGTTTCTGGAACGATACTTGCTGTATGTTCTTGCACCGTGCTTCCGCTTTTTTCTGGTATTTATAAGCGGGGGGCAGGGTTGGGACCAGCAATCGCTTTTTTGTATTCAGGTCCTGCCATAAATGTGCTTGCGATAATTCTTACTGCTAAAGTGCTGGGGTGGCAGTTAGGAATTGCGAGAGCAGTAGGGGCAGTAGTCTTTAGCATCGTTATCGGATTTATTATGCAGATATTATTCTTAAAGGAAGAAAGCAAAAGGCAGGATGAAACACCGATTGTGATGGGTGGTAAAAAAAAAGACAAGCCTCTCTGGAAAAATATCCTTTACTTTTTTTTAATGGTTTGCATTTTGGTGTTTGCGAATTGGGCAAGACCTCAAAGTTCTGATAGTGGGATATGGCAGGCAGTTTTTAGTGCGAAATGGTATATAGCCATATTTTTCTCCATAACACTTGTTGGCATGCTTATCTCATGGTTTACGAGAGGTGAACTTAAACAGTGGGTGGTAGAATCATGGGCATGTGCAAAACTTATAATGCCGTTACTGCTCATAGGTGTTTTGATAGCAGGATTTTTGCTCGGAAGACCAGGAACTGAAGGTATTATTCCATCCCGATTTATTGCTGGTTTGGTCGGCGGGAACTCTTTATTTGCTAATTTTTTTGCTTCAGTAGTAGGGGCATTTATGTATTTTGCAACTTTGACGGAAGTTCCCATACTTCAAGGACTTATAGGCGCAGGGATGGGGAAAGGACCGGCACTTGCGCTTTTACTGGCGGGTCCTGCTTTAAGTCTGCCCAACATGCTTGTTATTCGTGGGGTTATCGGTACAAAAAAAACTATTACCTATGTTAGTTTAGTTGTTCTGATGGCGACAATATCGGGGATACTATTCGGATATATTATGCAATAGAACAGGAGGATATTCATATGGATAAAGACGAAGTGAAAAAGGTTGTACGAGAAAAATATGGAAAAATAGCAGAAGGTGTACAGACTGGCTGCTGTGGTGAATCAGCATCATGTTGTTGCAGTTCAGCGGAAGATACAAGTGTAAGTATAGGTTACAATACACAGGATTTATCATCAGTACCAGAAGGAGCAAATCTTGGTCTTGGATGCGGTAATCCTGTTGCGCTTGCATCGTTGAAACACGGTGAAACGGTATTGGATTTAGGCTCTGGTGCTGGTTTGGACGCTTTCCTTGCTGCTCAAAAAGTTAGTAATACGGGTAAGGTTATCGGTGTTGACATGACAGAAGAGATGATTGAACGTGCACGCAAAAATGCAGAAAAGAATAGTATAAAAAATGTGGAATTTAGGCTTGGTGAGATTGAACATCTTCCCGTTGAAGATTCAATAATTGATTGTATAATCTCAAATTGTGTTATCAATCTCAGCACGGACAAATACAGCGTATTCAAGGAATCATTTCGTGTCTTAAAAGAAGGCGGCAGATTGATGATTTCTGATATTGTTTTGAAAGAAACACTTCCGGATAAAATACGAAAGAACGCTGAAGCATATGCCGGATGTATAGTCGGAGCATTGCTTGAAAAGGAATATATTGCGGCGATGGAAGAAGCCGGTTTTAAGAACATAGAAATTATAGATAAAACGGGTTTTCCTTTGCCTGATATCGTTGCTGAAAAATTATCTTCGGTGGAAAAAGAACGCATAAAAACAGCAGTAATAAGTATCAAAGTAAAAGCAGTTAAATAGTTGGACAATAACAGGGGTTTGTCATGGGAACAGAGAAAAAAAGAATTTTATCAGGATTTGAAAAGTATCTGACTGTGTGGGTATTAGGCTGTATAATGTTGGGTATTGCTTTTGGCAGGATGGTACCCGGTATTGCGCAGTATCTTGACGGCATGGCAATTTATATAAATGGAGCACCTGTCGTTTCAATACCCATTGCCGTGTGTCTATTTTTTATGATGTATCCCATTATGGTAAAGATAGATTTTGCTGAAGTAATACAAGCAGGAAAATCACCGAAACCTGTAGGATTAACACTCATTGTAAATTGGATGATAAAGCCGTTTACTATGTATGCAATATCATTCCTTTTCTTAGGTGTGTTGTTCAAAGGATTCATAGGTCCGGATGCGATAGATTTTGTTAAACTGCCACCTGGTGCTGACTGGGCATTAGGAACTATACACGGGGCAGGTACTGTTGTTATGCATGATGGAATGAAAATGATTTCAGTGCCTTTGTGGAGGAGTTATTTTGCAGGTTGTATTTTACTTGGTATTGCACCGTGTACCGCAATGGTTCTGGTGTGGGGATATCTTTCAAAAGGGAATGACGGGCATACCCTCATTATGGTTGCAATCAACTCGTTAACAATGCTTTTGTTATACGGTGTGTTAGGTGGATTTCTGCTTGGCATTGGTAAAATGCCTGTTCCCTGGGAAGCGCTATTACTTTCAATCAGCATATATGTCGCTTTACCTCTTATTGCAGGATTTATATCACGGAAAATGATTATTGCTAAAAAGGGCAAGCAATGGTTTCAAGAAAAGTTCCTGCAAATATTAACACCCGTTTCTATAACAGCATTGTTGATAACCCTTGTGCTTCTCTTTTCTTTCAAGGGTGAAGTGATTCTCACGAACCCCCTGACTATACTATGGATTGCGGTGCCATTATTTATCCAGACAGTGGTTATTTTTGCACTGACATATTGGTTTGCAAAACTATTGAAGTTCCGATATGAAGATGCAGCACCGTCGGCATTGATTGGTGCAAGCAACCATTTTGAAGTAGCAATCGCAACCGCAGCAATGCTTTTTGGATTATCTTCAGGAGCAGCACTTGCAACTGTGGTGGGGGTGTTGATTGAAGTTCCTGTTATGCTTATGTTGGTGAGAGTATGTCTTAAAACAAAAGATTGGTTTTTATTGGGGGAAAAAGAATGAAAATACAAATTTTAGGCACAGGTTGTCCGAAATGCAAAAAACTTGCTGAAATAGCACAGGAAGTAGTGAAGGAGACCGGTATTGAAGCGGAGATTATAAAAGTTACCAATATCAATGAGATTATGGATTTTGGCGTGATGGTAACACCTGCACTTGCTATTGATGGCAATGTTAAATCAGCGGGAAAGATACCAACGAAAGAAGAAATTGCGGGTTGGATAAAATAAATATTAATTTTGGAGGTAATATGAGTGGAATGCAACATGGTATATTGATTGTTATTGGATTTTTTGTGATATCAGGTATTGGATGTGCTCAACAGCCTTCTGAAAAAAAGAGTTCAGAGACAAAGCAGGCTGTTCAAAAATCTTCACAAATGATATATGAACCCCAGCAAACAAAGGAAAACAAGAAATCTCTCGTTGTCAGTAACGAAATTAAAAAGAAGGAGAAAATGACCCTTGTTGAATTAGGTTCTGTCAAATGTATCCCATGTAAGAAGATGAAGCCACTACTTGATGAAATTGAAGAAAAGTATAATGAACAGGTAGACGTTGTTTTTCATGATGTCTGGACAAAAGAAGGCGGGCAGGATGCTGAAAAATACAAGATTCGCCTTATACCTACCCAGGTTTTCCTTGATAAATCAGGGAAACAATATTTTAGGCATGAGGGATTTTATCCGCTTGAAGAAATCATTAAAAAACTCAAAGAAGGCGGTCTTGAGGAATGATAACTAATGTTTTTGAATGGCTGACAAACGCAGTACAATCCACACCTTTGATTGCTCTATCAGGGGCCTTTATATGGGGAGTATTAAGCATTATCTTGAGTCCTTGTCATCTGGCAAGTATTCCGCTTATAGTAGGTTTTATAAACGGTCAGGGTAAAATAACTACAAAACGAGCATGTTTGCTTTCTACACTTTTTTCAATAGGAATATTGATAACTATTGCTTTGATAGGTGTAATTACCGGTCTAATGGGGAGAATGCTTGGAGATATCGGTCCATGGGGAAATTACTTTGTAGGGGGTGTATTTATATTGGTTGGATTGGTTCTTTTTGATGTTGTACCAATACCCTCATTATCTCAACCAAAACATACGTTTGCAAAAAAGAAAGGCATATTTGCTTCTTTTCTGCTGGGGCTTATCTTCGGCATAGCATTAGGTCCTTGTACATTTGCCTATATGGCTCCCATGCTTGCCATAACATTTAATCTTGCTGCAACAAAATTTCTGTACGGAGTATCCCTGCTTACCGCGTATGGTATTGGTCATTGTTCGGTAATAGTATTGGCGGGTACATTCACCGAAATTGTACAGCAATACCTTAACTGGAATGAGCAATCAAGTGGTGCAATATATCTGAAAAAACTATGCGGAGTACTTGTGGTCATCGCGGGTATGTATCTTATAATCCAACGATAATGTACTTTCTCATATGACAGGTGCACCAAAGGTGTCACAAATATGGCACATAGGGTTTTATATAGTATTTTACAAATTCACAAAACATATTGTATAATAAGCGAATTCAAATAGATGGGCGGGTGGCGGAACTCATCAGACGCACAGGACTTAAAAGGCTTACAACTCACCTTCAACTTTCCGACGATAAAGAAATTTCCAGACGATAACCATTCAGAAACTTGAGTTTACCATTCTTAATACTTTATAACGCTTTATAATCCCTTGTTGCATCTAAGGTATCACAAATTTGACACATATATTCCATTCAAAAAATATTAGTTGACAAATGGCGGCAGGTGATCTATAATTAGCATATGCTAATAACTCATTGAGGATATAATGCCAAGACCATTCAAATTTAGAAAAGTTTGCTGCCGTCCTGATTCAAATTATTTTAAACCGCAAGGCATTCCTGTTAATGTGTTAGAAGAGATCAATATGAGTATTGATGAACTTGAGGCGATTAGACTTGCTGACCTTGAGGGTATGTATCAGGAAGATGCTGCAAAGAAGATGAATGTTTCGCGTCAGACCTTTGGAAATATAATCAATTCTGCTCATAAAAAGATTGCAGATTCATTAGTTAATACAAAAGCATTAAAAATTGAAGGAGGTGTAATAAAAATGATGGAAAGACATTTTGAGTGTTATGAATGTAAGAAGGAATGGACATTGCCGTATGGTGTAGGAAAACCACACGAGTGTCCGGAATGTAAAAGTACAAATGTACACAGAGCATCACAAGAGAGGGGCGGGGCACGGTCAGGCTTTGGTCATGGATTCGGTCGTGGGAGAGGAAAATGAGGGAGGATGATATAATGAAAATATGTATACCTATAAAAGCAAACAAAGGTTATCAATCAGAAGTGAATGAGCATTTTGGTAGTGCGCCAAAATATCTTGTTTGTAGTACTGATAAGACTGACATAGAAGTGCTTAGTAATACAGACCATGTGCATGAGCACGGAATGTGCAATCCATTAGATGAATTAGCAGGGAAGGGAATTGATGCTGTTGTGTGTATGGGTATGGGAGGGCGTGCTGTCAAAAAACTCAATCAAAAAAATATAAAAGCGTTTAAGGTGCTGGGAGGAACAGTAGAAGATATAATTGATAAATTAAATAAAGGTGAAATGGAAGAAATTACTATTGATGCTGCCTGTAATCAGCATCAGTGTCATTGATTAAAAATGGATGTTTGCATGACGCATGGCAGCTGTCATGAAAAGTGAGAAAATTCTTAAAAACAGTCAATACAGCAAGATGAGAGGAAAGTTGCATGAAAAGATAGTCAAAAATCATGCACGGTATCTGGATAGAGTAGAGTTCTATCTCCAGCATGGATATAATCTGGAAAAAGAACGGATCGCAATCCTTGAACATGCTAAGCCAATACACGGCCCGATACTTGAAATTGGTACCGGTAAAGGCCATTTCGCGCTCATTCTTGCAAAAAAGAAATACCAGTTTACTTCTATTGACTTGTCCGCAGAGGATATTGAAATAACGTGGCTTAATCTTGCGTATAAAGGTCTACAGACATTTGCCGACCTTAAGGTGCAGGATGCCGAACAGTTATCATTCTTTGACAAGAGTTTTAATCTGATATTTTCAATAAATGTGCTCCATCATCTTTTACGTCCATATATTGTGTTGGAAGAAATGATCAGGGTTCTTTTACCAACAGGCAAGATCGTAGTGAGCGATTTTACGGAAGAAGGTATGGAGATAGTCAATGGTTGTCATGTAGCTGAAGGCCGAAGGCATGTTCCGTCAGGTTTTCATATACACCAAGTGGAAGTGTATTTTATTAACCGTGGATTTACAGTAAATAAATTTACCAGCCGATGTCAACACACTCTCATCATCCAGCGGGTGAGATCAAGGATAAAAAACGACTGAGTTTGCATCCTTTTTCTGATGTCAATTCACTATGTACGATTTTGTGCAACCAACAGGATACTTTTTGGGCACCATTTTTAATCTTTTGCTACATTCAAGGTGTCACAAATTTGGCACACATTCTGTACTTGTAGATAATTGGCAAATAATATTATTATTGGGAAAACGGATGCGGTAATTCAGGGGAATTTTATTGAAGACCGAACAAGTATGTTTTGTGGTCATCTATGCCAAGCAAGCGCACAGGACTTACAATCAAAAGAGCAGGCCTTAAAACTTCTGACGAAAAAGCAATTCTCATTCTAAAAATCAACCAAATGACTTTAACAATTCTTAAACGATTTTAAAAACTTTGTGCATCTAATGTATCACAAATATGGCACATGACCATTTTTAGATAGATAAAAACAGATTTACATCTTTAGAAAACATATTGTATAATAAGCGAATTCAATCAGATGGGCGGGTGGCGGAACTGGCAGACGCACAGGACTTAAAAGGCTTACAACTAACCTTCAACTTTCCGACGACAAACGATTTTTCAGACGATAAACCTACGGAAAACTGATTCTACCCTTCTTAATGCTTTTTAACCGTTTTTAATCCTTTGTTGCATCCAAGGTGTCACAAATTTGGCACATAATATTTTCACTTGACTAATAATAATTATTCTTATATAGTAATTGCTATGATAAAAAATGACATTTTTGAACAGTTTAAAGAAAAATGCTCTCAACATAGTCTTAAAGTTACTCCTCAGAGAGCAATAGTATATCAGGAATTATGTAATTTAAACAATCATCCTTCAGTTGATGTGATATTTGAAAAAGTAAAAAGGAAATTACCAAATATTTCATTTGATACTGTATATAGAACAATTCAGTCTTTTGCTGATATGGGTATTGTGAATATAGTGGAAGGATACGGGAAACAGCGACGCTATGATACCGATGCGGATAATCACCATCATATGCATTGTGTCAAATGCGGGAAGATTATGGATTTTCACAATGATGAATATAATAATATTGCAATTCCTGAAGATGTTATAAAAAAATTTCAAGTGTTGAATAAAAAAGTTGTACTTGAAGGTATTTGCAGTGAATGTACACATAAGAAATAATTAACAAAAGGAGGGTATGATGCCGGAATTTGGAACGCCTTTTTCAGGGTTGGCAAAGGGAAAGAAGATAAGTAATGAGGAGTTGGTTCGCGCAATACGATTTATGATTGCCGCAGAGTTTGAAGCCATTCAACTGTATATGCAACTTGCAGAATCAACTGATAACAAATTGGCAAAGGATGTTTTGGTAGACATTGCAGACGAAGAACGAGTACACGCAGGTGAGTTTTTAAGGCTTTTGCACGAACTGGCTCCGGATGAACAGAAATTTTATGATAAAGGGGCTGAAGAGGTTGAAGAAGAAATAGAAAAGACAAAAAAATAAAATTATAAAGGAGGATGTTCGTATGGAAGAAAATGTATGTAACAAAGTACACATGCCGGTAATTGGGGAACAGGCGCCAGCGTTTGAGGCAGACACAACACAGGGGAAAATTAAATTTCCTGAGGACTATAAGGGCAAATGGGTTATATTATTCAGTCATCCGGCTGATTTCACCCCGGTCTGCACAACTGAATTCATGACTTTTACATCTATGGAGAAAGAGTTTGATGCTCTTAATTGCAAACTCATAGGGCTTTCAATAGACAGCCATTACAGCCATATTGCATGGTTAAGAACAATAAAGGAAAAAATAGAATATAGAGGGATGAAGAATGTTGAAGTGAATTTCCCGGTAATTGCTGACCTTTCAATGGATGTGGCAAAGAAATTCGGCATGGTTCAGCCGTCAGCCAGTTCTGTTAGCGCAGTACGGGCTGTATTTTTTATTGACCCAAAAGTCAAAGTACGGGCTTTACTGTATTATCCTTCAACGACCGGACGTAATTTTCAGGAAATAAAACGTGTATTGTTTGCGATGCAGACAAGCGAAAAACACAATATAGCGACTCCTGCAGACTGGCAGCCGGGAGATGATGTCATCGTTCCTCCTCCAGGGAGTTGCGGAACAGCAAAAGAAAGAGTTGATGGCGCAAAACAGTCTGGGATAAAATGTCTTGACTGGTTTATGTGCCTGAAACCGCTTAAGATGGAAACTCCTGATAAAAAGTCAAAAGTTGCTTCTTAGTCTTATTTGCTGCAACACAAAGAGTTTATAAAAAGAAAACCATTTATCGAATCATATTCATAAAGGGTTTTCTTTCTTATTATTAGAAAAATGAGGAAAGAATTTGATATAACGGTTTTGGTTTTGCAACAGATAAATAAATGCTATAATTTAAAATGTAAAAAGGAGGCTTTGTGAAAATAGGAGTGATAATTTCAAGCAATGACGCTGAGACTTGCTGGAATGCTTTGCGCTATGCAAATTTCGCTCTGGGTCAAAAAGATCGAGTTAAGGTGTTTTTTATGGGCAAAGGTGTAGAATACCAAAAAATTAGCACTGATAAATTCAATACAGTGGAGCAGGCAGAAAAACTTATGGCCGCTGGCGGAAAAATATTTGCATGCGGGTCTTGTATTAAAAACAGAGGACAAGAAGATTCAAAAATGTGTCCTATTTCAACCATGAAGAATATGTACGATATCGTCAAAGAAAGTGACAAGATAGTTACATTTTAATATGAATAAAAGGATGACACTCAAACAAATTGGCACTATTCATACGCCTTATACAATACCCAGAGGTATTCCAATACAGGGTACCTTTGATAAAAACATAACTGGGACAGCAGAGTTATACCCGGAATATAAAAATGGATTAAAAGACCTTGAAGGTTTTTCGCATGTAATATTGATTTATTACTTTCACTTAGCGAAGGAAGAAAAACTTGTCGGCAAACCATTTCTTGAAGATGAGCAGCATGGTATTTTTGCAATTAGAGGGCCTATGCGGCCTAATCACATCGGATTATCAATAGTAAAAATTGAGAACATAGACGGTTTGATTATTACATTCTCTGAAGTTGATATATTAGATGGGACCCCATTGCTGGATATAAAACCCTATATTTCATATTTTGATGCTCGCCAGGACGTTAAAAACGGGTGGTTAGAAAAACATTTTGCGGGTGGTAAAATCCCAAAAAGAGTTAAGATTGATTGAATCTTATTGCATTCAAGGTGTTACAAATATAGCATATAAAGTTTTCAAATAGTATTTTACAATTTCACAAAACATATTGTATAATAAACGAATTCAAACAGATGGGCGGGTGGCCCTTCGGCTTGGTTCGACAGGCTCACCACAGGTCGCTCAGGATAAACTCCACTGGCAGACGCACAGGACTTAAAACGCTTACAACTAACCTTTAACTTTTCGACTGAAAACGAATTTCCTGACGATAGTCCTACAAAAACTTAAGTTTACCCTTCTTAAGGATTTATAACCCTTTATAATCCTTTGTTGCATCTAAGGTATCACAAATTTGACACATAAATAGATGTGGCAAAAAGGAATATAATATTCTAAAATCTGGGCATCAGAATTTGCCATTTTAGGCATGGGCATATGCTAACGTATTTTTTATTTATCTTAGGCTTTATTATTATTATAAAGGGGGCTGATTACCTCGTTGATGGTGCGTCATTGCTTGCTAAGAAATTAAAAGTATCAGATTTAGTTATAGGTCTTACCGTAGTTGCTTTTGGGACATCCATGCCTGAGTTATTTGTTAATATATTTGCCTGCTTAAGAGGGAATACAGAAATAGCCATTGGCAATATTTTGGGAAGTAATACTTTTAATATTCTGATTATATTGGGTATTTCGTCAATTATACGTCCCATAACAGTTGGCAAAGGCACTGTGTGGAAAGAAATACCATTGAGTTTATTGGCTGCAGTGATGGTCTGGGTTCTGGCAAATGATGTAATTCTGGAAAACAGTACATTTTCATCTTTGGGCAGGATAGATGGGTTAGTGTTGTTATCCTTTTTCATAATATTTCTGTATTACATTGCGAGTATATCAAAAGAACCTACTATTACAGTGCAAGAAAGCCAAACCAAAGAAATGCCAAACATAAAAATACTATTTATGCTTTTAGCCGGTTTCATTGGTTTATTTTTAGGCGGCAAATGGATAGTTGAGGGAGCAGAACATATTGCTGTCCGGTTAGGATTATCACAATCTTTTGTAGGTTTTACTATAGTGGCCGCAGGCACATCATTCCCTGAGTTAGCCACTTCAATTGTCGCAACATATAAAAAAAATATGGATATTGCTGTTGGAAATGTTGTTGGTTCAAATATTTTTAATATTTTCTTGATACTGGGAATAAGTGCTGCTATTAAGCCGTTACCTTTCAATAAACTTGCAAATGCTGATATAGTTATTACAATAGTGGCCTCTTTATTTTTATTCTTTGCCATGTTTACTGGCAAGAAAAAAATTATAGACAGATGGGAGGGGATATTGTTCATTTTATTTTATATTGCTTACATTACCACGCTTGCTGTATGGTAGTCTCATCCTACCTTTTACTGCATGACCAATGGGGGGAAAATAATGGAAAATCAGAATAATAGAAAAATCACTAATCGTAATTTATTCATCTTTACCATAATAGTATTCGCCAGTGGCTGGATTGGAAAAGGGTTAGATGCTTTAATGGGAAATCCATCAAAGGATAGCCTCGGTATGCTTATTTGGCTTGTTATGCCGTTATTGGCCTCTTTGTTTTTGCGTGCTTTTGGAGGTGATGGCTGGAAAGATATTGGATTAAATCCTTTGTTAAAAAATAATCTGATATGGTATCTTTTTTCATTATTTGTTTTCCCCTTTGTGACGGTGTCAGTTTTGGGCATAGGAAGGATTTTGGGATGGGTATCTTTTCAAAACTTTAATACAAATTTATATTTACAAGCATTTGCTGTTACACTTTTGCCAAACTTTTTCAAGAATATTCCGGAGGAGTTTGTTTGGCGTGGATATCTAACCCCAAAGGTCTTCTCCCTTAAAATTAATGATTTTTTGCTCTATTTTATTGTCGGTTTAATTTGGGGTGTTTGGCATGTGCCATATTATTTGTTTTTTCTGGATAGTGAAACATTAAGTAGTGTAACGGGGATTAGCATAATTTATTTTATTCCTTTATCAATTCTTGTGATGATTGCCTGGTCAGTCGTGTTTGTAGAATTACGTCTTTTAACTAAATCCGTATGGCCTGCTGTAATGATGCATACGATTGAGGACTCATTTGTTAATATGTTGTTTATTGGGGGATTTGTTGTGGTTGCACAGAAGAATGAAATATGGGTTTCGCCAATATATGGAGTTATAAGTATTATTTTCTTTGCCATTATTGGTTTAATTCTTCGTAAAATAAGAAAAAGGAATGGAAATATTGTGCGAGCAGGGTATCACAAATATGGCACATAGACTTTCAAATAGTATTTTACAATTTCTTAAAACATATTGTATAATAAGCAAATTCAACAAGATGGGCGGGTGGCGGAACTGGCAGACGCACAGGACTTAAAATCCTGAGGTCTTCAATGACCGTGAGAGTTCAATTCTCTCCCCGCCCACCACGTACCAGTCGCGCGAAGCGCTCCGGTACATGGTTTAACCTGAACCTGAATGAAATGAGTGGTTCTGGGCCAAATCATTTAGGTTCTAAGAGAAATTTATTTTATGAAAAGAACGCATTATTGCGGACAGGTTACTCGTGCTGATATCGGTAAGCATATCACCGTGTGCGGGTGGATGCATTCCCGCCGGGATCATGGCGGGGTGATATTTATTGATCTTCGAGACCGGTTTGGATTGCTGCAGCTCGTATTTAATCCTGATAATCAAAAAGCATTTGATACTGCTGATAAACTGCGCAGTGAGTTTGTTGTCTGTGCGAAAGGCAACGTGCGTGCTCGGCCTGAGGGCACAATTAATAAAAATCTGCCGACCGGAGAGATTGAAGTCGTTATTGACACCATTGAAGTTTTAAATACATCAAAACCAGTGCCATTCGAAGTCTCTGATTATACCTCAGCATCTGAAGAGATTCGTCTTAAATACAGGTATCTTGATCTGCGGCGGCCGGAACTCCAAAAAAATTTAATTATAAGGAATGATGTTGCGATAATTACCCGAAAAGAATTATCAGAAAAAGGTTTTCTTGAAATTGAGACCCCGTTTTTAACCAAATCTACACCTGAAGGTGCACGGGATTATCTGGTGCCGAGCAGAGTATCTCCTGGATCATTTTATGCGCTGCCTCAATCACCGCAGTTGTTTAAACAGCTGTTAATGGTCGCTGGATTTGATAAATATTTTCAGATTGTCAGGTGTTTCCGTGATGAAGATCTGCGTGCTGACCGTCAGCCTGAATTTACCCAGATTGATCTTGAAATGTCATTTGTCGAAGAAGATGATGTTATTGAGGCGGTTGAATCTTTATTGAGCCGTATTTTTAAAAAGGTTCTTAATGTTGAATTAAAAACACCTTTTAAAAAAATATCGTATGATGATGCGATGAAGCGGTATGGTTCAGATCGTCCTGATTTACGGTTTGGCCTTCAGATAGTTGATGTAACGGAAGACCTTAAAAACTGCGGTTTTAAGGTGTTTTCCCAGGCGGTTAAACAAGGGGGAATTGTCCGCGCATTAAAAGTTGACGGGGGAGGAAGTTTTTCACGGTTGGATATTGATACGTTTACCAAATGTGTAAATAACTTTGGTGCCAAAGGCCTTGCCTGGATGAAAGTAACTGAGAAAGGCCTTGAATCAAGCATTATAAAGTTTTTTAATGAAAACGATTTAAAGGTTATTCAGCAGAAAACAGAAGCTCAAGCCGGGGATATTGTTTTCTTCGGAGCTGATCAGGAATCCATTGTCTGTGCGGCATTGGGAAATCTGCGCTTTGAGATTGCAAAAAAACAAAAAATCATACCTCAAGACGAGTATGATTTCTGCTGGGTGGTTGATTTTCCGCTGGTGCAGTGGTCTGATTCGGATATGCGGTTTTTTGCCAACCATCATCCCTTTACTTCCCCGACGGAAAAAGATATAAAGGTGCTAAATGATATGGCGGATACCATAATTCCACAAAAAATTCCGGATGACGTGAAACAAAAAATTGCAGGGATGAAAGCTCGTGCATATGATATTGTTTTAAACGGCGTGGAAATCGGCGGGGGAAGTATACGTATTCATAACAAACAGGTGCAAGAGCAGATATTTAAACTTCTTGAAATCTCTGCTCAAGAAGCGCGCCTGCGATTTGGTTTCCTGCTTGATGCACTTGAGTTTGGCGCACCGCCTCACGGCGGTATTGCCTTAGGTCTTGACCGGTTGGTTGCGCTCATGATTGGCTCTGAATCTATTCGTGATACGATCGCATTTCCAAAAACACAAAAAGCATCATGTCCCCTAACCAATGCGCCTGATAAAGTTAGTGAAAAACAGCTTAAAGAACTGGGGCTGAAAGAAGCAGGAGTAAAACTAAAATCTTCTGGCCAGGCATAGAGTATGAAAAAAATCTCTACCAAAGCATTTCTCATAATCGACATAAGTTCTATTTTGCTTAATCTAGGTGCCGGCAAAAAACCCAAACAAGCTCCTGATACTAAAGAACAACAGGAAGAAGCCGGCTCTGAATATATTGATGATATTGAAGAGTTTTCTGCAGATGACGGGGTTATTTATGAGGAATCCGAGGAAGATATGGAAACAGCTGATGCATCTGCAGAAGATGAAACAGTAGATGCGCAAGAGGAATATAAGAAAAAAAAAGGACAAGAAGAATGGGTTAGAGAGGATAGAAAAATAGCTGATGTTGAGGAACTTCCCGGTGTTCCCCCTAAAGAGCAGGATAACCCGGAAACTCAACAACTTGAGGATACGTACGAAAAAGAATATACTAAAAAGAAATCAGCTCAAGGCCAGATTCATAAAGTATGGATCTGGCAGGAAACCGGTGATTGTTTATGGAATCTGGCGGAAAAATATTATGGTGATCCCTGGAAATGGAAATTAATCTATATGGCCAATCAAGATATTATTGATGACCCGGCTCAGATTTTTCCCAAACAGGAATTAATTATCCCCAGTGATGAATGGTAGTTTAAATATTTGACGTACAGGTTTTGACGTTAAAAGGTTTTGACTTAAAAAGATTTTTACTTCAATTTATAATTTGGTGTTAAATATGGTAACTAAACGAATTTCATTGCAGAGCACTGATGAAGCAATAACACTTTTTGGTGAATTAGATTCAAATATTAATGCCATTGAAAAAGAACATAGTGTGCAGATTTTTATCCGTCATGCAAACGGCGGCGGCTCGCATTGGCCGACACTTCTTATCCGCGGGACGCCGGGTAAAGTTGATAAAGCATATGTGGCGATTGAACAGATGCGAAAAACTATAAAAGAAGGAAAACCTATAGAACAACAAAAAAATAGTTTAGTACAGGGAAAGGAAGTCCATGATGAGAAAGACGGGGTATATGTTACGCTGCATGGCAAGGCCATCCGTGCAAGATCTCCCCATCAAAAAGAATATATTCGAGCTATGCAGCAAGAAGAGATGGTCGTAGCAATCGGTCCGGCCGGCACCGGTAAAACATTTTTAGCAGCAGCATCAGCGTTGGCTGCGCTCAAAAAAGGAACAGTTTCCCGTATTGTATTGACCCGGCCGGTTGTTGAAGTTGGGGAGAAATTAGGATATTTACCCGGGGATTTTTATGAAAAGATTAATCCGTACATGAAGCCGATGATCGATGCATTTTATGCTATGCTTGGGGTTGAGCGGTTTATGATGTTTAGAGAGAATGAAACTATTGAGATCGTCCCCATCGCCTATATGCGCGGGCGGACGCTGGAAAATGCGTTTATAATTCTCGATGAAGCTCAGAATACCACCTCTGAACAGATGAAGATGTTCTTGACGCGTATGGGGGAGGATTCCAAAGTAGTTATTACCGGGGATATCACCCAGATCGATCTTGAAGAAAAGAAAAGATCAGGGTTGGTATTAATTAAGGATATTCTTAAAAATATTAACGGAATTAAGTTTTGTTATTTTTCAGAAGAAGATGTGGTGCGGCATGGATTAGTGAAAAAGATTATTACCGCATATGAACAGTGGGAAAAGAGATAAAAATTAGCTTGATTTTCAGAAATTATTTGATCATAATAAGGCTAGGCGCCCCGAACAATGAACCGCGATGAACCACGAATAATGAATCACGAATAACGAACAACGGGTGTAATGATGTTAACAAGGTTTTGGAAAAAAATCGGCAGACCGCTTCTCTTGAGAGTCTTAATATGGACGGAAAAACACGACAAAAAACCTCCCAGCTTACGCAGCAGTTCAGAAAGTATCTTTAATAAAGAGATCCATATCCCCACCTATGTGGTAGCTATTGTCTCAGGAATGGCATTGTTTATTGTGCTGCTCTTGGAAATTGGTCTCGAACCATTAAAAATCACAGGTCTCGTATTTTTTATAGTTTTGATCGTTACGTTTATCAGATATTATTTAGTTTACAATCAGCCTGAGTTAGCTCGTGATGATGATGCGATTACGCTGCTTGGCGTCATCACCATTTTAATAATACTTGGTGCACGCGGTATAAAAATTATTTCGTTAATTCCTATGTTTGATTGGCTTTCCGTATACTGGACTCCGATTGCAGCCTCGAGCATGTTGATCGCGATTTTATTGAATTCAAGGCTTGCTATTGTGATAACGGTGATCATCGCTCTTATTACCGGGATGATTTACGATTTTTCATTTCAAGTCTTTTTTGTCATGATGATCAGCGGTATCAGCGGGGTGCTTTCTATTATTGGTGCGCGGCAGAGGGGGGATATAACCCGTGCGATGCTCCATGTGGCCGGCGGGACCGCATTAGCGCTTATTATTATCGGACTTTTTAATGAATGGCCATGGCTCATGATTAGAAATGAAACCGCTGCAGGGATTGCAAACGGCCTTATTTCCGGCGGGATTACCCTCTTGTTTTTACCGTATCTGGAGACATTCTTCTCGCGCACGACGAATATTCGCTTGGTTGAACTGGCTGATTTTAATCAACCGCTCTTGAAACGGCTTATGATCGAAGCACCGGGAACATATCATCATTCATTGGTGATTGCTTCATTAGCTGAACAAGCAGCCGAGATCATCGGCGCAAATGCACTGCTCTGCCGGGTCGGTGCCTATTATCATGATATCGGCAAATTAGCAAAACCGGAATATTTTATTGAAAATCAGGCGGCCATGAGCAATCTCCATGATGAACTTGCGCCTTCAATGTCAAGCCTGGTTCTGATATCGCATGTTAAAGAAGGCATTGCATTCGCCAAAAATCATAAAATTGACGATACCATTATTCAGTTTATATCAATGCATCATGGCACCTCGAGGATCCATTTTTTCTATCATAAAGCGCTTGAACAATCGTCTGAGAAAAACATAGAAGAAGAAGATTTTAGATATCCGGGCCCCAAGCCGCGCACCAAGGAAACCGCGATCATCATGCTCGCGGACAGCATTGAAGCAGCAAGCAGAACTTTAGAGGAACCAACGCATCCGCGCATCAAAGATCTGGTTAAAAAAATCAGCAACAATAAATTTATTGACGGCCAATTTGATGAATGTCCGATTACGCTGGCTGATTTGAAAAGTATTTCTGAAAGTTTTGTAAATACCCTTTCCAGTTATTACCATACCAGGGTGGAGTATCCAAAATACGCAGAAGAGCAAAACGGAAAAACTGCGTAATGAAAAAAAACAAACATTCGGTTATTATTAATATATTTAATACCGTTCCGCTGCCGGTTTCAAAAAAATATATACGCGCAGTAGTTAAAAAGATTTTATTGCATAGTAATTGCTCCGATAATGAAGTAAGCTTTTTGTTCTGCGGAAATGCTGAAATTAAAAAATATAACCGAAAATACCTGCAAACGAATAGATGTACCGATGTGATTGCCTTTTATGATGATTCAAAGCTGCCGGGATATCAGAAGAAGTATCTGGGGGATATTATTGTATCAGCAGAACAGGCAAAAATTCAGGCGAAACAGCTGAAGCATTCAAACAAGAAAGAATTAATAACCCTTATAATCCATGGGATTCTGCATCTCCTTGGATATAAAGATACATCAAAAAGTCTAAAGAAAAAAATGTTCAATAGGCAAGAAAAAATCTTAAAGAAAATATCTTAAAGTAAATGCAAAATATAAAATTCGAAATATGGAACAAATACGAAATATGAAATCCGAAAAAAATCCAATGTTTCAAATTCGAATTATTAAAATCAGATTTACTATTTTATTAATTGTATTTTGTTTGTAAGTTGTGATTTGGAATTTAGAATTTGTTTCGGATTTCATATTTCGAATTTCGAAATCATTTAAAGAATATTAAATAAAAATAGAAGTTTAAGGAAAAGTAATGGTAACAGTAGGTATTATCAGTATTATTACCCTCTTGCTGCTGTCTGCATTTTTTTCGGGCAGTGAAACCGCATTGGTTTCTTTGTCCAGATACCGGCTGAAACGGCTCATTATTAAGAATAAAAATTATACTGATTCATTTATGTGGTGGTTAACGGCTCCTGAATATATTCTTACTACCATATTGATTGGCAACACGTTTGTTAATATTGCCATGACTTCATTGTCAGCGCTCTTAGCATTGCATGTTTTTAATCAACTTCCGCAGGAGTGGGTAAAAACGGGCGTCTGGATATGTATGATGATTATAATCCTTATGTGGGGTGAGATAACCCCTAAGATATACAGCAGACGCCATTCGGAAAAGGTTTCGCTGTTTGCTATTCCTCTTTTGTATTATGTAAGCCGGGCGATTAAACCATTAGTTCATATGGTCTTATGGATCATTAACCGCCTTGCTCCCGGATTTACCGCGTTACCGATAAGTAAATATTCGCATGTGACTTCAGACGAATTGCAGACTATGATTACTGAATCAGGCCTTCGGGGCGGCTTAGGGATTTTAACCGGTGAAATGATGAAAAAAGTCTTATCAATTAATACCCTGATGGCTGAAAAAATCATGACACCTTTGAGCAAGCTCGAAACAGTTCAATTTCCCGAAAATGTGCTTGATGAGCATGAGTGGAAAAATTTATATGCACGTATAATAGAGGCCGGCCACACGCGAGTTCTCGTCTGCAAAGGAGAAAAATCACATATTGAAGGTTATATTCATATTAACGATTTAATTGGACCGCGGGAAAAAGACCGAACCCATATAATCAGAGCCGGTATTAATGTTGATGGCAGGAAAAAAGTTTCGGAACTTTTAAAAGAGTTTAAAAATGGGAGAACTCATCTTGCATTTGTCAGGGATGCAAAAGGAATGGTGCGCGGTATTGTTACCCTGGAAGATGTGCTGGAAGCAATAGTCGGAGAGATTTTAGATGAGTTTGATCTTCAGCGGATAGGAGCTTTTTAGATAATGTTTATTATCATGTATCTTTTTGAGCTGTGCGGCCTGGTTATGTTGTGCGCATTTTTTGCGGGAAGCGAAACTGCTATTACCAGCCTGTCGCTTCAGACGATACACAATCTTACCGATAAGAAACCATCGCTGGTAAAACCATTTAAATTCTGGCAGAAACATCCAAGCCATATTCTAACGTTTCTGCTTATCGGCAGCAATGGAGTTAATATTGCTGCCGGTGTGCTGGCAACTGCCATCGCATTAAAAATGCAGAATATTTTTTCGTTTCAAACGCCGGTAGTGTTTATCCTGGTTCCCGGCGCGGTGGTTTTTATGATGCTTATGTTTGGTGAGATTATTCCAAAAATTTACGGCAAAAAAAATGCCGAAGCGTTTTTAAGCAAAATTGCAGGATTAATGATTGTTGGTACTCGTATATGTACGCCGATTATCTGGACACTGGTTTTTATTTCAGATGTTTTTATCCGTCTTTTCGGCGGCCAGAAAGTATATGAACCCCCTTTTATAACGAGCAGTGAATTGCGCAACATGTTTGCGTCTGAACAATCAAACGTATCTCAAGAGGTAACTCGTAAGGAACGATCGAACGCATCAGTACAAGTCGATGTTCCTGAAGATACCAAGCGTATGCTTGATAATCTGGTTGGGTTTTCGCGCACACGGGTTGAGGAAATCATGGTTCCCCGCACCAAGATGTTTGCGCTTGATATAAAACTGGGGAGAGAAAAAATTATGCACGAAATTCTTGATCAACGGTATTCGCGGGTGCCTATTTATGAAAGCAATATGGATAATATTATCGGGGTGATCTACAGCAAAGATCTGATCGCATCAGCAGAAAACAGCGATCTTATTATCTTACATGATCTTCTGCGGCCGGTGTATTATATTCCTGAAATGGCCCGTGTGTCTGATATCATGCGTGAGTTTAAAACCGGTAAACACCATATGGCTATCGTCGTTGATCAGTATGGCGGCACGGCGGGGCTGGTGACTATCGAAGATGTGGTTGAAGAGATTGTCGGTGAAATCTATGATGAGTTTGATGAACAGGAGTCAACCATGGTCCGCCTGGATCAGGGGAGTTATCTCGTGTGGGCAAGTGAAGATATTGACCGGATTAATGATGAGCTAAATCTTAAACTGCCTGAAGACCAGTATGAAACCTTGGCTGCACTTGTTCTTGATATATTTGGTAAAATACCCAAGGCAGGCGAAACTAAAAAGTTTGGGCCGTATATGTTTGAAGTTATTGAAGCGGACCGCCGAAGAATATATAAAATAAAAATTAACCGGATAACAGCATGATTAAAACATTTGCATTATTTTTACCTGATATTAAGATTTTCATTAAAGAGAAAGACTATGCGAGTCTTAAAAATCTCTTAAAAGAAATAAGCCCGATTGACCTGGTTGATGGATGGGGGGATTTTAATTCTCAGGAACAGCTGCTTTTATTCAAGCTTCTTGATCGTGAACGCGCCGTTGAGGTTTTTGAAGAACTTGATTTTGAAGATCAATATTATTTATTGGGAGGAATTGAACCGGGTTCAATCGGCCCCGTGCTTGAAGATCTTTCACCAGAGGATGCTACCGGATTTTTTCACCGTCTTCCTGAAAAAACCGTCCGCAAATTGTTTTCTATAATGAAAAAGGAACGGGTTGAACGAGTACAGCACCGCTTAAGCTTTAATGAAGGTTCAGCCGGACGGCTTATGCAGTCTGATTTCCCGATTCTTAAAAGCGATCTATCTGCCCGGCAGGCGATTGAACGGATTCAGATCGCCTTGCGCAGTAAGCAAAGCAAACGTGTGCATACTTTTTTTATAACTAATCAGCAGGGACAGCTCTTAGGCGGTATTTCCATGCGGCGCCTTATAACCGCACCGCCTGATATCAGATTGCATGAAATTATGTCCCCGGTGCAGATTCTTAAAGTCAATGTTGATGTCGACCAGGAAGAAGTTGCTCAGCTTTTTGCGAAATATGATTTAATTGACGCGCCGGTAGTAGACAATCAGAACAGATTAGTCGGGATTCTTACGATTGATGATATTGTGGATGTCATTAATCAGGAAGCAACCGAAGATATTGCGAAGATGGCAGGTACCGAACCGGAAGAGCTGACTACCCGCTCAGTACTGGGGGTGGTCAAAGCTCGAATGCCCTGGCTATTAGCATCCTGGATCGGTGGTATTGGAGCGAGTCTTCTAATAGGCAAATTTGAAGGCGTATTAAGCCAGGTTGTTGCGCTTGCTGCATTTTTACCGGTTATCATGGGTATGGGCGGCAATGTGGGCAGTCAATCATCAACTATTGTAGTGCGCGGACTTGCTACTGGATATATACAAGTTAATGAATTGCGGAAAGTTTTCTTTAAGGAGATCAGGGTTGCATTGATTTTAGGGGTCGGGTATGGTATTATGCTTTCTCTTGCGGCATATGTAATATACGGAATTTCTTTAAGTCTTAAATTTCCTCTGGTTGTGGGCCTAGGGATTATTTTTTCTATCACCTTTGCTTCAACGCTGGGTGCGATGCTTCCGATGATTTTTAAACGGTTAGGATTTGATCCCGCTGTTGCCGCCGGCCCCTTCGTAAGCACTACCACAGATATTATGAGTATATTAATCTATTTTTCATTGGCAGGCATGCTGCTATTATAAAAAAAGCAGGTACTATGAGTAATACACACTATCTGGAATCCTGGATAATCAGGTCTATGGCCTATGGTGAATATGATTGTCTCGTTGGGTTATATTCTAAGGAGTTGGGCAAGCTTAATGCGTACGCCATAGGCGTACGAAAGATGAGATCAAAATTACGATCAAGCATTGTCCCTTTTAGCAGGTCTGTGCTGACCATCCACAAAAAAAAGGATGCAGCCTGGGGGCGCATTATCGGCGCTAAAGCCTTGGAAAATATTTCATTGCCATTGCAGGATTTTAATAAAATGGTTGATGCGAGCTGGGTATGTGAATTAATTGATCGTTTAACACCGGATGAACAGCCATCCCTTAAAAAATATGAATTACTGGGAAGTATTTTAAAAAAAATTGCTTCAAGCGGCATAGTGACTACTGTTTTTAAGATTATTTTTGCTTTTTGTATGCTTGAATATTCCGGCCATGGATTGCGGGTTAATCATTGTTCTGAATGTTTGTCCGCATACGGGGATACGGAGCCTGTCTGGATTAGCCACGCCGGAGTGATTTGCATACGCTGCAGTTGCCACATCCAGAAAAAAATTCCGGTCAGCCCGGTATTGTGCGGATTGCTTAAAGATATGAAAGAAGATCCCTGGCTACTTGAAACATACCCCATAAATAGGGTAGAATTAGAAACATTGATGAGTACGCTGTCGTTTGTGCTTAATCACTACCTGGGGAAACCTTTAAAGGCCGAAATATTTGCAAAAAAGGTTGGATCTTTTGCTGCTGTAAAAGATCGTGTTTCGTAGTTCGTAATTCGTTGTTCGGAGATTACCTCAATTATCTTTTTGGGTATCAAGAAGCGAAAAACGGAAAGCTAAAAACGAAAAACAAACCACGAAAAACGAATAACGAATAACGAGGAACGAGTTGATGAATTTTCAAGACATTATTTTTACATTACAAAAATTCTGGGCAAAACAGGGCTGTATAATTATGCAGCCATATGATATTGAAAAAGGAGCAGGTACGTTTAACCCGGCTACTTTTTTGCGAAGCTTAGGGCCGCATCCCTGGGCAGCAGCATACGTAGAGCCTTCCCGGCGCCCGGCTGATGGACGGTATGGGGAGAATCCAAACCGTCTTCAGCATTATTATCAGTATCAGGCAGTGTTCAAACCTTCTCCGCCAAATATCCAGCAGCTTTATTTGGAATCATTAAAAAGTTTAGGACTGCATGCAAAACAGCATGACATACGCTTTGTTGAGGATGATTGGGAATCACCCACCTTGGGTGCCTCAGGCTTGGGGTGGGAAGTCTGGCTGGATGGTATGGAGATTACTCAGTTTACCTATTTCCAGCATGTCGGAGGGATTGCATTGAATCCCATAACTGTTGAGATAACTTATGGTTTGGAACGTTTAGCTATGTATTCACAAAAAAAAGATAATGTGTACGATCTTGCATGGAATGATAAGCTCACCTATGGATATATACATCTTGAAGATGAAAAACAATTTTCCGTCTATAATTTTGAATCCGCAGATGTTTCAATGCTTGCCCAGCTCTTTATTCAATATGAAAAGGAATCTCAAGCGCTGCTTGACAAAAATCTCGTATTGCCTGCATATGATTTTGTACTCAAATGTTCACATGTATTTAATCTGCTTGATGCCCGCGGTGCTATATCGGTTGCCGAACGGGCCGGGTATATAGGAAGAGTAAGAAAATTGGCAAAATTAACCGCAGAAAAATACCTTACAGTATGTGAAAAAGTGGCAAAAGTTGAAAAAAAATAATATATAAAATATTTTTGTTTGGGAACACAGTTATTTTAATAAATTCGAAAAATAAATATCAATAGTCGAAACAAAATCAATGTTCCAAATTCGAAAACTCAAAACAATGAATATAACAAAAAATGATTTTATTGACTTTAAGAATGTTTTTGACTTTGTTTGGGATTTGTGATTTAGAATTTGGAGTTTGTTTCGAATTTAGAATTTCGATATTCGGATTTCATGCTTATAAAGTGTTTGAGTAAATTAACAAAGAGAGATTAATTAATGGTTGATGCATTACTTGAAATAGGCTGCGAGGAACTGCCCGCTAGTTATATTGTGCCGGCTTTAGATCAGATGAGCAGCCTGGCAGATAAATTGTTGCACGAAAGAATGCTTGCCTTTGATGCGCCCATAGAAACGGCAGCTACCCCGCGGAGACTGGTGCTTTACATTAAAAATATTTCTGAAAAAGCAGCCCAGAAAGTCCAAAAAATAGCAGGCCCGCCTGAACGGATGTTTAGAGATGATAATGGTGAATATACGATCGCCGCAGTGGGCTTTAGTAAAAAAGTCGGGATTCCTCTTGAGCAGCTCAAAATAATTGACGGTAAAGTATGCGCTGAGGTCAATGTGGGAGGAGAAAAAGCAAAAAAAATTCTGCAGGATATCTTTCCGGAAATTATAAAAAATATTAAATTTCCCAAAACCATGGTTTGGGAAGATTCGCGGTTTTCGTTTGCCCGTCCGATCAGACATATGACAGCCCTCTTAGGCTCTGAGGTTATCCGGTTTTCAATAGCTGATGTAAAATCAGGCAAATCAACGAGAGGCCTTCATGCGGTCTCAAACAAAAAGATCGATATCCCGCAGGCTGATAAATATTTTTCAAAAATGGAAAATATCTGCATTAGAGTTAAACAGCATGATAGAAAAAAATATATTGCCCGCCTTATTAAAGATGCGGTCACTGATTTGCAGGGGCATGTGCTTGAAGATGAAGCACTCTTGGAAGAAAATACATTTTTAGTGGAAACTCCTTCGGTTATCCTGGGGGAATTTGATAAAAAATATTTAGATATCCCGCAGGAGCTTCTCATAACCTGCATGAGAGCCAAACAAAAGTTTTTTACCGTGCTCGATACAAATAACTATATTTCTGCACGGTTTATCGGCATACGCAACGGGCAGTCTGAATCGCAGCACATGGTGCGTGAAGGATATGAGCGCGTGTTAACCGCCCGCCTGGAGGACGCAGCATTCTTTTATGAGCAGGATAAAAAACTTACCTTAGATGAGCGGATAGAAAAATTAAAAGGGGTCACCTTTCATGAGAAGCTCGGCTCTTTATATGATAAAGTTGAGCGCATGAAAAAACTGGTTTCTATTTTATGTGAACATGCATTAATATCGGATGTTCAAAAAGGTTGTATCAAGCGTGCGGTTCATCTATGTAAAGCTGATCTGGTCAGTTTACTCGTATATGAATATCCCGAACTTCAAGGAACAGCAGGGAAGTTATATGCCCGTAATGCCGGGGAGGAACAAGAAGTCTGTGAAGCAATAGAAGAACATTATAAACCCATAGGGCCTGATGATGCCGTACCGCAAAGCATTGTCGGGTCTGCCGTATCCCTATCGGACAAATCTGATTCTTTAGCGGGATACTTTTTAGCCGGTATGATTCCTTCGGGCAATAAAGATCCCTTGGGGATGAGGCGGTTGGCATTAGGTATTATCCGTACGATTTTGCACAATGAGATTCATATTGATTTGGAGCATTTCATGGATAGCGCTTTGTCAAATTATCCTCCGGATCTTTCAAGTAAAAAAGATGAAATGCTTGCAAAAATACTTCTCTTTTGCAGACAACGCCTCGAAGTAGTTTTTGCATCCTGGGGATATGCGCATGATGAGATTAATGCTATTCTTGGCTCAGTTTGGGATCATCCTGATAATGTTAAAAATATTACCGATGCTTATGTGAGGTTAAAAGCTCTTCACGATATTCGATTGCAGCCCGATTTTGAGGCCTTATCAGCGGGATTTAAACGGGCAGATAATATTCTCCGGCAGGCATTAAGTAAAAATATTCCCGTTGGCAGCGAGATCAATAAAGAACTTTTTAATGAATCCTGTGAGATTGACCTGTATCGGGAATTTCAAGGGATAAAGCGGGAGTTTGAAAAAGCGCTTGATCAGGGATCTCACCAACGTTTTACACAGGATGAGTATGAGACTATTTTTAAACGAATTATATCACTGCGCAGTGCATTGGATTGTTTTTTTGATAAGGTCCTGGTGATGGTTGATGATGAAACACTTCGCGCTAACCGCTTAGCTCTTTTATATGATATTATTATGCTTTATCGCCGGGTAGCTGATTTTTCCCAGATCGTCATTTCTGGATCATAGATATTCTAGACACTGGATACTAGATCCTAGATCCTAGATACTGGATACTGGATACACTGAAACCAGATAATGGCAACGGCAAAGAATAGATTTTGATGTTGGTTTTATTATCTAGGATCTAGAATCCAGTATCAAGTAGCTAGTGTAGTGGCGCTAACAGATCTTGACATTTGAAATTTTTCGCATAATGCTTTCAATAGAAGCTGTCCAAACAAATACTTTAGGATTTTGGTTATTAGAATCAATATAGTTTTTAATAGTCATAATTAGTTCTTTGACATTTTTGAATGAGCCCCGGCGAATTCTTTTTGACGTAATCTCGGCAAACCATCGTTCCACCATGTTCACCCAGGAACTGGATGTAGGAATAAAGTGAAGATGGAAGCGTGGATGACGTTGTATCCACCGTTGAACACGGGGATGTTTGTGTGTGCCATAGTTGTCGACAATCAAGTGGAGATCCAGATCGGATGGGGTCTTTGTATTGATAAGCTGAAGAAATCTGATAAATTCTTGATGCCGATGACGAGGCATGCAATCGCCGATAACCGTGCCGTCGAGCATACTTAATGCGGCAAATAATGTTGTTGTGCCATGACGTGCGTAATCGTGTGTTTGCCGTGCAGGAATTCCCGGTCGCAGGGGAAGCAATGGTTGCGTACGTTCGAGGACTTGAATTTGGCTTTTTTCGTCCACACAAAAGACAATGGCTTTGTCGGGAGGATTCAAATAGAGACCAACTACATCGTGTAATTTTTCGATAAATCGTTTGTCGCGGCTGAGTTTGAATGTTTCGATCAGATGGGGCTTGAGCTTGTATTGTTTCCAGATACGCCGAATACTGTCTTTGCTGACCCCTTGTGCATCGGCCATACTGCGACTGCTCCAATGAGTTGCATTGGAAGGGGTGGTATGAAGTGTTGCTTGGACTATAGCAGTAATTTTTTTGCACTGAATTTTTGGCAAACGACCAGGACGAGGAGCATCTTTTTCTAATCCGGATAGGCGGAACGCTAAAAAACGTTCTCGCCACAATTGAACGGTGGGACGCGAAATACCCAGACGGTTTGCAATGTCGTGATTGAAAATACCTTGCGCTGTTAACTGAATAATCTGTGCTCGTTGAGCCAAACGCACAGGAATGCTTCTCCCTTGTGCCCAACGATGTATCGTTGATTTTTCTTGGGGTGTTAGTATGATTTGTTCTGAAATGTTCATTCATAATTATTATATATGTGTAAGTGAGTAAATGTCAAGGTATTTGTGCGCCACTACACTAGCAAAATATCTTCCAAACATCCAGATTAAAGTTTTTTCAAAAATATTTTATTAATTGAAGAAATGATTTGTATAATTAGGATTAATTGGCACGTGAGGCAGCTTTCTCAGCAGTATCAACATCCTGTGGACGTGCGCTTAAGCTTTGCACCTCTTCAGAAGCTACATTGGTTATATGTTTCCCATCCCGCACTAAATCAGTTAAACTTAAACCGCGTTGATATTTTTCTTTAAACTCAAATACTAATCCGCCTTTTTTTGCTTTTACAGCAGAAACGCCGTGTGCTTTTGCACAGGCAATCTGGATCGGTTCTTTCAGAGCATACATGTAAAAACTATCCTGAGTTAATGCAGATGTGTATGTTGTGTAATGATTTCCTCCGCCTTTATAAACACTAAACAATGCATCCTGGCGCTGGGCCTCATGTGCAGTGCCGATACGCGCTAAATCAACACCGGGTATCGTTACATCAGTTGACATTACACGTAACCGGCTCTTATCTGGAGATTCAGGATGATAATATTTTCGCAGCCATTTAAATCGCAGGTCACTCAGCCACCTGTTCAGATGGCTATTTACTTCACGCACCGTAATATCATCAAAAGCAAAGCTTCCTTTGGCAACCAGCACAACATCAAATCCTTGATCCATTAAAAGTTCAACAACAATCATATCAAGGGGCAGTTCACCAGCATTGTCCAGGTAATACATTATCGTGCCGGACTCATTCTCTTCAATCCGCTCATCTAACCGTTCAAAAAAACCATTAATGTCAATGCCTCTTCCTTCAAGCTCATCAATGGATAATTGCCGCAGGGATGCATCATCATGTATGGCCTCAAACATGTTTCCCATAGCACAAAAAGACATTGCTGTTTTAAATGCATCTTTTTTTCCTTTTGACCTGACTATTTCACGGAGCTCAGCATAACGCGGCTCTATCTCAGCAATGCTCTGCTTTTTTATATCTTCATACAAATCAGGACCAATCTGAGTTAATATTTGAAGCATTATCCTGATGAAATCCAATCTGGTTATAGAGCCAGCATGTTCGTGACATAGAAGATTATCAAGTGCTGGCCAAAGGTTTTTGTCCAGAAATTCCATTTCCCATTCAGATATGATAAGAATGCCCTCCTGCATTTTCTTCCGAATAGCAGGAAAAATAATATCCTTTGTCTGCCGAAGAAATAATGACCGGTAATAATCAAAATATGTTGCATCCGGGCCATCAACGACTTTGACTAACCGCGCATCATCAAGTGTATACATATCAGTTTTATACTCAGGTGGTTTCAACACAGTTTCCGCACACGGTTTTTCTGTTTTTGATTTCTCAATTTCATCTGATATAGAAGAAGGTAGAATATTATCCACAAGAGACTTAATTGTTTCTTTTACCTGTTCAAAATTCATACGCCTTAGTTTTTGAATAATCTCAAGCGCTAGAGCCGCCTTTCTTGTCTTTAATAATTCAATATTAAACGTATCAATCGGGGGGATCGTCCCAGAGGGTAAATACAATAAATGAGGAACGCCTTTTACAACTTCTTGTTCAATAATAAATTTAGGGTCTTTGTTTTCCATAAGAAAAAGAACCGGTTTGGTCAGCACGTTGTACCTGAATGATTCCCAGTTGCCCAATCCCTTGGCGATAACCAGGTCGCAGGATTTCCATGCATCAATAAATTCTCTGCTCGCAAACCGCAGATCCGAACCGACTTCTTCTGATCCACTTGAAATAATGTTTATTCTTCCAGTGCTTAATGCTTCAGGAAAATGACATTGAATTATAGCTTCAATATCAGCACGATCCGAAATAGCCATGTCATTAATAACCGGCTTTTTACGTACAGCGATTGTAATAGAATGGCCAAGGTTAAACAATTTTTTAATTAATATTAAATCTGCAACTATTTCCCCACAGTTATCAGCTAAATATAAAAGATTACGAAAATTATCCGATTCGGTTAATACTTTTTCAACTTTTTTAAAATCCCATTGCCGATATGATACATTCTGCGTATCCGTTAGCTCACCAATAAGTTTTGGCATATCAATTTTTCCTGTTTGTGCAGCTTCTCCGATATTCAAGTCAATTCGGTTCCCTCGAGCAGCAGCAACCATAGCAGTAAATATTGGATTGTCAGAATTACTAATTACTTGTTCAATATCTTCAAAATGAGCCTCGGCAGCATCGTTTAACTGTTGTTTTGCTTCCTTCCAGGGATCAATATCCTCGCCTAACAGAATCCGCCATATTTCATAGGGAATAACCTCGGTTTCTTTCTTTAAAATACGGGATGTGAAACGTGGATCCCGGTTTACTGCATCCATTATAGCAGCAGCTTTAGCCTGGATTTCTTTAGGAATCATATCAGTGTCTTTCCAGTATTTAACCTGGTTCCATAATTGGAACTCAAATGTTTCTTTAATTTCATCAGTGGTAAAAAAACAGGCATTGGCAATATATAATGCCGGATTAACCAGTATTTCTGCAGGGGGATGGGGTGCATGTTCAGTCCCGAAACAACGGTACAACATATCAACAACTTCTTGCACTAATATATCCCCTCGTACAATAGAATCTTTTTTTGCCCTAAGATATTGGATCAATTCCGTTGGATGTAAAAATTCTATTTCTCCGCTAAATCCAGGTGGTGAGATGAAAGAAAAAGGCTGGGAATTGCAGATGACATGGGAAAAAGAAAAAGCAAATAAAAGAATTAATCGTATATATAATTTGCATATAAATTTAAACATACAATTATTATACAATTTCAATGTAAATAAATTATTAAATTTTTGTAAAATTATTGTAAAGTTTGGGCTCTGTCCTAATTTTGAAAAAAATAATGGGGGTCGGATCTCGACATGAGACTTTTATTCCTCTATTGTCTCATGTCGAGATCTGATAATATGTTAGGGTGATTCCTCACAATTTGATAAAATTTGGTTGCAAAACTAAATTTACAAAAGGAGGAACCACCATGTATTATGTTGGATGTGATTTACACAAAGAGCAAACCTGGTTTTA